>CAYWPY010000065.1:0-1819 GCA_964460255.1 uncultured Candidatus Saccharibacteria bacterium | reverse complement strand
TGCTAAGGTGTTGTGCCTTAACGGGCACCGAGGGTTCGAATCCCTCCCTCTCCGCATAGATGAAATAGTTTATTATATAGTGAGTAATTATTGGAAAAGGAGAGAAAAGTAAAAAGATTCGAACCGTTTTTCCCCGTGTTAAAAAATACTAAAAAACGTGGTTTTTTAGAGTCAGGGGGTCGGGGAAAAACAGGTGTTTATTTCGAATCCCTCCCTCTCCGCATTAAGGGTTTTGTAAATTTTATAAAGAAGTGAGAAAGGGTTGAATTCAAAATTAGAAATTCAAAATCCGTAAATAAAAGTTATTTGGTGGGGTGGTCGAGTGGCTTAAGGCAGCGGTTTTGAAAACCGCCAACCCTTACGGGTTCGTGGGTTCGAATCCCACCCCCACCGCATATATGAGAAAACATTAAAAAGTATAAGAAAATAAGGATAGATATAATTTATTGAAGATTAAAAATAAAAATTTTAATTTTAAAACTACATTTATTATTTTAATTTTAAAAAGAAGTTAACTTTACTACATGCCTTTATTTTCTAAAGATCCTAAAAAATGTTTAGGCATTGATATCGGAACGACCTCAATAAAGATAATTGAGCTTTTTGAAGAAGATGGCCAGATTACTCTCAATAACTACGGAATAGCTTCAATTAAGGACATTACCGGAAGAAGTCTTCGTTCAAATAGCGGAGCTGATTTTTCTTCGTCGTTGGGAGCTGTTTCTGATACTATAGGTTCAATTCTTAAAGAGACGGGAATGAAAACTAAAAATAGTATATTCTCAATACCTGATTTTAGTAGCTTTTTTACCTCTTTTGAAGTTCCAAAAATGAAAAAATCCGAAGTTGAATCTGCTATTCAGTTCCAGGCTAGACAGCGAGTTCCCTTGCCATTAAATGAAGTTACTTTAGATTGGAAATTAACTAAATTAAGAAAAGAACAAGGAGAAGAAATGGTGGAAGTTCTCTTACTTGCAGTACCAAATGATACTATTAAAAACTATAGAGCTATTGCAAAAAAGTCAGGTTTGGAAGTCGGATCTTTAGACGCAGAAACTTTTGGACTTGCAAAAGTTTTTGGTGAAGAGAAAAAAACAGTTACTGTTGTTGATATCGGAGATCAAACCACAACAGTTAATATTATTGAGAATAAAATTCCTAAACACAGCCATAGTTTAGATATAGCTGGAAAGGATTTTACCGAGGGCGTTGCTATATTACCGGAGGTTGATTATAATGATAGTGAAAGTGAACAAGAAAAAGCTAGTGAGGTTTCTCAAAAAGTAAAGAAATCACTTTCTCAAGATTTATCTTCTAAAGTTAAAGAAGTCTGTGATGGATTTGAAAAAGAAAGAGGAGAAAAAATAGACGATATCGTAATTACCGGTGGTGCTTCTAATTTTAAAGAAATAAAGGATGCATTATCTAATAATTTTTCCTCTGTTAGTCAAAGCAACTCTTTTAAAAAGATTAAATATCCGTCAGTTTTAAAACCAATTATTGAGAAAGATCTTTCTTCGTTATGTTCTGTAGCGATTGGAATGGCATTAGAAGGGATAAAATCTAAAAAATAAGAGATGGCAATAGATATAAATCCGAAAAATAAAAAATCATTTGAACTCCCTGGTTCTTTTGATATTTTGTTTTATTATTCAATAATTCTTTTATTGATTTCAATTGGTGGATATTTACTGGTCTCTCAGTGGAATTCTGAAATGCAAGATCAGGTTGATAAAACCGAAAGTGTGGTTAAACGATTAAAAGAATCAGATTCTTTTAAAGAAAATGAAGAATTTATAAAAGAAAATCAAAATAGGGT
>CAYWPY010000064.1:0-1959 GCA_964460255.1 uncultured Candidatus Saccharibacteria bacterium | reverse complement strand
ATTGACACATATAATCTTTTATGGCATATTGTAAAAGCTTAAACATTTGGATTTTATTGAAAAATAATTTAAAGGGGGAGTTTTAATGGAATCTAATTACCTGTCTGCGGAAGCAATTTGTAAAATTTTAGAATTCGGGAGAGAAATGACTGTTGATGCCAATAGGTGGAATGCAGAAGAGTTAACTATTTTTGCCAAGGCAGCGGTTAAAGGAAAAACCGTACTCAATGTAATTAATTATGATTGTTTAAGCGATTCTTCATTATGTAGCATTACCAATAATAGAGATGGATACGTAATGTTACTTCAAAAGATAAGACCCTGAGAAATCTCGGGGTTCTTTTTTTTGATTAACTCCTTTAATTAATCTATTATTAAGTAATAAGGTTTAAAAAATAATTTTACAATAGAAATGAGAAAAAAAGTAACAATTATCGGTGCCGGGTTAGTGGGAAGTACTACTGCTTATAGCTTACTTATGAGTCAAAATTTAGAGGAAATAGCTTTAATTGATATTGATGAAAAAATGGTTGAGGCTGAAGTTATGGATTTGCAACATTCAGTTCCCTTTTTAGGCTATACTAAAGTAAAAGAAGGTAGTTATGAAGACATAAAAGATAGCCGAGTAGCAATAATTACTTGTGGAGCTTCTCAAAAACAAGGAGAAACCAGATTGGACTTAATAAAAAAGAATTCTAAATTGATTGACGATATAGTTTCTAAAATATTTAATAAAAACCCAAATATAATTATTTTAATGGTTACTAATCCGGTTGACGTTTTAACCTATCAAGCTAATTTAATGTATCCCGATAAAAAAGATCAAATAATAGGTTCGGGAACAATACTTGATTCTGCTCGTTTTAGATTTTTATTAGGAGAACGACTTTCGGTTAGTCCGCAAAGTATCCATGCTTATATTGTTGGTGAACATGGTGATAGTGAACTTCCTTTGTGGAGTACGGCGACTATCGGTAATGTTTCTCTTGATAAATTTACAAAAATCTCTCTTAAAGAGAAAGAGGATATCTTTAAGAAGGCTAAAAATGCCGCTTATTCGATAATAGAAGGAAAGAAGGCTACTTATTATGCAATATCGGCGGGGACGACTCAAATTGTAGAAACGATACTGTATAATAAAAGAAGGGTTCTTCCTATATCTCACAACCCTCAAGGAAGTTGCGGAATTAAAGATATTTGCTTAAGTCTTCCCGTAGTGTTGGGAAAAAAGGGAATAGAAAAGAGATTTAATATGGAGATATCAGAAGAAGAAAATAGACTTTTACAAGAATCGGCTGATAACTTAAAAGAAGTTGCTTCAAAAATAGAGTAGAGTTAAAAAAAGATTAAAAATTAGAAAACATGAAAATTGGTATTACTGCTGACATCCACTTAAAAAAAGATAAAGAAGAATCTCTTCAGCGCTATAAAGCACTGGAATCTATTTTGGATGAACTAAAAAAAAGAGATATTTCCACCCTGATTATAGCCGGGGATCTTTTTGATAAAGAGTGCAGTAATTACACTACTTTTGATAAGATCTGCAAAGAAAATAAGAAGATAGATTTTTTAATTATTCCTGGAAATCACGATCCGGGTATCGACCGGAGCCACTTTACTGCAGAAAATTTAGAAGTAATAACTGAGCCGGAGATTAAAAAGGTAAAAGGGGTAAATGTTTTTTTTATTCCTTACGATAAAGATAAAAAAATGGGAGAAACGCTGGCCGAATATGAAGATAAATTACCTCAAGATTGGATGTTAGTTAGTCATGGAGATTATTTAAGTGGAAAAGTACCTGAAAACCCTTATGAGGTAGGAACTTATATGCCGATAGGTAGAAGTGATTTAGAAAGATTCAAGCCTTCACTTACCGTTTTAGGCCACATTCATAAACCGAGTAGCTTTAAGAGTCTCCACTATGTCGGTTCACCGTCCGGGTTGCACATTAATGAAACC
>CAYWPY010000063.1:0-2159 GCA_964460255.1 uncultured Candidatus Saccharibacteria bacterium | reverse complement strand
AGGTTGGACCTAGCACAGAATTTGAACTTAGATTTTGTTGTGTTAGGTTGGACCTCACACGGATTAGGTTGGAAGGGGTTGGTTTTAAAATTTAAATCTATAAATCAATTTCAAACAAATCTTCGCATTTGGACACATTCTTATTATCACTTATATTTTGATATTTACCGGCATTTCCCAAAGCATCCACACAATAATAAACTGGATTTTCAACTTCTTGAGATTCTGCACAAAGAGGCGCCCATGATACATAATTTTGACCGTCGTTAGCTATGTTAATTTGATACTCACTCTCCCCTAAAATTTGTGCACTACAATCAGGAATTTCACTCTCTATATCTTTCCACTCACTGGAATCATCATAACCCTGATAAGATCCCTTGTTATCATAATAATATTGCTCTGCTTTAGTTCTGCTTTGACTTAATTCTGCTCTTATATGGGTGTCGTAAGCTTCAGCACTAGCTATTTGCATATTATTACCCCCTATCGCTTCATTTTGTGTGTTCCTCATTTTTTCTTCCAACTCTTCTAAATCCATATATTCTTCCGGCTCTTCCAATCCAAGCGGTTGATTAAAATCCTCAAAATCAATTCCTAAATTAAGTTTAAAATTATTATAATCCTCCGAATAGTTTTCAATACCTTCAATATTAACTTCAACTTTATGTATATATTCTCCGTCAGTCCAAACCGAAGCAGATAAAGAATCCTTTAACTTTTCATCAATTTCTATTAATTCTTTTTTTAAATCCTCTTTCATTATTTTTTCAGCTTCTTTTGAACCAAGACAAAGTGGTGCCCAAGTAGCATACTTTTGGCCATCTTGAGAAATGTTTATCTGATAACCATCTTTATCCATTATCGCCTTACTACACTTGGGAGTTTCTTCTTTTAAATTAAGCCAATCTTCTGAATTGTTATAACCATTATAAGATCCATCTTGACTATAATAATGCTGTTCAGCACTGCTTCTTATTTGAGACATTTCCGATTTTATCTGAGTGTCATAGGCAGAAAGGCGAGCAGAAATAGTAGGAACATAACTACCGGTTCTCTCTTTATCATAAGAACCTTCCGGGAAAACTTCCGGACAAGAATTTTTTTGAGGATTTATTGTTTTTCCCTTGTACGTTCCTGTATTTCCCTCGTTATCAACGCAATAATATACTTCTTCTTGTTCTTCAGGTTTATTCAAGTATTGTTCGTAATCCTTAATAACCACATCAAAAAGCTCAAGAGAATTTTCAAGATTAAGCTTTAAATCATATCTTCTAACTGAAGTGCCCCTTATTTCTTCTTCTGTAGAACTGGCAACTATTATCGCCTCATAATCCCACAAGCCTTGACCAAGATCTTTTAAAAATTCTTCCGCTACCTCCGGATCAACATCATCTTTAAAGAAATCATCAGCTACTTCTTCCGGTTTTATTCCAAGTGGATTTTTGTTAAGTTTTTCTAAATTTTCTTCATTTAATTCTTCAGATAAATTTTCGGCCACCAAAATATTTTTTCCTTTAATCTCACTAATTGGAAGAGGTAAAAACATTCCCAAAAATGGAGCTTGATCAAGTTTAATAAAGGCCTTGTCATTAACCGCTAAAAGACTACCTTTAAGAGAGCCTCCCGTACCGTTAAACATTCCTTGCCCTTCAAATGTAAATTCTCCTTCCATGTTATTTGAATCTACCTTACTGGTAGAAGTAAAAGAACCTTGAAAGTCATTATTTTGATTAGTTGTGGCTTCAAAATTAAGTCCAAATGTAGATGATAAAGAATTAAGAGTTTGCATATTCTTTAGCGATTCCATTATTTCATCTTGAGGACTGGGACTGCGCATAATAAAAAAGGCAGAAACACCGCTCATAAAAAGCAAAGCAAAAATTACCGGTAAAATGATTTTTAACTTGTTTTTTATGCCCCCTATTTTAGGTTTTTTGGTTTTTATATTTTTTATCGCTTCATCTTGAGGGGTATCTTTTTCTTCAGTCGCATTAAAAGATTCTTTAATTTGCTTTTCATTCCACCCTACTTCTAATAGTTTATTTTTAATCGCTTCTTTACTAAAACCCTCTTTTTGACAATTTTTAATATAATCTATTACTTCTTTTGGAGGCATTTTATTTAATTATTTTAAATTTTTAGACTTCATATTAAAT
>CAYWPY010000062.1:0-2444 GCA_964460255.1 uncultured Candidatus Saccharibacteria bacterium | reverse complement strand
CCGATTATAATTCTTTCCAATTTAGGGCAGAAATCAGAAGTTGACCGCGGACTTGAATTAGGTGCCGAAGACTTTTTAATAAAAGCTCACTTTACTCCTAAAGAAATAATTAAAAAAGTTAAAGAAACTATTGAATAAATGCCAGAACTTCCGGAAGTAGAATCCAGTGTTTTAGAATTAAAAGAAAAGGTCCTGAAAAGGACCTTTCTTAAAACTTGGACGGATACTCCTAAAATGGGTGTGGTTAAAGGATCTCTAAATAAAAATTTTGATTTTTTAATAAAAGGGAAAGAAATAAAAGATGTTAAAAGGAGGGCAAAGAATGTAATTTTTGATTTAAGTGGTAATCTTCAACTTTTAGTGCACTATAAGATGACCGGCCATTTGCTTGTCGGAAAATGGGTTAAAAAAGAGGGGAAATGGGTTTCAGAGCTCAATGGACCGTTGAAAAATGACAAGATGAATCAATACATTCGTTTTATATTTTTTCTGGACAACGGTCAACAGATAGCCTTTTCCGATTTAAGAAAATTTGGAAAAATAGAACTTTGGAAAAAGGAAGATTTGGAAAAAAAATTATCCAAACTGGGGCCGGAGCCGTTTAGTGATGAATTTACTTTGGATTTATTTAAAGAAAAGGTTAAAGATAGAAGAAAGATGATTAAGCCGCTTATTATGGATCAATCCTTTTTATCGGGAATGGGTAATATTTACGCTTCCGATAGTTTATGGATGGCTAAAATCCATCCTGAAAAAAAAGCTGATCAATTAACCGATAAAGAAATAGAGAAGTTATATTATTCAATCAAAAAAGCTTTAGCGGAGGGTTTAAAAAATAACGGAGATAGTATGGTTGATTTTAGGTTACCAGACGGAAGTAAAGGTAATTATCAAAATAAGCAAAAGGTATACAATAAAGCGGGTAAAAAGTGTTCTCGTTGTGGTGAAAAAATAAAAAAAATAAAAGTTGGTGGTCGTGGCACTTATTTATGCCCCAATTGCCAGTCAAAATCATGATTATAGTTTTGCACGGAAAAGATGATTACCGAATAGATCAAAAATTAAAAGAAATAATTAACGGTTACCAGAAAAAAAATAAAAGTGGAGTTAATTTAATTTATATTTCAGAAAAGCCCAGCTTTAACGACTTAAAAGATGAGAGTCGACAAGTGGGGATGTTTGAAGAAAAGAGATTGCTAGTCGGAAAAGGAATTTTAAAAGACAAAAAATTAAGAAAGAAGATAGAGAAAAAGATTGATTTACTGGCTGATAATGAAAATATTTTAATTTTAAAAGAGAATCAAAAATTAAAATCCAAATTTGTTAAGAAAATAGAAAAATTAGATAAAGAAAAGGGAATTATTAAGGAGTATAAAAAATTAAAGGGTAAGAATTTAAAAAATTGGTATAAAAAAGAATTTTCAAAACAAAAAGCAGAGATTAACGGACGAGCTTTAAATAAACTGGTAAAATACGTGGGAAATGATTTATGGAGAGCAAATAATGAAATTTGTAAGCTTTCCAACATGATTCCCGACAGAACGATAACCGAAAAAGATATTACTAATTACGTAAAACCGGAAGTGGAAACCAATATTTTTGAAGCAATTGACGCTTTGGCAAACGGAAACAAGAAAAAAGCGGTCAATCTTTTTGAAAAGCAATTAGCTGATGGTGACTCTCCATTTTACTTACTTTCAATGATTAATTATCAAATAAGAAATTTATTAATTATTAAAGATTTGGAAGATAGAGGCTTTTCATATAAGCAAATAATGAAAAAAAGCAAAATGAAGTCTTTTGTCTTTAAAAAAGCCTACTCTCAATCAAAGAGACTTTCATTTGAACAAGTAAAAAAAATCCACCAAACTTTATTTGAGGTGGATTTAAATTCTAAATTGGGAAAAGTAAAAGCCGAATCGGGCTTAATGTTGATTATTTCTCAGTTTTAGCTTTGTTGATTAATTTAGTAAGTCTTGATTTTTTACGGGAAGCATTTTTCTTTTTAATAATTCCTTTTTTAGCTGCTTTATCAATAGCTTTGTAAGTTTCGGGAAGCTTTTCTTCTGCTTCTTTTTCTTTTCCTTCATCTACAAGACTTCTAATTTCTTTAATGGCGGTTTTCATATTTTTTTTGAAAACCTGATTGCGTGCTCTTCTTTTTTTATTTTGTCTTAATCTTTTTTTGGCTGATTCTATTACGGGCATAATATTTAAGTTTTAAATTTTGCAAACTTGTGTCACTTATTATACTTGAAATACGTTTCCAGTCAAATGCGCTCGATACCCTCTTTTGAGAGACCACATCTCAAATCGTCCCCGCCTACCGGCAGGCAGGCAGCGACGATTTGGATCTTACGCTCTCGGCGTTTCATTTCCGACAAAGTCGGAAAACCATGCTGAAACGCCTCCGAGAGTCCTCTCAAAGAGGATATCTTCGCTTA
>CAYWPY010000061.1:0-2478 GCA_964460255.1 uncultured Candidatus Saccharibacteria bacterium | reverse complement strand
TTACCGGATTAATCGCAAAAACTCCTTCTAGCTTAATTCCAGTTTTTTCTTTTTCTACTTTCGTTCTCTCAATTTCAGTCTTAGCACGAGCTGTTTCAATGTATTTTTTAACTTCATCTAAATTAGAAATTTTGTCTGAAAGTTTATTAACCAATTCATTTTCAGGAGCCAAAACAACATAAGTTGCCCCAAATAATGTGTCAGGTCGAGTTGTAAAGACTTTTATTTTTTCTTCAAAAGAATTGCCGGCACTATCTTTAATTTCAAATTCTAATTCTGCACCGTGGGATTTTCCAATCCAATTTTTCTGTTGTTCCTTAATTTGATTTGGCCAATCTAATTCATCTAAGTCATCACTAAGACGCTCCGCGTAATCGGTAATTTTTAGAAACCATTGATCGATTTCTTTTTTTTCAACTACTGCACCGGAACGCTCGGCGGTTCCGTCAGGCATAACTTGTTCGTTAGCCAAAACAGTTTTATCAACTGGATCCCAATTAACTACTGCTTTCTTTTTATAAGCAAGTCCGCGCTCGAACATCTGAGTGAAAATCCATTGAGTCCATTTGTAGTATTGCGGTTCGGTAGTTGCAATTGCTCTGTCCCAATCAAAACTAGCCCCCATTGAAAGCATCTGCTTTTTCATGGTATCCATATTTTGATAAGTCCACTCTTTAGGATCTAGTCCGCGTTTAATAGCAGCATTCTCTGCTGGCAAACCAAAAGCATCAAAACCAATTGGGAAAAGCACATTTTTACCCATTAATCTCTGATATTTTGCGTATATATCAGTTACAGCAAAAGCATACCAATGACCGACGTGTAAATCGCCAGATGGATAAGGAAACTCTACAAGAGTGTAGAAATTATCTTTCCCTTCGACTGAATCGGGAGTTTTAAATATTTTATTTTCTTGCCAAGTTTTTTGCCACTTTTGCTCTATCTTTTTATGATCGTATCCTTCCATTTTTTTGTTTAATTTTTGTTAAGTTTCTAAATTATTATTGAGAGTTTTTATCTATTTTATCGCTGAATTTTTTGTAAGCGATGGTAATAAGAGCGATGAGGGCAATAGCAAGGATTATTAATTTAGTAATTTCATGAGCAGAACCCCAGTAGCGAATAGATGCAACTACAAAGTTTAGAACGGCAGCTAATGATAGCGCAGTTGAAACTACGATATTTGATTTCAGAATTAAAGATACAACAAGAGTTATTACACCTAAAGCGATTAATGTAACAAAAACATTTCTTTCATAATTTTCTCTTGCAACATCATAATTTTGGCGACATTCAAATTGTTGATCGCAGTAACCTGTAATTTGTCGATTTTCTTCGAGAGCGACATCTGCAGGTCTTGGTTTTTCATATTCTGTCCAAGAGCCTCCCTCATCTAAACATTTTTGCTCATTTTCAACTACTTTGTTCACCCTCTCGGTTGGGCAAAATTCATCGTATTGCGGTGAGTTATAAACTAAGCTTAAAGCAACATTAAAAAATAAATTAATAACAATAATGATACTTAAAATAAGTGACCACTTTAAAATCCCTTGTTTTTTGTTTGAGTCCATGATGGCTAAATCTTAGCAGGTTTTTAAGTATAAAAAAAGTCTAAACCAAAAATTCAATAACATCGCCGTCTTGGACTACATATTCTTTTCCTTCTGTTCGTAGAGTTCCTTTTTCGCGGGCAGCGCTATGAGAACCAGCTTCTAGTAATTTATCCCACCGGATTACAGTCGCGCGGATAAACTTGTCATGAAAATCGGTGTGAATTGCAGTTCCAGCAACTGGAGCAGTAGAGTTACGCTTTGTAGTCCAAGCCCGACTTTCCTTTTCTCCTGTTGTGAAAAAAGTAATTAAATCTAGGATTTCGTAACCTTTCTTGATTAAATTATCAATCCCGTCTTCGCTCCCGCTGTCGGCTCGGAATTCTTTTTTATCAGCTTGATCTAAATCTTTTAATTCATGCTCAAGTCCTGCATCAACAATGACATAATCACTTCCCGACTCTTTCATAAAATTCATCAACTTTTCCCATCTTTCATCTTTTAATTCGTCTAAATTCTCGGAACCACTTTTCTTATTTAAAACATAGAAGAAAGGTTTTGTGGTTATAAGATTAAAAGTTTTGACAATTTTCCTGTCTTCTTCAGCAAATTCAATTGTATTGGCAAGTTTCCCTTCGTCCAGAGCTTTGTCGATTTGCTCTAATAATTCAAGTTCTTTTATGGCTTTTTTGTCTCCTGATTTAACTTCTTTTTGAAGAGTACCGATTCTTTTTGTAACAGTTTCTCTGTCAGCTAGAATAAGCTCAAGGTTAATTACCTCAATGTCAGACATTGGATTAACTTCACCATGAACATGCCCAATATTCCCGTCTTCGAAAATACGAA
The DNA here is from genome assembly GCA_964460255.1 of uncultured Candidatus Saccharibacteria bacterium. Classification (GTDB taxonomy): domain Bacteria; phylum Patescibacteriota; class Minisyncoccia; order Minisyncoccales; family PWPS01; genus PWPS01. The sequence continues at coordinate 82 of CAYWPY010000061.1, read as the reverse complement.
CAACTTGAGCGACTGCATCAGTCTCACGAATATTTGCTAAAAATTTATTACCAAGTCCTTCTCCTTCGGAAGCACCCTTAAC
>CAYWPY010000060.1:0-2555 GCA_964460255.1 uncultured Candidatus Saccharibacteria bacterium | reverse complement strand
CTTACTTTTACAATTATTACTTGTCTTTACCTTTGTTACCGTTATATTCCCTTTAACCTTTCAAGAAAATTACGGATTAATGGTTGATTCCGGTTTGAGACGTTTTATAATCGGTAAAGAAGTTTTTAGGGAGTATGAAAAATATGACTCCTTAATTTATGAAAATAAAATTTCAAACCTCTTAAATAAAGAAGTCGATATTAAAGGAGGGGAAAACGTTTATTATCTTTCCAACGGTGAAAGAAATTTAATTCACAGCATGCCCGTAGTAATGAATTTCTTTGCTTTACGGGATAAAGAGGACGTTAAAAGAATCAGAAATAAAATTCCTCCCGAAGCTGAAATTTATATAAGCCAATCCGAATTAGGATTCACTTCTCATCAAATAGACCGCTACTCAGCCATTGATCCAAATTTATTTGAAAAGGAAATTGAAAAATATTTCACTATCGAGGAGAAAATTATTTCGTACGAATTCAACAACCATCATGCTTTCTTATATAAAGTAAGACCAAAAAAAGAAAATGATTAAAAACACGCTTAAAGATTTTTTTTGGTTGGGGAAAGTTGGTCTGAAAACAATTAAAATAAAAATTTTCTCCATTTTTAAAAAAAATTATTCCGACCCTTATAGATTACTGATTAAGGTTACAGATCTTTGCAATTACCGTTGTAAAACTTGCGGAATTTGGAAGAAAAATAACAATAATTTTATCTCCGAAAAAAAACAGAAAGAGATAATTAGTAAATATAAAGATAAGCTTTTTTTCTTATCAATTACCGGTGGAGAGCCCTTTTTATGCTCGGAAAAATTATTTTCTTTTTTGGTTAAAATTAAAAAAGAAAATAAAAATTTAAGATACTTGTCGATAAATACAAACTGTTCTCAACCTAAAGCAATGAAAGAGGTAATTACTAAATTAATGGATAAATTTCCGACTTTGCGAATCTATATCGGAATTCATTATATTCCAAATCAAAAATGGGGGCTAGAAAAAACCGGAGTTGAGAACGCTTATCAAAATTATCAAAAGACCGTAGAAGTATTAGATAAAATCAATAAAAAATTCAAGAAAAGATTCTCCTATTACAAAGTATTTACTATAAGTAAAAAGCAAGACTTAGAATATTTAAGAGCGGATAAAAATTTATGGATTAATTTTGCAGTAATAAATGAATTTTACAATAATGAAGATCAGAATTATATTGAAAAATTAACTAAAAAAGAAAAGATAGATATTTTAGAAAAATATTTACATCTAAATAGTAAAAATATAAATTTTTTAGCTAAAAGTTTCTTTTTAAATTCAAAAAGAATCTTAAAGAAAAAAAGAAAAATAAAATGTTTTGCGGGTATAAACCGAATTTACATAGATTGTAACGGTGAGGAATTTATCTGTAGCCGTAAATTAAAAAAACGGTCCGCAATGTCTACTAACAAATGTAAGAATTGCTGGACCGCTTGTGAGGCTAATTTTGACTTAATTAATTATTTTTTTGCTTTTCCTTTCTTTGATGCTCATCAAAAAGATTTAAAAAATTAATTAGCTATTCGAACCGTAATTAAGCTTATATTAATAGCTTCCAAATCATCATTAAAGTTTTTTTCGTCTACCTTTTTTGCAAAAGTCACCAAAACTCGGCTCCCATCTTCAAGTTTTTCCGGCTCCATAACTTCAGTTCCCAAATTGCGAATATCATCTTTTCCGTGCTCTTCCAGAAGTAATTCGTTATAACTGGTATTTTCTGTTAAAACAATTTCCATTTCTTTTCCGCTTAATTTATTCGGTTTTATTATTTCTAAAAGTAAATAATCACTATTAATTTCACTAATAAACCCTTCAACTAAAGTGGAGGGCATCTCTTCATCTGTATTTTCAACACTCTCTTCTTCATTCTCTATCAACTCCCCTGTTGGTTTTAAAAAATAAAAACCGGTAAAGCCGATAATAAAAACAAAAGAAATTAGTAAAAATATTTTTTCTGTTTGTTTATCGTTATTCATAAGACTTATAATGATTATATATTTAATTCCTCCTCTATTTCTAAAAGTCTGTTGTATTTGGCAACCCGTTCTCCTCGGGCCGGAGCACCGGATTTTATAAATTGAGAACCGATTCCCGCTGCAAAATCAGCAATAAAAGTATCAATTGTTTCTCCCGATCGATGAGAAGTCACAATACTCCAATTATTTTCTTTTGCCAACTGAGCCGCTATTAAACTTTCGGTAACCGTTCCAATCTGGTTAACCTTAAGAATCATTCCGTTACATGAATTAAGTTCTATCGCTTTTTTAATTCTTTTCGGATTGGTTACCAACAAATCATCACCGATTATTAACGTTTTATTCAATTTTTCAGTTGCCTTTTGCCAACCTTTAAAATTATTCTCTTCCAGAGGGTCTTCAATTCCAATAATTGGAAATTTATCAATTAACTTTTGGTAATAATTAATAAGTTGATCAGAATTAAAATTACCCATCTTGGTTTGATAAACTTGACCGTTAAAAAACTCGGTAGCGGCAACATCCAAAACTATATCCACGCCGGCAATTT
>CAYWPY010000059.1:0-2563 GCA_964460255.1 uncultured Candidatus Saccharibacteria bacterium | reverse complement strand
TCCTCGAGAGCACAGAGCCCGAATTCCCGCTGGGAATTCTTGAGGCTCGGTTCTTCAAAAGAGGGTATTAAGCGAAATTAAATAGTCCCCCAAAATAAAACTCAGAAACTAAAAAAGAAAAGTAAATCAAAAGAAGAATAAAAGCCTCTCTTTTCATTAAACGATTATTAGTTCGAACAAAAAACCAAAATATCAAACCACTAAAAATTAAGAATATCCTACTTATATTGTAAGGTTGAAAATCGTTTATCACAATCGGATTAACTAAAGCAACCACTCCTAAAACTAAAGTGGAAGACATAGCCACCGCTCCCATTAATCCTCCTAAAATCATCCAAGATCGGCCTTTACTAGCCAATTTAATTGAAAAATATATCTCCGGCAAAGCAACTCCCGTCCCCACTAAAAATATTCCTATTAATCCCTCTGTAACTCCCAAGATGTTGGCAAATTCAACTGAAGAATGGATTATCCCTTCTGCAGAAAATATAACTATTATCAAACTGCCCAAAAATATTAAAATATGCTTCAAATAGCCAATTTTAGTTTCTATCTCTTCCCCTTCTTCTTCATATTCTTTAACAAATCTATCTTGCTTTTTAAACAACCAATAAACATAAAACAAAAAAGATAGAATCAAAATAAAAGCCTCCGGTCTTGATATTACTCCGTCACTAAGAAGTATAAATGGTAGTATAACTGAAAAAGCAGCAAAAGCAGCCCCCGACCTAACCGTCCTTGATTGAACCAAAATATCCTTAACCACCAAAGTACAAACGGCAACCGCAAAAGTCAAAAGCATTATATTTTGCCCGACAATATTACCAAAGGATAATTCTGAAATTCCTTCCATTGAAGACCTGACACCAATGGTCAACTCCGGTAAAACTGCCCCCAAAGAAATAGTAAAAAAGGCAACAACGTACTCTTTCCAGCCCAAAGAGCGCGCTAATTTGGACATTGAATCAATCACCCACTTACTGGAAATAATAATTGCTAAACAGGACAGGCCAAAAATTGATATCTCTAAAAAAGGCATTTAATCAATAAGACTTAATATTATTTCTTTATTATAAACGATATTGTATATTATCCCTAAAACAAAAACCAAAATTATCGGATAAGTTAAAAATTTATACTTATTTGGTTTGTATTTTTGATACATAATGGTAATTAAAATAGCATCAATCGCCAAAAACATCGCTCCAACAAAAGATATTACGTGCACATAGCTATCAATCCCAATTAAAAAAGCACTCAGAGGAACAAAAGTAACCACCGCCCAAGCAATATTTTCAGAAACCCCCAAATCATACCAAAGAATCTTTTTTAAGGTCAATCCCAAAGTTACAAAAGAAGTAAAAGTTGCTAAAAGCCCAAAGATCAAGGCCAAGTCGATAATTCCATTATCAAAAAAATTCATTAATCCCAAAATACCTTCTTCAGAAGTTTCCACTCCGGTGATACCGACAATAATGAATATGAAAAAAAGATAAATTAAAATCGCAAACCCGACTCCAACCGGGGCAACCCACTTTAACTTTTCTTTTTCTCCATCCAACTTTTCTTCAACTTCCGGAATTAAAGAAGCGCCCCAAAGAGAAAAAAGTATCGCTCCGTAGGGTAAAAATAGATCTCCTTGAAAACCTTCTCCTAATTCCAAAATTTGAGCTGGATTTATTTCTCCCCATCCTTTAATTAAAATCAAAAACAAGACCATTAAAAAACCGATAATTCCCAAAAATTCAATTTTTTCAATTGCTTTAATTCCAAAAAATATTAATACGGCCCCTATCGCCCAATATAATAATGAGTATTGAAAAGGACCACCACCAAGATTAGCAGAAAAGATTCCGGATAAAAACTCTCCTCCCAAAATAAGGTAAGCCAAAATTGAACCGGAAAGACCAATCACCCCGGTACATAAAGTTATCTTTTTTGCCCAAGATCCCAAATGAATTCCAGCAAAACTGGGTAATCTTAAATTATCCTCGGTTTTTAGTGCTAAATCAGCAAAAAAGTGATGAATAGCCACCGCTATAAATCCTAAAAATAAAAAATAAATTAAAATAACCCCTACTCCCACCTGAGTAGTAATGTAAGGAAGAGCAAAAAGACCCGCTCCAATCATTGTTCCCGCTAAAATAGCAACGGCATATAAAAATTTCATAAAATATTGGTTAAAATATTAAAAAACACTTATATAAGATTACAATAAAAAAAACAGTTTGAAAAGAAAAATCAAAATCAAAGATTGATCATTAATTGTTAATAATAAATAATTTTACACCCCATTTTTACACCTCGGAGGTGTAAAAATGATAATTAAGAAGTAAAAAACCGACCCTTTTGGGTCGGCCTCTCTAAGTTAATCCTTGTTTTTTACCGGTTTCTCAAGACCACAATCCAGACATTTCTTGATCTTTTCACTATCTTTCTTTTCTTTATACTTCCAATTATGATATCCCATCTTACAAGCAATGATTCCCATAAAAATATATCCTCCTTTCTCTCTAACTAGTAATTGTAATGGAAAAATAGTTATTGTCAAAATGTATTTAAC
>CAYWPY010000058.1:0-2565 GCA_964460255.1 uncultured Candidatus Saccharibacteria bacterium | reverse complement strand
TCATATTTTTGTTTTGAATTTTGCGACCTTTTTATTGCAATGAGGTAAAATGTATGGTTATCCTCAATTTAATTCTCTATCAAAAAAAGAAATTTGTCAATAATAACTTTAATTTTGTAAATGTAAAATTAATTAAAAAGTCACGCTTTTAGCGTGACTTTATTTGGTTAAAAGAGAATCACTTCTTTTTACAATTATATTTTCCTCCGAACAAATTACTTGTTCTCTAATTCATCATTTATTGCTTCTCTTAAAAGCTCCTTTACTTCTTGAGTTGAAACACCTATTTCTTCCGCGACAGAATCTAATCCTTTATCTAAATAAAAGAAAATTGATTGCCTCATTAAATGCTTTCTAAATAACTTATACCCAATCTCGTGCTTTCTTGATTTTTCCATGTTCTCACCTCCTGTTTACGTTTATACATTATGTAACTATTTTTGTCAATAAAAAAGCAAACCCTACTGTAAACTTTTTAACTAAAAGCAACACTATTTTCCCAAACTTCCACCCTATCGTCATTCTGAGCTTATACCTCACCGTCACCCTGAGCGAGACTGAAAGATTTTCTGTGTAATGCTTATACTAGGCTAGTTGTGCTAGGTTAGACCTAGCACAGGATTTGAACTTGATTTTTGTTGTGTTAGGTTGGACCTCACACAGATATTAGGCAAGATTTAAAAGAAGTTTAATTATTCTTCTTCTGTAGATTGATTCATTTCAAAATAATCTTTTGGCCTTTCTAATCCAAATCTTTCATCTATATCTTTAAATTCAAGATCCATTATTAAATCAGCTTCATAATCTTCTTCAATTTCCCCCTTACTCTCTACATCTATCTTTATTCTTTGAACATAACCGTCTTTTGTCCAAACAGTAATCAAATAGTCTATATTTTCTTCTATTTTTGTAAAATAATCTTTATTCTCTTTAAACTCATCCAAGTCCTCATTACTGATTGTTTTAATTTTTTCTCTGTTTTTTTGTAATACGTCATGCGTGAGATCAAATAATTTATCAAAATTTACATCTACTTCATACTTATTTTTACCCATTAGCAACCCTTCTTTTTCAGAATTAGTAACTACTAACACTTCTTTTTCCCAGACCTGATCCATAATATCATTATAAATATCCTTAGTGGTTTCGGTGTCAGTATCTATTCCCAGTAAAATAGCTAACTCTTTCTCAAAAGGTGTATCCACTAATTTTTCTTTAATAGCTGCTGATAAATTGTCAGAATAAAGGATATATTTTCCGGTTACCTCATCACTATTTATTGAAGTGGGAAAAAGTAAAGATAAATCGAAAATTTCCAACCATCTAACATAAAGATCATTGTTAATTGTCATCACATTAGCTTTGGCTCTTACATCTCTATCATCAATAGCTCCTTCAGCAAGAAAATAAAGTCCATATTTTTCAAGTATTTTTTCTAATTCGGTTATTACCACTATATTTCCTTTTGCTTCTTGATCTTTTAGCTTATTATTAAATTCAAAATCAATATCTCCAAAAATGCTAAAACCTTCCGTTCCTAATATTTTATAAGAAGATTGAGTTATATCTTCTTCCGGATTTACATTTATAAAAGTTTTATTAATTCTAAAAAAATAAAATAAACCGAAAGCCAAAACAAGAAAAACAACTAAACCTATTGAGAAAAACTTTTTCTTATTAGGTTTTATCTTTTTTGAATTGTTTTTTTTGGGTTTATTTTCCTTAGAATTTAAATTCTGAAAAGCTTTTTCTATCTGTTTATCAGTCCAACCCTCCTCTTTAAGGTTGTTTTTAATCTTTTCTTCCTTTAATCCAAGTTTTAAACTTTTTTTTATATAATTAATTACTTTTTGGAAAGACATATTCTATTTTTTTATAATATTAGACAATTATAGCTAAATTATCATCAATCTACAACCTAAAAAAATAAAAAGAGCCACGCTTTTTAGCGTGGCTTTGTGTGATCGGCGGGGAAAGGTTCTTGTTCTGCCCTTGTTTACTACATCTGTAGCAAAGAGGTGCAATTATCCTTTTAGGGACAAAGTCCACCCTGGCCGAATTACTCTAGCATTTCATCAATCTGTCTTTTAAGCTCTTCCTTGATGAATTCTTTAAGATCATCTACAGAAACATTTATCTCTTTTGCGATGTTTCCTAATTCTCTTCTTGTGTTTTTAGAGAGATTAATTCCCTCTTCTCTCATTTTGTAGCGTAACAATTTCAATCCAATTTCGTTTCTCTTTTCTTTTTCCATGATGTCACCTCCTTTCTGTATTATTTATAAAATATATAACTATTTTTGTCAATAAAAAAGTAAACTCTACTATAAACTATAAATACAACTACCGTAAACTCTTTAACTAAAAACAGCACTATTTTCCCAATCTTCTACCTTATTGTTATTATGAGCTTCTACCTCACCGTCATCCTGAGCGAGACTGAAAATTTTTTGTATTGGCTTGTGTGAGGTTAGACCTAGCACAGGAATTGAACTTGATTTTTGTTGTGTTAGGTTGGACCTAGCACAGAATTTGAACTTAGATTTTGTTGTGTTAGGTTGGACCT
>CAYWPY010000057.1:0-2710 GCA_964460255.1 uncultured Candidatus Saccharibacteria bacterium | reverse complement strand
AGAAGTTCGCGGAAAACCCACAAGCGAAGATATCCTTTTCGAAGAAGTTCTCACAGATGGCTCAGCAGGTTTTTCAGCTTTGCTGAAAATGAGCCATCGAGAGCACAAGAACCAAAATCACGCTGGGATTTTGAGTTCTGGTTCTTACGAAAAGGGTATCGAGCGCACTTATAGGAGTTGCAAATCCTCCAAAGTCTCCTGATATACATTCATTATCTCTCTTGTCTCTTCCTTAGGTGGTTCAAAATTGGGATCGTGCAATAACTTATTTCTTTTTTCATGCATAGCAATTAAATCTCTTTTATTTGGAATTATTTCTTCTTCAACTTTTTCAAGTGATTCTTTTAAAGAGTCTCCTTCATAACCCATTTTATTCAACACCTCCCCCAGCATCTCATCAGCTTCTATAATTGCCAACTTTCTCTCTGAAGAATCTTCACTAGCCGCCTTTTTGGTTAATTTATTCCAATTTTTAGGAATCTTAATATCTTTATAGGGTGAGCTTTGAGTAAATTCAAGAATATCCTTTATATATTTCTCTCTCAGTATGCTGGTGCGTATGATAAAATAAATAATAGAAAGGAACATCGCCACCGAAATTAAAATAAAAGCATACCGAAAAAAGGTTAAAATTCGAAACACTTCGGGAGAGAAAAAACCGGGATCAAATAATGGTCTTACGAATTCTTCCATAACTTATTAAATAATTTTTTCTATTTCTTCACTAATTTGTAATAATTTTTCATCTTCAAATCTCTCACCCATAATTTGCAATCCGACCGGTAAACCTTCTGTTCTACAAGGAATTGAGATAGCCGGTAGACCGGCTAAATTAGCGGGGGTAGTAAACAAGTCGGCCAAATACATAGATAGTGGATCTTCTATCTTTTCTCCCAGCTTAAAGGGTGGTATTGGGCTGGTAGGAGTAACTATTACATCCACATTTTTAAAAGCTTCATCAAAATCCCTTCTAATTAACTCTCTAACTTTTTCCGCCTTCATGTAGTAATCATCATAATATCCACTGGAAAGAGCAAAAGTTCCCAAAATTATTCTTCGCTTAACTTCGTCACCGAATTTACCTCTGTTTTTTCTGTAAGCTTCTTCTATCGACTCTGCTTCCGGTCGGTCGGTCTCTAAACCGTAACGAATACCGTCATAACGAGCCATGTTAGCGGAAACTTCGGAGGCCATAATAATTTGATAACAAGCCAAAGCATATTCGGTGTGTGGAAGGCTTATATCAACCACTTCCACCCCGGCTTTTTTAATCTTTTCCAATTCTTTTTCTACAGCTTTTTTAACTTGATTATCAACCCCTTCTACAAAATATTCTTTGGGGACTCCCACTTTAAATTTATCTATTTTTTCATAACTTTCTTCCACCTCCAATGAAGTTGCGTCTTTCTTATCCTTTCCTTTAATAACATCAAATACCATTCTAGTGTCGGCTATATTTTTAGAAAAAGGGCCAATTTGATCCAAAGAAGAGGCCATTGACATTAACCCGTTTCTAGAAACTCTCCCGTAACTGGGCTTAAATCCAACCACTCCACAAAAACTAGCCGGTTGTCTGATTGACCCTCCGGTATCGGATCCTAAAGAAATCGGAGCCATCCCCGCTGCAACTGCTGCTGCCGGACCACCGGAAGATCCTCCCGGAACTCTGGTTGTATCTTTTGGGTTTTTAGTAGGAAAAAAAGCTGAATTTTCAGTTGATCCACCCATCGCGAATTCATCCATATTTCCCTTTCCAATGATAACAACACCTTCTTTTTTTAATTTTTCAACTACTGTTGCATCTTGAGGGGCTCTAAAATGCTCCAAAATTTTAGATCCACCGGTAGCTTTTTCATCCTTAACTAAAATATTATCTTTTATCATTATCGGCACACCGGCTAACTTACCTTCGGGAAAAAGACCTTGATCAACCTTTTTAGCTTGAGATAAAGCTAAATCTTCAGTAACTTCTAAAAAAGCGGAAATTTCTTTATCTTTTTTCTTGATTCTTTGTAAGTATTCATTAGTTAATTCTTTACAACTGAAGTCTTTCTCACTTAAACCTTTTCTGATATCCTTAATTTTTAAATTTTTTACATCCATTTTATTAATTTTTAATTCTCAATTTCTAATTTGTAATTGTTAATAGTAAATAGTTAACGATCAATAGTTAATGGTTATCTTAAGCGAAGATATCTTCTTTGAAGGAATTCACGGAAAACCTACAAGCGAAGATATCCTCTTTGAAGGAATTCGCGGAGTCGATTGAGCATGGTTTTCAGCTCTGCTGAAATCAATCGACGAGCGCATAATCCCCGAATTCCCGCTGGGAATTCTTGAGGGGTGGTCCTTCAAAGGGGATATCGAGCGCAATTATATTGATTCTACCTGAAAATAATCATCTTTATTTTTACCCATACTTTTCATTTTTTCTTTCTCCGTTTCGTCGGTGTCAATAACTTTATCTTCTCTGGTTTGGTTAACTACCGGTGAAATTGACTTAAAATCAATTTGAGAAGTATCAATTTCTTGTAATTTTTCAATATAATCCAGTACGTTGGAAATATCTTTTCTAATTTTTTCCTTTTTTTCCTCTTCTATTTTCAAATGAGCCAAATCAGCATACTTCTCTATTGTTTGTTTATTTAACATAAAAATTAATTCTAATTTTTAATTTGTAATTGTTAATAGTTAATAGTAAATAGTTAAC
>CAYWPY010000056.1:0-2906 GCA_964460255.1 uncultured Candidatus Saccharibacteria bacterium | reverse complement strand
TTCAATGTATATATGATTATTATTTAAAGAAAAAATATATCCTTTCCCGGTGTCAAACTCTTTTTTATTGCATACGATTTAAAGAAAATATTCCGGGAATAATTTCTTTTTTTAGAGATAAAATCAATCCTGATTTAAAATTTGTCCCTAAAATAAAGAAAAAAGCCATAAAACTTTTAAAAATGATTAAGAGTTCCCCAACTCCCACCTTCGCCAGAAGGTATAATAATCATTTCCAAAAAAGCTTTATGGCAAATTAATTATACCACAAAATTAGGGAGTTGGAAAGGATTTTTAAAAACACAAAATCTTACTAGATTTAGTTATTTTTTTAAGATAAAATGTCATTATTGGGAATGTTAGCCGGCTGGCCTTCCATTTAAACCTAATTTTAAAAAAAGGGAGGCAACTATCATGACCGAAAATGACAGAGAAAAAATAGCTTTATTTCGTTATGGATTGATTTCACCTATCCTTAATGGACAGGTAAAAAATCAAAAAGAATATTTGGAAAAGGAAGCTGCTAAAATTCATAATGTACCCTATTATGGTCCCAAAGAATATGTACCTAAAACTATATACTTCTGGTTAAGAGATTACCGCAGAGGCGGATTTGATGCTCTTAAACCCAAAAGACGTTCTGACCGGGGCCAAAGCCGTAAAATTACAGGTAAACTTAAAAAAAGATTGATAAAATTAAGAAAGAATAATTCTGGACTTTCCGTAAAACTGTTTTATGATGAGATGGTTAAAAAAGAAGAATTCATGCCTTCTGAGCTTTCCTATTCCACTCTATATCGGTTTTTTAAGAAAAAGAATTTAATTAAAACCGAGATTGAAAAACAGCCTGAAAGAAGACGTTTTTCTTTTGATGTAGTTAATCATCTCTGGCAGGGAGACCTCTCCTATGGTCCCTGGCTTAATATTAATGGCAAAAAGAAAAGAAGCTATCTTTTAGCCTTTATTGATGATTATTCGAGAATTTGTCCTTACGCCATGTTTTCTTTAACCGAAAAATTTTCTGCCTTAAAAGAGGTATTCTCCCAGGCCCTTCTTAGAAGAGGCAAGCCTAATTTAGTTTATGTTGATAATGGGAAAATTTACAAATCAGATAGATTCCATATTGCCTGTGCTGAATTAGGAATTACTTTAATCCACACTAAGCCTTACGACGCTAAGGCTAAAGGCAAGGTGGAAAGGTTTTTCTCTACTGTTAAAAAAAGGTTTTTCCCTCTTTTAGATGAAACTGATAAAAGTTCACTTGATAATTTAAATCAAACTTTCTGGAAATGGCTGGAAAAAGATTACCATCGTAAAAAACATAGTGCTTTAGATAGCACTCCTCTAGATACTTACATGGAACAGATCAGTCAGGTTAATACCCTTGATGATACCGAAAAATTGGAAAAAATATTTTTAAAAAGAGAAACTCGTAAAGTTAAAGCTGATGGTACTATTTCTTTTAAGAAAAAATTGTATGAAGTTCCCCCGGTTCTTATTGGACAAAAAATCGAGATTAGATTTGACCCGGAAAACTTTGATGATATTTTTGTTTATGATGAAGGAAAAGAAATTGCCAAAGCTCAACCGGTAAACTTTCATGAAAACGCTTATATGAAAAGAAAAAGACATCTTTCTTTTCAAAATATTGAAGCTGAAAGGGAGGAAAATTAAATGTATAAATCCTTTTATTCTCTATCTTTAACCCCTTTCAGTAAAGAAATTAAGACTAAAGATCTTTTTCCTTCTGATAATTTTAAAGAAACTATTTCCAGGCTTAATTATCTAAAAAATACCAGAGGTATCGGTGTGATTGTTGGTGAATCCGGCAGTGGTAAAACATCTGCTTTAAGATATTTTGCCCAGGATCTAAATTCTTCTCTTTTTAAGGTAATTTATTCTCCACATTCCACCGGTTCAGTTATGGACTTCTACCGTAATTTGGCTTCTGGTTTAGGGGAAGATCCTGTTTTCCGTAAGTCTGCTTTATTTAAACAAATTCAGGGGGCTATCAGAGATTATTATGTGAAAAAGAAGGTAACTCCTGTTTTTATACTGGATGAAATGCATCTATCATCCAATAAATTTTTGAATGAATTAGGTTTGCTTTTTAATTTTTCAATGGATTCAAAAAATCCATTTATATTAATTTTATCCGCTTTAACTTTTTTCCTGGATAAACTTTCTATGAATCAAAATCAATCTCTGGCTCAAAGAGTAGTTATGAAATATCATTTAAATCCACTGGACAAAACAGAAATCAAAGATTATATTGAACATCACCTGCAGCTGGCAGGGAACAATCATCAAATTTTTACCCCGGCTGCCATTGAAGCTATTGCTTCTAATTCCAGAGGCCTACCCCGTCTCATCAATACTCTGGCTACTAATTCTTTATTGATTGGTTGTCAAATGAAAGCAGATAACATCAATGAAGAAATTGTGTTTAAAGCCAGTGAGGAGGCTGGAATATGAGAAATGGAAAACTTAAATGTGATTCTGATTTAGGACTGTGGTTTATTGAAACTGAAGATGATGTCATACCGGACCTGGATCCCTTTTATTTAGAAATTGCTATCAAAATATTTGATAATTATCATGTTTGTGAGTTAATTTATGATGAAAAGGAATCAAATTATTATGCTGATTTTCCTGATATTTCTTTTTATTTAAGAAAATCCTGTATTTACAAAGTTAAATTTCAAATCTGGGAAGAAATGATTCCTTTTTAAACTAAATTTGGGGTATTTCTTATGAAATACCCTGATTTCTTTTATTACATTGGAAAAATAATTTGATTAAAATGGAATTATGGTAAATTTATTTTGAAAAATATTCAAATTAAAGTATAATATTTATACCAAAACAATTTGAATAATTAAGTAATTTTAAAGTGATAATTCACA
>CAYWPY010000055.1:0-3002 GCA_964460255.1 uncultured Candidatus Saccharibacteria bacterium | reverse complement strand
AGATTTGGATTCCGTCTTTCCAAACTTCACTAAAAAAGTAGAAGAATCATCTGATGAAGTTGAAGAATATGCTTCACTTCGTTCAATAGAACACTCCTTGGAATTAAGAATAAAAAGAACCGATGAAGCTTTGGAAAAAATAAAAAAAGGCACTTATGGAAAGTGCGAAAAATGCGATAACTTAATTTCGAAAGAGCGCTTGAATTTAGTTCCCGAAGCGAAATTTTGTAAGAATTGTAGTTAGTTAGAAATTAGTTAGTTAGAAAGAAGCCCTCTTCGCTACTTCTTGCTCTACTTTTCTTTTTGGTCTTCCGTATTTTTGTTTAGATAATTTTTTAATTGCTTTAATTTGCCCCTTATCTCCCTTTTTAGGATAAGGGGCTTTTACTTTAAAAGGAGATATTAAATTACCATCAATTATCATCTTGGCAATATAGTGGTAATTATTTATATTTGCCAAATCAAAACTGGAGAACTCCGGAGAAAATTTGTTCCTTAGGAATTCAGCATCATCTTCACCAACTCTATACGCTAATACAGTCCCCACATTACCGATTACAGCGTCTCTAATCTCTTCTTTGAGCTGTGGCATGAATTGATTAGCTAGTGTTAAATTAAGACGGTATTTGCGAGCTTCAGAAAGTATTGTCGCTATACTATCAGTAGTAAAGTTTTGAAACTCATCAATGTAAAGATAAAAGTCCTTCCTTTCTTCCAAGGGAATATTAACTCTTTTCATCGCTGCCATCTGCAGCTTGGAAACTAAAATTAAACCAAGTAAAGAACTATTCACTTCCCCGGTTAATCCTTTTGTTAAATTAACTAAAAATATTTTACCTTCATCCATTATTTCATTTAAATCAAAACTGGAATGTTTTTGCCCAATAATGTTTCTCATCATTTCATTTTCTACAAATCTTCCCACTTTTGAAACTACGTAGCCGAGCATCTTCGATTTATCCTCTCCAACCGTTTTTTGCCACTCTTTTACCCAAAAATTCTTGACCATCGGATCGGTTACCTTCTCTACCTTTTTTTTCATAAAATCTTCATCGGTAAACATTCGTGGTATTTCAACTAAAGTTCCGGGGTCTTCTTTGTCGGCCATAAGAGCGAGCATTGCATTTCTCATATAGTGCTCGAACATCGGTCCGATCATTTCGGGAGGAAATAGTTGGCTAAAAATAGAAATCATTTCCGAAACGGCAAAATCTTTCTGTTCTGTAGTTTTCCATTCCAGCATATTTAAACCACACGGTCTTTCCGTATCAAAAGGCTCAAATAAAACGACTTCTTCTATTCTTTCCTTGGGAACATTGGCTAATGTTTCTTCAATCAGATCTCCGTGAGGATCTATCACTCCCACTCCTTCTCCCTTTTCCATGTCTTGCCTTACCATTTCTTGAATTAAAGAAGTTTTACCCACCCCGGTTTGTCCGATAGTGTAGACGTGTCTTCTTCTATCCTTTCTTGATCCTATATAAACTCTTTTTCCTTCTCCTCTGTAAATTACGTTTCCTATCAGTAATGGGCCTGATTTGGGAAGGTTAGCCGGAGGAGCAACTTCCTTTGTTTTTACCCAATTTATGTATGGGGTTTCCATATAAGAAAAAGGGAAGTGATAAATACCGGAAAGCTCCTCTAAATTTAATATCATTTTTTCTTTTTCTGCAAATCTTCTAAAAGTATAGTTATATAAAAGTCGTTTTAACTTTTTTCCGGTTGTTCTTTTGAATTTAAAACCATTAAAATTTGATAAAAATTGAGAGAATCCACTTTCTAAATTATCCAGAACTTCCCTTGCTTTTTCATTATTTCTAGCAGCGGCAATCAATCTAATATTGACTTCAAAAGCTCTCTTTTCTGCTTTTCTATTTAAAGCCTTCAATAAATCTTCGCTTTCTTTAACTTCTTGATCTTTTCTAAAATTATTATTAAATGCTATAGAAAAAAATTCATTGAAAATATCGGCAAGAAATCCTTGACTTGCTTTTTTGGCTGCCGAATTAAATTTATAACCCTTTTTTCTAATTAAATAGTCTATCTTTTTTATTCTTCTTTTCAAATTAAAATTAGTCGGTCTTAAAACTATTTGAACTGATGACCCTTCATCTTCCGAAATTTTAGTTAACGAATTGGTAATGCTTTCCAGAGGGTCATTTTCTAAATCATTATAAGTTTTAATTGGAAGAGTATAATGTTTTTTTAATTGTAAGTAAGAAGCTTTTTCTACTCCGTTGGGCTCAAATATAGTATAATCTTCCGGTATTTCTTGAAGAACGGCTCCTTGAAAAACTCCCTGCACATACTTATTTAGAGTCTTCCTTATCTGTTTGGGAACGGCAATGAAGAAAGATATATCCGATCCTCCCACTTGAGAAGATAGTTCAAAAGTTACTTCCGGGGGTTTGCTAAAAAACCCATCTTTTTTTAAATACTGAAAATTAGAATAGAATTGTTCCATTTTACCGATTAAACTTCTAATCTTCTCTATCGTATATTCATTACCCTTATCTTCATATTTTGGAAGTCTAATTAGAAAAAGAGACATTTCCAGTCCTTTTTTTAGCTTTTCAGTTCTAATTTTTTTTAAAACCAAATAATAAACAACCCCTATTGAAATTAGGATTAAAAAGAAAAATAGTTGAGTTGAAAGAGATAAATTAATCATCAAAATCTTCTTGAGCTAAGCGATCATGAAAGAGATCCATGATAATTGCGTTTTCCTTTTTACTTAATTTCTTAGCTTTTTTAAAGGCTTTAGAAAAGCTCTTTTCTTTAGCTAATTTTATTAACTCATCCACTTCCTCTTTATAAGCCTCTTTCTTTTCTCTCTTTTCTTTTTCTTTTTTTTCTTGCGTTTCTAAGCTTGCTTCTTTTCTCTCTATTTTTTCTTTAAGTTGCTTTTCCTTTCTATTTTCTTCCTTTTCTCTTTTTTCCACTTTCTTCTCAAAATTTCTTTCAATTTTCTCTTTATTGGAATTATATTCAATTTTAGGTTC
>CAYWPY010000054.1:0-3097 GCA_964460255.1 uncultured Candidatus Saccharibacteria bacterium | reverse complement strand
ATAGTAAAAAATAAATTTGCTCGGCAAATTACTTTTGCCTAAATTTATTTTTTGTTATAGAATAAAACCAGACGGGGTGAGGAGTGAAAAGCTCATTCACCCCGACCAGACCAAAAAAATCCAAAGGAGGGTTATATGAAGCAAAAAAGAAAGTTAGAGAAGCTAAACTATCTTTTAAAATTTCAGACCGATAGTTTGATAAAGGCGAATAAAGATAAAGATGCAATGCTTACCCACATAAGAAGGATGAGGGTAAAAAAAGAGATAAGAAAACTAAAATAGAGTCCAAAAGGGCTCTTTTTCTATTTAAATAAAAAGAGCACCGCTTTACGGTGCTCGTCTTTTTTTAGCTTTTGAAAAATTCAAAAGCTTTTTCTCTTGTTAGTCGGCCGGTTAAGCCGAACATCTCTCTGTATAAGTCGGTGATTCTTTTTTGCTCACATTTCAATTTACTTATCTTTGGAATATTAGAAAATTTCGGTCGCAAGAATTGAATCGGATCGCCAAAGGCGCCCGCTCTGATTCTGTCTTGACATTCTTTACTATCACAGACTGTAAAACTGGAGCTTACCGAGAATCTTCTGGTCCCCCGTGAATAACGGACTGAAAAGTATTTCACTTTTCTTTCTCCGCAAATAGGGCAGACCATCTTCGGTTCTCTGTTTTCTCCTTTAATCATCAGCCACTCCAAATGTTTTTGATACTCATTCATCGGCTGATTTCCTTTTCTGGCTTTTCTTATTTTTGAAAGATGCCAACGTAAAAAACTGTAATCGTTAAACATCAGCACCTCCAAAGATTTTCCTTTTCTCTTTCCACTTTTAATAATGTAAGGTTCTTTCGGCTCGTAGGCTTTTACTTGCTTTTCCAAAAAGCATCACTTCCTTTCCGTTGATACTATAAAATAAAATCCCCAATAAGTCAACCACACCTATTAGAGCAATTAGAAATTAGAGCAATTAGAGTAATTAGAGCAATTAGAGCAATTTAACCCTGTCATTCTGAGGCCGTAGGCCGAAGAATCCCATCTACACCACCCCCATATTTTAAGTGAAATATACTATTTGGAAAGGATTCTCGCAGATGACTAAGCAAGGTTTTCTTTCAGCTTGTGCGCGAGGGATATTACTTCTTAGAAGTTCTCGGAAAGGATTTTGCATGGTCTTTTTGGTAGAAAAGAAAATCCTTGAGAGCACAAGACCCAAATTACCGCTGGGAATTTTTGAGGTCTGGTTCTAAAGAAGTAATACCCGAGCAACTGTAACAAAACTACACTTCGTTCGTTATAACTAACAAGAGAGGGGTCGCAAACTCTTTCTTAACTTAAAAAAATCATGGACAACAAATTAAAGCAACAATTAAATAGCCTCAAGTCCATAAAACCCGACCAAAATTGGGTTTCCCAAAACAGAATGGATTTATTTAAAGAGGAGCAAAGCTTCTTTTTAAAAACACTTCAGCCGAAATTCGCTTTCGGTTCTTTGGCAATGGCCGGATTGGTATTTGCTTTGATTGTTGTCGGAAATTACGGATCTTATCCCCAAGTGGAGATGACCCAAAACAAAATTACTCCTCGTGTTAAGCAGATAGTTGAATTAATGCAAAAGAGAGAAGCCCAATCAATGCTCGCCGAAGCTGACAATGAAAGTGATGACCAACCCCAAACCATGACCGCCCAAGTGGATTACGATAATCTTTCAGAAGAAGAGCAAAAAGAACTGGTTAAATCAGAAACCCAAAGAATGTTAGCTGAAATAGCAGAACTTGAAAAAAGAGTAAGTAGCGTAATGGGAGTTCAAAAAGATAGCGATAAGTAAGTTGCAAAAATATTTTAATTGCCTATAATAATAGAAGGCAAAACCAGTCAACAGCTAATAGTTAAAGGTAAACGGTAAATAGTCAAAGGTAAAGGTTAACGTCAATCATTCCTATTACTTTGAGAAAATTCCGATTCAATCAAAGTAATAGCAATGATTAAGTACCTTGAAAACTAAATAACCAACAATAAAAATTAATTAGTCCAGTGCAAAGCAAAGTTCAAAATCCGGGCGGAAATGAATTTTGCTGTGCGCTGGACAGTAGCAAGCCGATATGAGGCTGGGTATTATTTCTTGAGTTTACTCAAGTGATAATATCTGGCTGATATATTGGTTAAATAAAAGGTCGAAG
This sequence comes from uncultured Candidatus Saccharibacteria bacterium, assembly GCA_964460255.1. Taxonomy (GTDB): domain Bacteria; phylum Patescibacteriota; class Minisyncoccia; order Minisyncoccales; family PWPS01; genus PWPS01. The sequence goes on along the minus strand of CAYWPY010000054.1, from coordinate 928 downwards.
CATAAAAGTTTAGACGTTAGAAGATTAGAAGTTTAGAAGATTGATCTAAAAGATCTTTTTGTAATTGTCTTTTAGGTTTTGTATGTCGTCCCTCTTTCAACCATTTGTCATTCTTAGGATTATATATTTGTCATTCTTAGCGAAGTGCTTGCCTACCGGCAGGCAGGAAGAATCCCATATATAATCTCGGCATTAGCCAAAGAATAGTGCAAAGAAGTAGAGGAGGTCGACCGGCGACATTTTGTATTAAATTACAAGGTCGTAAATATTAACCGACGTATGCGCAAAAAAAGCGGATACGTCATATCGCAAAAATGAATAACTTAACAAAAAAAATCGTTGTCGGATTTTTGGCACTCTCCATGGCTTTAACAGCCACCGCTGGAGCTTTTGCTGAAGAAGACGTTGATGACGATGTTGCAGAAATAGAAGCATTGGCAGAAAGCTTAGGCATTGACGCCAGTGTCCTTTTAGAAGGTATGGGATATGAATCCCAAGAAGAAGATGAAGAAGAAGAGGAGGCTCCTGCCATTGAAGGCATTCCTGAAGGTTTCACCTTTAGTGACAACATGGCTCAAGGAGCAGAAGGAGAAGCTGTAAAATATTTACAAATTCTCTTAAACACCGATTCTGACACTCAAGTTGCAGAAGAAGGTGCCGGATCACCGGGAGAAGAAACTGAATACTACGGACCTGCTACCGCAGACGCAGTATCCAGAATGCAAGAAAAATACGCAGAAGACGTTTTAGAACCTGTTAATCTTTCACAAGGAACGGGTTACTTTGGAGCTTCTACCAGAGCTAAAGCTAACGCTTTACTCGGAGAAGGTGGAGGATCTGAAGCACCTGCGGATCAAGACATGGGAGCTGTTTTAGAACAACTCACTCAATTGGCAGCCGCTTTGGAAGATTTACAAGAAAGAGTAGA
>CAYWPY010000053.1:0-3249 GCA_964460255.1 uncultured Candidatus Saccharibacteria bacterium | reverse complement strand
CCGGTAGGCGGGGACGATTTGAGATGTGGTCTCTCAAAAGAGGGTATCGAGCGCAATCAAAAACCGCCTTCTCGGCGGTTTAATAGTCAAAAGTCAATGGTTAACGGTAAATAGTTAAAAGTTAACAATTACCTCTTTCTCCACTGTGGTGATCTTCTGGCTCCTCTTTTTCCGGGTTTCTTTCTTTCTTTTTTTCTATCATCTCTGGTTAAGTAACCTAATGATTTAAGTTTTTTTCTATAATCTCCGTTGTGCATTTCCAAAGCTCTGGCAAGTCCGTGGCGAACAGCTTCCGATTGAGAGTTCATTCCACCTCCTTTGACTGAAACGGTTACTTTCATTTCTTTTTTATCAATCACTTCCAAAGGATCTTTTGCTTTTTTAACTTGATTATCAGTTTGAAAATATTCTTCTAGTTTTTTTTCATTTACTATAAAATCCCCTTTTTCTTCGGGATAAACCCGAACTCGAGCAGAAGACGTCTTTCTACCTCCGATACCTTCTTGATATTTAGTTGTTTTCTTTTTAGCCATACTCTAGTTAAACTTTAATCTCTTAATTTGCTTAGCTCTAAGTTTGTTTTTAGGAAGCATTCCTGAAACCGCTCTTCTTAAAACTTCTTCTGGATTTTTTTCCATTAAATCTTCTAAAACAGTTTCTTTTAAACCACCGGGGTAGCCGCTGTGACTATAATATTTTTTCTGCTCTCTTTTTTTACCGGTTATCTTCATTTTATCCACATTTTCAACTACAACAATATCTCCCGTATCTTTATGTGGTTCAAAATTAGGTTTATTTTTTCCTCTAAGAAGAACTGCTATCTTAGAAGCAAGTCTTCCGGGAATTTTATCTGTTGCATCAATTTTATGTTTTTTTCTTTCCATACTTTTTATTTAACAGCTTAAAGTTGCTTTATACTAATTCAATAAATACTTCTTTAGCCCCATCAGATTCACGAGGTCCGATTTTAATTATTCTTGTATACCCACCGGGTCTTTCTTTATATTCAGGACCAATTTCTTCAATCAATTTTTTAACTACCGGTTTATCAAAATATTTATTTAATTTTCTTCTTGCGTAAACTGAATCTTTTTTGGCCGTTGTAATTAAAGGTTCTACAAAAGTCCTTAATTCTTTAGCTCTTGCCTCAGTCGTTTTTATTCTTTCATTTAAAAGTAGATTTCTGGATAAAGAAACTAAAAGCGCTTTTTTTTGTGCTTTTTTTCGTCCAAATCTTCTTTTTGTTTTAATTCTAGCCATAGATTCTATCGCTTATTATTTATCACTTGTTAGTTAACCGATTTTAAAATTCTTTCAGCGCTTTTCTTTCCAATTCCATCCAGATCTAAAAGATCTTCTTCTTCCATCTTTTTTATCTTTTTAACAGTTAAATCGTTTTCTTTTAAAATATTAATTACTCTTGAAGTTAAATCCAAATCATCGAGTCCATCTTTTTTCCCTTCGTCTTTTTTAGTTTCTTCATCTTTTTTCTGCTTTTTCTCTTCTTTCTTTGGTTCACTTTCAGCTTTCTTCTTTTTCTTTTTTACCTCAACATCTTCTTTTTCGGCAAAAGGCTCTTTAATTAGATTAAAATGTTCTTTTAAAATATCACATGACTTAACTAAAGCTTCTTTCGGGGTTATCGATCCATTAGTTTCAATTTCAACAGTCAAGCGGTCAAAATCAGTTCTTTCTCCCACTCTCATATTTTCAACATTAAAGTTAACCAACTCAACAGGAGAAAAAATTGCATCAACGGTTATTTGTCCAACTTCTTCTTTACCTTCTTTCATTTCTTCCGCAGAAACAAATCCGGTACCTTTTTCAATTGTAATTTCCATTTCTAATTTAGCATCTTTACTGGTTAGAGTAGCTATTGGAGCATCTCCGTTAACTATTTCTACTTGAGTAGGAAATTTAAAATCTTTAGCTTTAACTTCTTTTTCTCCCTTTACTGATAAAGTCGCTTTCTGCGTTTCATCAGAAAAAACTTTGAAATTAAGTTGCTTTAAATTAAGAATAATATTAATCACATCTTCTTTTACTCCTTCGATCGTTGAAAATTCATGCTGTACGTCTTCCATTTTTACTCTAGTCACAGCAGCACCTTGGAGAGAAGAAAGAAGTACTCTACGCAAGGTATTTCCAATAGTTGTACCGTAACCGGGGTAAAGAGAAGCTATTTCAAAAACAGCTCTGTTTTCTGCTTCTTCTTTAATTTTTGGTTCGGAGGGTAATGAAATCATATTCTACAATTTTAATTATAAGTTATAAATTTACACTCGGTAAATTAAATTTACTTATTATCTTGAATAAAACTCAAAAATGGAAGTTAATTTAACCGGAGGTTCGACTTCTTCCGCTACCGGCTGACCGGTAATCTTTCCTTCCAATTTTTTACGATCAAGAAAGAGCCAACTTGGCGTTTCATGATCTTTAAGCTTTTCGGTTAAATTTTCAAAAACTAACTTTTCAATCTTTTTCGGGTTTACTGAAATTACGTCTCCTTCGGATAAGCTGTAAGACGGAATGTTAACTTTGCGACCGTTAACAAAAATAAGTCCGTGATTAACCATCTGACGAGCCTTTGGTCTGGACTCTCCCAATCCCAATCTGTAAACGGTATTATCCAATCTATTCTCTAAGTTTTGAATTAAAACTTCACCTGAATCTTCTCCTTCGTTCTTTTTGCTCATCGCTTCGGTAACATAACCTTTAAATTGTCTTTCTCCAAGATTATACCAGTGGCGCAATTTTTGCTTTTCAATCAGTTCTCTTCCGTATTCGGAAACTTTATTTCTTCTTTTTCCTTTCTCTCCGGGAGGGTAATTCTTTTTAACTAAAGTACAATTAGGCCCCGTACATTTGGACCCTTTCAAAAAAAGTTTTACGCCCGCTCTTCTACATTTTTTACATTTTGGTTCTTTAGACATTATACTCTTCTAGTTTTAGGAGGCCTACACCCGTTGTGGGGAATAGGAGTCACATCATTAATACTTTTAATTCTTATTTTTCTATTTGATAACGATTTTAAAGCTGAATTTCTACCCGATCCAACACCTTTTATGTAAATATCAATTTCTTGAACACCGATTTTTTCCGCTTTATTTCCAATTACGGTTGCAACTCTTGAAGCTGCATAAGGAGTTGCTTTTTTGGTTCCTTTAAATCCAAGACTTCCGGCCGTAACCCAAGCAAGAGTATCTCCCTTGGTGTCGGTTAAGGTTATTCCGGTATTATTATAAGTGG
>CAYWPY010000052.1:0-3250 GCA_964460255.1 uncultured Candidatus Saccharibacteria bacterium | reverse complement strand
CTTCAACAAAAATTTCCTTTTTAACCTCTTCATTTTTAATCCATTTTTTTACCTTTTCTTGGTTCTTGGCTAACTTTATAGCTTCTTCTTTTTCTATTCCTTTCTCTACCTCCAGCTTATCTCTTAGCTTTCCGTTCACTTGAACAATTAAAGTAATCTTTTTTTTCTCAGCTAATTTTTCATCAAACTCGGGCCAGCCGGATTCCAAAATTGACTTCTCTTCCCAAGTTTGCCAAATTTCTTCTGCTAAATGAGGAGCAAATGGAGCTAGTAGTCTTAAAAATTTACAGAAAATATCTTTGGAAAGCGCGTCTTCTTCTCTCATCTCATTACTCATAATCATTAAGCTACTAATCGCTGTATTAAACTTAAAGCTTTCAACGTCATCAGTAACTTTTTTTATTGTTCTGTGCAGAAGTCCTTGTAAATCTTTATCCGGATCCTTCTCCGTTACCTTTTCTTTAAGTCCCCATACTTTTTCCAAAAATCTTCTCATTCCGACTACTCCTTCCGCATCCCAAGGCACTTCATCTTCAAAACCACCAACAAACATTTCATAAATTCTTAATACATCGGCTCCATACTCACTGACGATATCGTCAGGAGAAACAATATTCCCCTTTGATTTGGACATCTTGGTTCCGTCGTCAGCCATTATCAGGCCTTGGTTTTTTAGTTTTTTAAATGGTTCTTTGGTAGAAACTACATCTAAATCGTATAAAAATTTATGCCAAAAACGAGCATAAAGTAAATGTAAAACAGCGTGCTCAGCACCCCCAACATAGAGATCTACGGGCATAAAGTAATCTTCCTTTTTTGGATCCACTAATTTTTCATCGTTTTCGGGATCGATATATCTAAGATAATACCAACATGATCCGGCCCATTGAGGCATAGTGTTGGTTTCTCTCTTTGCCGGGCCACCACATTCAGGACAAGTAGTTTTAACCCACTCGTCTATTGTTGCCAATGGAGAATGACCGGTTCCCGTCGGTTCATATTTCTCCACTTCCGGTAAGGTTAATGGCAATTCTTCTTCCGGAACGGGAACTGCTCCACATTTATCACAGTGAATGATGGGAATTGGCTCTCCCCAGTAGCGCTGCCTGGAAAAGACCCAATCTCTAAGTTTGTAATTAACCGCTTTTTCTCCCTTATTTTTTTCTTCTAATTTTTTAGTTATTTTTTCTTTTACCTCTTTAGATGGATATCCATTAAACTCCTTAGAATTTATTACTTTTCCTTCTCCGGCAAAAGGAAGTTCTTCTGCTTTTACTACCGGTCTGATTTCTAAACCGTATTTTTTTGCCATTTCAAAATCTCTTTCATCATGAGCGGGAACGGACATTATTGCTCCGTAACCATAAGAACCAAGCACATAATCAGCGACCCAAATTGGAATTTCTTCTCCGCTTAGGGGGTTAATAGCGGTCAATCCTTTAATTTCTACACCCGTTTTTTCTTTATTTAACTCCGTTCTTTCTAAATCAGATTTCTTTCTTGCTTGATCAACGTATTTTTTAACTTCTTTTTTATTTTTTACTTCAATTTCTCCATTTAAAACTTTTTTAGTTAAATCATGCTCGGGAGCCAAAACCATAAAGGTAGCTCCATATAATGTATCCGGCCTAGTAGTAAAAACCTCCAAGCTATCTCCCGTTTCTTTAACCTCAAACTCAATTCTTGCTCCTTCCGAACGACCAATCCAATTTTTCTGCATCTGCTTTATCGATTCCGGCCAGTCCAATCCTTCTAAATCTTCAAGTAATCTATCAGCATAATCGGTTATTTTTAAAACCCACTGGCGAATATCTTTTTTTTCTACTTGTGTGTCGCATCGCTCACACTCTCCGTTAATTACTTCTTCATTAGCCAGTCCCGTCTTACAAGAAGGACACCAATTAATAGGTAATTCATCTTCATAAGCTAATCCTTTTTTAAACATCTTTACAAAAATCCACTGAGTCCATTTGAAGTAATCCGGATCAGTAGTGTTTACTTCCCGAGACCAATCATAACCCAGACCAATCGATTCCAACTGACTTTTAAAGTGTTTAATATTTTTAGTAACCGCCTCTCGGGGGTGAGTTCCGGTTTTAATTGCGTAATTTTCAGCGGGAAGCCCAAAAGCGTCCCAACCCATCGGATGAAGTACGTTGAATCCTTTCATTCGCTTAAAATTAGAAAATACATCCGTAGCTACATACCCTCTGGGATGACCGACATGAAGCCCTTTTCCTGAAGGGTAAGGAAACATATCCAGGCAATAAAACTTTGGTTTTTCTGAATTATCTTCTGCTCTGAAAACTTGATTCTCCTTCCAAAACTTTCGCCACTTTTTTTCTTGTTTTTTATGATCGTATTTCATAGTGATATTTTTTAATTGCTAAATTTATTTTAATTAAAATAGGATTATTTGTCTAATAATAAATTCTGAACATTTTCGTCCGTTATTTTTTCAAGCTCTTCTATAGGAATATCTTTAACTTCCGCTACTTTTTTTGCCACTTCTAAAACTGCAAGCGGGGTGTTTTTTTCTTCCCACTCCGGTGGTGCTAAATACGGGCAATCGGTTTCCAGAAAAATTCTACTTGCAGGAGTTTTTTTAATCTGCTTATCCAAACTAAGCTTAAAAATAATTCCATTAAATCCAACATAAAACCCTAAATCTAAGTATCTCTTCAAGCTGGTCATATTTCCGGTAAAGCAATGAATTACTCCCTTAACTGAAAACTTTTCTAAAATATCCAAAACTTCTTTATGCGCCTTTCTGGAGTGAATTATTACCGGTAAATCAAATTCTTCCGCTATCTTTAATTGTTTTTTAAAAGTCTTCTTTTGAGTTTCAAAAGCTTTTTCTTTCTTTTTATCCAAACCAATCTCACCGATAGCAATTATTTTTTGGTTTTCAGCCATCTCTTTAATTTTCAAGGTATTGTCTTCAGTATGTAAGGGGTGAATTCCCACAGCTGCATAAACGCCCTTTTTATACTCATTAGCTATTTCTATTGCTCTTTTACTACTTTCAAGATTAGCGCCTACATTTATAATTTTAATATTTTTATCAAAGCAATCTTTAATTATTTCTCTATAATCATTTTCAAAATCTTTAAAATTTAGATGAGCGTGGCTATCAAACATGAAAAATTAATTTTTAATTTATAATTGTTAATTGTTGATTTTTAATCTCTAATTTCTAATTTATAAACCATTATAACATAAACTAAAGTTAATCTTTAATCGGAAATCC
>CAYWPY010000051.1:0-3368 GCA_964460255.1 uncultured Candidatus Saccharibacteria bacterium | reverse complement strand
AAAATCTACCTAGTTTATTTCTATCTCTATTTCTTTTTCTTTCTCTTCAGCTTCTTTTGTCTTCGGAATTTCAATTTTTAAATTTCTTTTTTCTTGTTTCGCTTTAATATTTCCTTTATCAATGTTTGAAGGTAATCTGACTGCTCTTTCAAAAGAACCTCTTCTAATCTCTCGACGATAATAACCTCTTTCTTTATCTTTGTCTTCTTCTTTTTCTTCTCGCTCTCCCTTTATCTTTAACAAGTCGTTATTAATAGTTACATTCAAATCTGCAGGATCCATTCCCGGAGCACTAATCTCAGCTACTACCGAATCTTCAGTTTCATAAACATCCATTTCCGGAGCACTGATCCTCTGCTTAGATTTAACTGGAAAAAACCAATCATCATCACCAAAAAAATTTTCAATCTCTTTAAATGGCTCATAAGGAATTAAGGCCATAATTTTGTAATCCGACTTCTCGGTAAGATTAATCGAATTATATTGGTTTTTGAATGACCTTTAATTTAACCAGTCTAAACAGAAAACCTATTTAGACTATAATAATTATAATAAATCAATAAAAAAAATCAAGATATTTCAAGTTAACTTATATAAAAAAAGAGGTGATTTTATCACCTCTATCCTTTTATTGCTTTTATTCCTTTTGTTTTTAAAAAATCAATCATTTTCCGGTTATCACCAAAATAATGTTCAATTTTATTTGCTTTCATTGCCTTTAACTTTTTATTCTTTATGTTTCCGGGGCCAACCAGAACAAGCTTATCAAAAGGTACTTTATTTTTTTTCAACCACCTTTTTGTTACTTCTCTTGTTCTTTCCGGCCGAGCAGAAATTATAATGATTTTCTTTCCTTGCTTTTTTAATCTCCATAACCAAACAATTTTTTTACTTCTCGGTTTTGGATTGAAATTTTTAAGAACAAATAAACATAGAAAGTCTGGAATCCAGTAAGTTCCTTTAATTGAAGTTTTGGTTAAAAAACCATCCAAATCAACTGCAATTTTTTTATTCACTTTACCCCTCCTCATTTATATTATATAATAAATTTAATAAAAGTCAATTTGTCCTAATAGTTAAAAGAGTTTATAATAGTACAAATTATGCAAATATGTGAACTACACTTCAACCCTAAGAATAAAGAGGGTAAAATAATTGATAGTTTTTGTTATCAGCCTAAAGATGTTTATGAAAAAAGATTGGGCTCTTTGATAATTGGAGGGAGTTTAAATAGCAACTCTCCAAAAAACAAAGCTTTGCTTAATAATTTAGCTCAAAAAATTAAAAAATCGTATCACGCCCTCCCTACTCGTAGTCAAGAAGAAGCTTTAAGAGAAGGATTAACTAATGGTAATAGTTATCTTGATCAAGAAGGTTCTTGGAGCGGGTTAAATGTAGCCGTTCTCTCTATTAAAAATAATAAACTTCAATTCAGTAAGATAGGAAAAATAAAGATCCTCCTTTCTCGAAATAACGAAATTACGGATATAGGAAAAAACGCTAATAAAAACACTGACTCTTTCAGTAGTATAGTCTCCGGAAAAATAAAAGAAAAAGATAAATTAATAATTTTAACCGAAAATATATATCAAAAATTTGCCGACCAAGGCCTATTAATCAGTATTGCTCAGGCAAATTCAATCGATAATCAAGAATTAGAAAAAATATCAAAAACTCAAAAAGAAAAATTCCCGAAAGCAACCGGTATTTGTTTGCTTGTAGACTTTTCAGCAACAGATCCGAAAAACGAAAAAATAATTAATAAAGACGAATTTTCTTTTAAAAAACTTTTAATAAAAACAGGTAAGGAACTTAAAGAGGTTTCCCTCTTCCTTTTAAAAACTATAAAAAAGAACTCAATAAAGGCTTTAAATTTTAGTAAAAAAAACATAAAGCCGGCTTTGATAAATTTAAAAAAATTAACTCAAGCCCTGCTTAAAGATGCTAAAAGAGGGGTAAAAAAACTATACCGATTAACAATAAAAAAGATAAATCAATTAAAGTTATTAATCACTGAAAAAGTTACTGAAAAGAAAAGTGAATTTAAAAGTAAAAATAAAAGAAAAGATAAAAGTCCCAAAGATAAAGAGTTAACCAAAAAGAGCAAAGAAATAGAAGTTAAAAATAAAAATTCAAAAAATAAAGAAATCTTTTCCGATATAATTGCTTTTACTAAAAAAACTTTACTTAATATAAGAAAAAGTTTTAGAAAATTACTAAAAAAAATAGATTTAAAAAAATATAAATCACTTATTTTAAATAAAATTCCTGAAAATAAAGAACAAAAACGAAATCTTTATTTAGCAGGATTGCTTTTACTTGTCATTTTAACCGGATCTTTTGTTTCTCAAAACGAACGTTCCAGAAAATTAGCCGGGCAGCAAAAAATTCTTTCTCGTTTAGAAGATCAAATTGAAGAAATAGACCCGGAAGAAGAAAATAGTTTCCAAAAACTTGCTGTTTATCATGGCGATATAGAGAATTTAATTAAGCAAGGAATTGATTACCCGATAAGAGCAAATAATATTAAAGAAGATCTCGAAAATAAACTCTTGGATTTATCTGAAACAACCACTATAGATAATCCTCAAGTATTATTTGAAACTAACGAAATTGTTCCCAGTAATATTACTCGTATCGGTAATGAGCTTTACTTATCAAATCCGTTCCTACCCAAAGCGGAAAAATATAATTTAGATAATGAAGAACAACTGGTCAAGCCTATTAATTTTGAAAACGGTGGTATATATTCAATCGCAGAAGTGGGTGGTAATACACTATTTTTCTCTAAACCGAATTCATTATCAGATCAAGATAATAACAAATATGAAATTGTTTCTCCTTATGAAGAAACAAGTTTTCAAGAAATGAAAACTTTTAACGGTTATCTGTATTTTTTGGAGAGATACAATAATCAAATTTTACGATACAACGCCAATAATTTAAGCTCACCAACAATTTGGATCAACGAACGAATAGCTGGAGAAATAAATTCTATTGCCGTTGACGGAACAATTTGGACTCTTAAAAACAACAATCAAATTTGGCAGTATACAAATAATAGACCAATCAGTGACAGTCTTATTGATCTAAAAGACATTTTTCCGTATCCGGAAAAATTCAGTAAAATAAAAACCGCTGAAAACTCGCCCATTTTTATTCTTGAGCCCAGAAATAAAAGGATAATAATCGTTTCCAAAGAAGGACAATTATTAAAACAATATATTTTTCCTGATGCTGAAAACATTAAAGATTTTGATTTCACCAATAAAAAAATATACCTTCTGGATAGCCAGAAGGTATATTCAATAAGTTATTAAAACTGGAACTATTTAAGCTCTACTTCAGCACCAGCCTCCTCTAATTTT
>CAYWPY010000050.1:0-3394 GCA_964460255.1 uncultured Candidatus Saccharibacteria bacterium | reverse complement strand
TAATTTCCAAGCCCCGTTTCTGGAAGCTTTCTTTTTTTAATAATTTTAAACGGAAAATTGTCTCTCTTTTTCAAAAAACACCTTTTGTTGCCGATACTTTGGCAATTACTCTTTCCGCTCAAATTTTTACTCTTCCTCTGGTTTATTTCTATTTTGAAAAAATCCCTTTTTTAGCCCCCGTTTCTAATCTTGCTTTGGTTCCTCTCTTACCGATCATAATGATTATATCTCTTTTTTCCGTTTTCTTATCTTTTTTATTTCCCGCCTTCTTCTGTTTTTATCCACTTCAAATCTTAATTACCCTCCTTTTATTTATAGTAAATATCTTTTATAAACTTCATCTTTTATGCTAAAATTAAATTGCTATGGATAGTGTAAAAAAAACAATATTAAGTTTTCGACATGCTTTTCGAGGATTAAGAGTTGCTGCTCGGGAAAGTAGTTTTAAAATAATGATTGCCTTCGGCCTTTTTGCCTTTTGGCTTACTTTTCAATTACCTCTTGTTAAGTGGGAAAAGGTAGTGATCTATTTTTTAATCGGCTCCGTTCTTTCTACCGAATTGATTAATTCTCAAATTGAAAGAATTCTTGATCTAATTCAACCCAACTATGATCAAAGGGTTAAAAACATTAAAGATCTCTCTGCGGGAGCGGTTTTAGTTATTTCCCTAACCGCCTTATTGATTGGAGTTATTATATTTACCCCTTATATAATCAGCATTATTAGTTAATCCCAAATACTTATGAATGAACAAACCTTTATCAACAAAAAAAGAGCTTTGTTTTTAGCTGTTTTCGGATTGATTTTAGGAATTTTTATTGGATTTGCTATTAATTACGGTTTTTTAAATTCTTATCAAGCGGATAATAATGATCAAACTCAAAATGAAAAGGAAAAAGAAGAATTTTATCAACCCGAACTCAGTCACGAGCAAAAAATTATAGAAACTACCGAGAAAGCGATAGAAGGAGTAGTAGCTATTGAAACGGAAGATCAAACTATGGCCGGATCGGGATTCTTTATTTCTGAAGATGGTTATATTTTAACTAATCGCCATGTAGTTAATGAAGAAACGGATTACTACGTAATTACCAATGACGGAGAAAGAATGGAAGCTGAAGTAGTTGATCGAGACGGATTACGTGATTTAGCTTTTTTAAAAGTAGAAGGGGATAACTTTTATAAAATTCCTCTTGGTAATTCCGATCAACTCCGACTTGGACAATCGGCAATTGCTATCGGTTACAGTTTGGGAGAACTTAAAAATTCAGTTTCCGTTGGTGTCGTCTCCGGATTGGTTAGGGATATTTGGGCGCGTAGTGGCTGGGATTTGGAACAATTAAAAGGAATGATTCAGACCGACGCCGCTATTAATCCCGGTAATTCCGGTGGTCCCTTACTTAACTTAAAAGGAGAAGTGATCGGAGTAAATACGGCAAAGAGCTTTCAAGGTGATAACGTCGGTTTTGCTCTTCCGATAAATAAAATAACTTCCGTAATTGACTCCGTTCTAAAAGAAGGAAGAATTATAAATCCCTTTTTGGGTGTCAGGTATCTGCTTATTGATGAATACGAGCAAAACATGCGCGGATTGCCTATTGATCACGGAGCCTTGATTTTAAGAGATGGACCAAACAGGCCGGCCGTTACTCCCGATTCACCGGCAAATGAGATTGGTCTTAGAGAAGGGGATATCATTACTAAATTAGCCGGAGAAAAAATTACTATTGAAAACCCTCTTTCGGAAATTATTCTCGATTATTCTGTCGGAGATGAAATTGAGCTTGAATACATGCGCGGAGAAGAAACCTTTACAAAAACGGTAGAATTAGCAGAGCGACCTTCCGATTGATAATTTTCTGTTAATATGTTAGTATAAGTCTACAGAATTGAAAATTTAAACTTTAGAAATTAGAAATTTATGAACATGCCACAAATGCCGGGAGCCAATTTTACACGCAAGGCTCAACAGGCAATACTTTATTCACAAAAAATAGCCGGGGAAAAGCACAAAACCAAAATTGCACCACTGCATCTTTTGTTTTCGTTGCTTTCCCAAACCGATAGCACCGTTTCCACAATTTTGGAAACCAAGGGTGTCGATACTGAAAAATTAAAAGAAAAGATTGATACTGAAATGGGAAAAGGAGCGGATATAATTTCACCTCGTGATGAATCCAATCCTCCCCGTGGACAATTTTTCCTTTCTCAAAGCATGGCTGCCGTGCTTAAAAATGCTACTGCTGAAGCTAAAAAAATGGGCGACCGTTACATATCGGTAGAACATCTCTTTTTGGCCTTACTGCAAGTTGACTCTACAGCTCAAAAATTAATTGAATCGGCAGACTTTTTACCCGCCTCCAAAGGTGGTCCCGAAGATGCTGATAATGAAGATTTGGATTACGATTCTTTAAAAGAAGCTATAGAAGAGGTTCGAGGTGGAGAAAAAATAACCGACCCTCAACCGGAATCAAAGATTAAAACCATAGAAAAGTATACTATCAATTTGACTGAACTTGCCGAACGGGGAGAGATTGATCCCGTAATTGGACGAGACGAAGAAACAAGAAGAGTAATGCAGGTTTTATCTCGCAGAACCAAAAACAACCCCGTTCTCATTGGAGAAGCGGGAGTCGGTAAAACCGCTATAGTTGAGGGTTTGGCTCAAAGAATCGCTAAAAAACAAGTTCCCGAAAGTTTGAAAAATAAAAATGTTGTTTCACTTGATTTGGGATCTTTAGTTGCCGGAACTCGCTATCGTGGAGAATTTGAAAATAGAATGAAAGCTTTGATGAAAGAAATCAAAAAGAAAAAAGATAAGTATATTCTCTTTATTGATGAGCTACATACCTTGGTTGGTGCCGGAGCTGCCGAAGGATCGATTGATGCTTCCAATTTACTAAAACCCGATTTGGCTCGTGGAAAACTAAGAGCGATTGGAGCCACTACTCAAAAAGAATACCAAAAATATATAGAAAAGGACTCCGCTTTGGAAAGAAGATTCCAACCGATTTATGTTGACGAACCTTCGGAAGAAGAAACCCTTTTCATTCTTCGAGGCATAAAAGAAAAATACGAACTTCATCACGGAGTAAAGATTGACGATTCCGCTTTACGTGCTGCCGCCGAACTTTCTGCAAAGCATATCAATGATCAACAGCTTCCCGATAATGCCATTGACCTAATTGATGAAGCAATGAGTTCTCTCCGATTGGATGTTGACTCTCAACCCGAAGAATTGGTAAAAGCTAAAAAGAAGATTAAAAATATACAAATAGAAAAACAAGCGATAATAGAAGAGAATAGCAAAAAACAAAGATTAAAAGCTATAGAAAGAAAACTCGCTGATCTTAATGAAAAAGCTCAAGACATATACGCACGTTGGAAAAAAGA
>CAYWPY010000049.1:0-3486 GCA_964460255.1 uncultured Candidatus Saccharibacteria bacterium | reverse complement strand
TATAACAAGATAAATTATTCAAATAACTTTACAATATTATGTCTCAAGAGACTAACATCTATAAAAAGCTTCAAGAAGCAAGAGTAGAACTACAAAACAGAGATATTAAAAAGACAGGACACAATAGTTACGCTAATTATAAATACTTCAGACTCGGAGATTTTATCGGAGCAGTAAACGAGATCCTAAAAGAAAAAGGATTAACAAGCCATACTAACTACGGAGAAAACCAAGCAACTCTCACAATTATAAATGTAGACAATCCGGAAGAGCAAATGACTTTTCAAACACCTTACGAGAAAGCAAAACTCTCCGGCGGAACTCAACCAATCCAAGAACTTGGAGCAAGTCAGACTTACTTAAGAAGATATCTTTGGTTAACCGCAATGGAGATATCAGAAGAAGACCCTGTAGAAGCAACAACGGGCAAGAAAGATAAAAAACAATCCACTAAAAAAATAATAGAACAAAAAATTAACTCTGCAGAAGACGAAGAAACTCTAAACAAAATAGAAAAATGGATCGAAAGCAAAGACTTGAAAAACAAACAAGAGTATTTAGATATGGTAATAGCAAAAAGAGGAGAACTTAACCCGGATGACGATATTCCTGTAATAGAAGAAGATTAATAATTAACTAATAAAAAAATGCCTAATTGGACTTTTAACAAATTAAAAATAAAAGGAGAAAAGGATAAGATTATTCAGTTTAAAGAAATGGCTAAGAATAATAGTGATGAATTATTGTCTTTTGATAATTTTTTACCTACACCAAAAGAACTTGTAGAAAACGAGTCACCACCAAAGAATGAAGAAATAGCAGAAAAAGGGTTAGAAAAATATAACGCTAGGGATTGGTACGAGTGGAGAATTAAATATTGGGGAGTAAAGTGGAATCCTGGTGATGTAAAAGAGCTTGATTTTGATTCTTATTCATTTTTTACAGCTGGAGGCGTTCCTGATACGTGGCTACAGATTATATCTACGCTATTTCCAAGTCTAACATTTATTTTAAAAGCAAAAGAGGAGTGTAATTTATTCAGCCCATTTATGTTAATTGTTAATGACGGAAAAATAATAGAAAAAGAATTAATTTCCGGAGACTTTACTTCGACTGATTTTATGCCAGATTTATAAAAATAATAATGGTTACTATAAAATAATATGAATTTTGGATCACCAAGAGGATATTTATCAGCATCACAGATAAGAACCTTTAAAAAAAGCAAAGAAGACTACCTTAAACGATATGTATACGACCAAGACACAATCCCGGTCTGGGCTAAAAAGTATGTAGACTTCGGCAAAGAGATACACGAACAGATAGAAAACGGAGAGTTAGACATACTACTTATAGACTGCTATAACAACTTCACAGCCCGAGAGAAAGAAATAAACACCAAACTTGATGACATACCACTAAAAGGATATATAGACGCTATAAACACCGATGAAAGAGTAGTAGTAGACTACAAAACAAGCAAGAACCCTAAAACACAATCAGAAGTAGATAAAAACGAACAACTAACCTTTTACGCGGTAATTTGTGAATTAGAATTTGGCTGGATACCAGAAGAAATGATTATTTATAGAATAGAAACAGACGAAGACAACGGATTATACCTTACCGGGAAAGTAGACGAGATTAAGACTAGAAGAATAAAACAACAAGTAGAAGAATATAAAAAAGAAATTAAAAGAATTTGGCAAAAGATCGGGGAGTTGGTAGAAAAAGAAATAGAAGGCGAAGATTATTTATCAGCTATAAAATAATTATGAAAAATAAAAACAAAAAAGAAGAGTGTTACCACTGTAACACAAAACACGACAAAAGAGATATGAAATCAACCCAAGTAGGTTATATGTGTGAGTCTTGTTGGGATAACTTAGCTGCTTAACTATGAATAAAGAAAAAGAAATCAAAAAATTAACTAAAGAATGGTATAATTTAGTTATTAAAGGAAGTCACTATAAAGATAGAGATTGCCATTGGATTATATCAAAGTATTGGAGCTATGGTAAAGAACCAAACTATTTAGTAGAACATAATGGATATATTTATGAGAAAAAGTTTATAGAATGTGGAAGTTATGAAGAAGCACAAGACAAGTTAATAGAGTTATTAAAGGAAGCGATTATTAATAATAAACATAGATTAAATGTCAGAGAATAAACTAAAAAAACAAGAAAGAAATAAAATGATAGTCCAATTACGAGAACAAGGTAAAACCTTTGAGGAGATCGGCGACATCTTCAATATTTCTCGGCAGTGGGCGTGTGAAGTATATCACCGGGAGAGGAAAAAATTAAAAAATAACCAAAAATAAGTATGTTAAAATTTTTTGAAGCAGATAAAATAAAAGCAAGACTTAATATTTTACAAGATAAAATTAAAAGACATCAAAAGATGTTGGAAGAACACGAAGAAGAAAAAATGAATGTAATACAATACGATACCTGCGATAATTGTGGTGGAGTATTTTTGAAAAACCATCTAATAGAACAAGACAATCCTAATGTAAAATATTATTGTGAAAGTATTTTTGGGGGGACTTTAAGACAATGTAGTGAGGAAGAATATAAAGAAGCAAAAGAAAAAGATGAGGAAGTAAAAAGAGAATTTAAAAGACAATTATTTTGTAAAAATTGTAACCAAAACTAATTATGAACATACAAATAGAAGAATTAAAACCATTATTAGCAGAGATATCAAACAAAGTAGGAGAAGGTTCTGAATTTGCTTGGGAAGCCATTTATAGACAGCAATATGTAGAAGGTTTTATGGGTCTATTTTCAATATTAAGTGGATTAATTCTTGGATATTTAAGCTATAAATTATTTATCAATTCTAAAAGAAAAGAATATAATAGTAATTCTGAAATGTTTTATTTAGTTTCTTCTATTACAATTGGAATTATTGCCGTTACAACAATAATGTTAGGATTTCCAATAGCAATAAACCATTTAGCAAACCCAGAGTATCAAGCAATAGTTGACTTATTTAAACTTTTAAACTAAAAAAACAATGATAAATCTAAATAAAATTATAGTTTGTGGTAATTTAACCGCAGACCCAGAAAAAAAAGTAACAGAATCCGGCACAACAATAACAACATTCAGCATAGCAACAAACCGACACTACACCAAAGACGGACAAAAACAACAAGAAACAGAATACCACGATATTGTATTCTTTGGAAAACAAGCCGAGAACATAGTAAAATACCTATCCAAAGGCTCACAGGCTTTAGTAGAGGGAAGATTACAGACGAGAAGTTGGGAAGGTAAGGACGGCAAGAAAAACTACCGTACAGAGATTGTAGGGCAGAATGTTCAGTTTGGATCGAGAAAAGAGAGTAAAGATAATGAGTATGCCGGGAGTGATGATGATATAAATTTAGATGATATTCCTTTTTGATATGAATATAGAAGAAATAAAAAACCAAATAGAGAACAAGGTTAGAAAGCAAAGAGCCTGGAATAAAGA
>CAYWPY010000048.1:0-3836 GCA_964460255.1 uncultured Candidatus Saccharibacteria bacterium | reverse complement strand
AAAGGAGCGGTCGCCATAAGTGCTACTGCAAGAAGTCGTGTCGGTGACGGTGTAACTTTCACAGCTTCCTCCCGAGCAGGTATAATCTCTCTTTTCTAAAATATCATCGGTTTCACAATAATCCCCGTCATATTTATTACAATCCTCAACAAAATCATCATCGTATCGACAAGTTCCACTACTGCAATAATAATCTCTACGTACTACATTATCTCCATCACAATGATTATAATCACCGGGGCAACTTCCACAACTTTTTGAGCAACTCAAAGTTCTGGTTGAACAATCAGAGTAAGTTTTAGTTTTGGTTCCACTGGCGGAACCGCACTCTTTACTCCCACAACTAGCACTACACGAACCGGTATGAGGTGTGCAAGACGGTTCATCTTTTGTGCAAAACCCGGTTCCGTCGTCATCAAATTCACAACTATATCCATCAGAACAATCATCTTGCCCTTGACAGTCAGCCATAGCCACATCCATCGGAATTAAAACCGCTAAAAATAAGACAAAAACGATGAATATAAAAAACGATAAACTTTTTATTTTATTCATTTTCTAAATTATTTATATTTTCTTCTAACCTTTTTATATTTCTATTTATCACTTGATTATTAGAGTTTTTAAGTCTACTTAAATAGAATTGAGCAGTTTCCTTTTCGTTTAAAGAAGTATAAATATCAACTAAATTATAAAGAGCAATTGGATTATCGTTCTCTATTTTCAAAGCATCAAGATTAGTCTTTATCGCTGTTTTTAAATTATCGGTAACATTAATTAATGGTTTTGTTTTTCCAACGTAAGCTTTGGCGGAAGGTTCTATTTCTATCGCCTTATCGAAATTAAGTAAAGCATTTTCATATTCTTCTAAATCGTTATACAGATACCCTTTTCCTGTGTAAGCTTCTTCAAATTGATTATCAATTTCTATAGCTTTATCGAAATTAAGTAAAGCTTTATCAAAATCATTCAAAATTAGATGCTCAAGTGTTGCTATTCTATAAAAATTTATCGCTTCCGGACTGATATTATTAGCTTCTTTTAAATAAGTTATTGCTTCTTTAGCGTTTTTCTCATTTACTTCTTGATCCTCTTTTAATATTAATCGATAACTTAAAGCTCCTAAATTTTTATATATGAATTCATCACTACGCCCTAAGTCAATAGCTTTTTTATAAAATTGAATTGATTTTAAGAAAACCTCACCATTAATATCACTCTGATCAATCTTACTTAAATCAAAATCCCGATGATAATTTTTTGCCATGTGAGCATATCCCTCGCCTAAAAACGGGTTTAGCGTAGTTGCTATTTTAAAATTAATATTTTCTTTTTCCGGATTTTTACTTTCTATATTTTTTCCCCGATATAAAAAATACCGACCTCCAAAAATGGAAACAGTCGATATTATGACTATTAATAATACTACTATTAAAAAACTCTTTTTTATTTTTTTAGTCATTTTTAAATAATTACTTTTTTAATTATACCACGAGTAATTACAAAATTAAATTACGTAAAATATTAATATTTTCTTCACTTCTCTCCCCCATTTTAGGAGTTTCTATTATTTGAGGGATATTCTTAAAACGATTATCATTTAAAAGTTTTTTAAAAAAAGTTAAACCGATTTTTCCTTTTCCTATATGTTCGTGACGATCAGAATTAGAATTAAATTCGGTCTTTGAATCGTTAAGATGAAAGCATTTAATTTTTTTTAAAGAAATATATTTTTCAAACTCTTCCAAAACATTTTTGTACCCCCTCTCGCCTCTTATATCATATCCAGCCTCCAAAACATGAGCGCTATCAAAACAAATTCCAAAAGTTTCTTCTTTATCTAAAGCAGATAATATCTCAGCTAACTCTTTAAAGCTGGAACCTAAAGAAGTTCCTTGCCCGGCCATGGTTTCAATAAGTATTTCCACCCCTTCCGGATTTACATTTTTAAAAACTTCGTCAAAACCTTCTCTTAAAAGCTTTATTCCCTTCTCTTTTCCATTTTTTCCGGGACTTCCGGGATGTAGTACTAAATATTTTACACCCAATTCTTTAGCCCTTTCAATTTCGGCAATCATTCTATCAACTGATTTTTCTCTTGTCGTTTTAGTTGCCGAAGTTAAGTTTACTAAGTAAGGTATATGAGCCACTACCTCTTCTACATTAGACTGATTCCAGGAATCTCTAAATTTTTGCTTTTCTTGTTCAGACATCTCATTAACTTTCCATTGTCTGGAAAGGGTTAAATAAAATTGAACCGCTTCAATTTTCCACTTGTCTCCCCATTTGAATGCATTATGTATTCCTCCCGTAGTTGGTACTGTTGCTCCCAACATATTTCTTAAATTTATTTTTATTATTCTTATATTATAATATCACAGATATAAAAAGAAACACCCCTTTAAAAGGGGTGTTTTTATTGCGTTTATTTTTCCAAGTCTTCAAGGTGTTTTTTTACCTCTTCCAATTCATTCTTCAAAACTTCCGCTTCTTCTTCTAATATCTCTTTTTCTTCTTCCTTTGTTACTCTTCTAGCGCCAAAAAATCCGCTAAATCTTCTTCCAAAAAATCCTCTTCTGCAGCCAAAACCTCTTCCTAATCCTCTTTTTTGACCGCCTTCACATCGCCCCATTCTTCTTCCGGTCATTGCGCCTTGACCTCTTGGTCCTGTTCCGTTTAATCCGGGCATATTTTTTATTTTGTTTTTATTCGGTAGTCAACCAAACTACTATTATGAGTATATACCCATAATAGTACTATGTCAAGGTTTTGTTTTTTCAATCAAGAAGTTGAATTAATCCATCCTCAGTAATATCAATAGTGATCGTTTTACCTTTAAACTCAAGCATAATCGTACCCGCCGAGTCAAAGGCTGTAAAGCTTTTAATTTCTCCGTAATCGGTTCCGTTGTCGTTTTCAGCTACCGCTCTGAAGTAATATTTATCTCCTTCGGTGAGAGTAATATCAACCGTGTCTGCAAAATAACCGATAGAAGTTAAGGATTGGGAATCGCTTTGAGAGGTTAAATCACTCTCACTATCACCCCACTCAAAATAAATGTCAACACTATCATAACCACCCATATAAGATAGGTTTCCTTCTAGCGTAACTTCATTGTTTTCTATATCCATATCTTTTTCTCCTTCCGTGGAGACAGTCGGATTTGACGCGTCGGTAGTAAAACTTTCGGTTAATCCGTATTCTGTGCCTTCCGTGTTTTCCGCTACCGCTCTAAATTCATATGTCGTATTGGGAGATAATCCACTAATGATACTGGTGAAAGTTCCAGTAGTTGTCGGGTTATCACTTGTGGTTGTGTTTATTAAACCTTCCGCTTGACTTCCCCACTCAAAATTAACATCTACGGAAGAAGTTCCACCCAAACTAGTAAGTTCTCCATTTAAATCAGCTTGATTAGTACCCACTCCGGTTGCCGGATCGGTAGAAACCGTGGGAGTGGTAACTGTTGACTGAGTAGTAAATGTCCAAGTTGAGCTTTCGGTTGTATTTACTCCGTCATCGGCTACTGCATACCAATCGTAAGAAGTATCTCCACTTAGTCCACTCCAAGTCACGCTAGCCGAGCTATCACTAGCCACTCCGGTTTGAGTGGATCCTATTTGACTATCGTCGGAGGCGTCGTAAAAGCTAACATCCATCGAGTCTCCATCCGGATCGGATACGTCTACGCTTAGAGTTGGAGAAGTTGACATTCCCGTTGCCGTGTCGGCTGGTGTTGGATTGGTCGGCGCGTCTGGAGAGGTGTTGGTTGTAAAAGTTAAAGTGTCACCATAGATTGTTCCTTCCGTATTTGTTGCTACAGCTCGGAATTCGTA
>CAYWPY010000047.1:0-4034 GCA_964460255.1 uncultured Candidatus Saccharibacteria bacterium | reverse complement strand
CCAAGTTAATATACGCGGCGGCTCTTCCTTTACCGACAACTTCTCCTTCTACGATTGATCCCTCTTTAGGGATGCTTAATAAATTGTTTTCTTCAAGTTTATCTTTCATTGTTTTTTTTGAAAAAAAGCTTAAAATTTCAGCTCAAATACTAATTTAAACTTTTTATAGTTGATTAATAATGCGATTGAAAAGAGTAAAAGCCTTTGAGCTAAAGCTATCACTTTACTCCTTGCTGATTAGTATTTTACATAATATCTTGATTTTTTCAAGTCTGATTGGTAAAATAAAAAATAGTGTACAGAAAAAATATAATTTTTAATAAATATGGATTTTAAATGGAACGGACATTCTTGTTTTTATATTTCAGCTAAAAAGAAGAGAAAATCACGCGAGAAAGTTTCTATATTAACTGATCCTTTTGGTGAATCAACGGGATTAAAACTTTATAAACAAAATGTTGATATTGTTTTAATTTCACACGATCATTCAGATCATAATAATTTAGATGCAGTAGACGATAAAGCTTTTGTTATTGACGGTCCCGGAGAATACGAAGTGGAAAATACTTTTATAAGAGGAGTTTTTTCTTATCACGATAATAATAAGGGAGAAGAACGAGGAGCAAACACCATATACGTAATAGAGTCGGAAGGAATTAATGTTTGTCACTTGGGAGATTTGGGACAAAAAGAGCTTACCAATAGCCAATTAAAAGAAATAGGAGAAGTTGATGTTTTACTTATTCCTATCGGAGGAAAATATACTTTGAATAGCAAAATGGCAAGTAAAATAATTTCTCAATTGGAACCGAAAGCGGTCATTCCCATGCATTATAAAATACCGGGACTCTCTCTTGATGTGGACGGACCGGAAGCCTTTTTCAAAGCAATGGGAAAGAAAGATCTGGAAGCTGAAGAAAAAGTTTTAATTTCCAAAAGTGATCTTTCCGAAGACGAAATGAAATTTTTTAAATTAGAACCACAAAGCAGTTAATTAGATAAATTGATAAATTAAAGAATAAAAATATGGATGAAGAAAAATTTGAAGAAAATGATATCGGTTATGTAAAGTCCCGCGATATTGAAAAAGAGATGAAGAAATCCTACATAGATTACGCGATGTCAGTTATTGTAGGAAGAGCTCTTCCCGATGTTAGAGACGGATTAAAACCGGTTCATAGAAGAATTTTACATACAATGAAAGAAGACGGCTTAACCGCTGGTGGTAGATACAAGAAGTCAGCCAGCGTAGTAGGAATGACCTTAGCTAGATATCACCCGCATGGTGATACGGCCGTATACAATTCAATGGTTAGAATGGCTCAAGATTTTTCTCTTCGCTATCCTTTAGTTAAGGGGCAAGGAAACTTCGGATCAATTGATGATGATCCGGCCGGAGCTCAGAGATATACCGAAGCCAAGCTTTCCAAAATAGGAGAAATAATGCTGGAGGATATTAATAAGGATACGGTTGACTTTATTGATAATTATGACGGAACGAACAAAGAACCAACAGTTCTTCCTTCTCCCGTGCCACAATTACTCTTAAACGGATCTTTAGGTATTGCCGTCGGAATGGCAACTAACATTCCTCCTCATAATTTAGGAGAAACTATTGATGCTGCTATTCATCTTTTGGACAATCCCGATGCCGATACAGAAGATTTATTTGAATTCATAAAAGGACCCGACTTTCCTACCGGAGGAGAAATATTCAATAAAGAGCAAATTATCAGTGCTTATTCTCAAGGAAAAGGTTCTATAAAAGTTAGAGGGAAAGCAAAGATAATAGAGAAAGCGAGAAGCGCTCAAATTATTATTAATGAAATACCTTACGGAGTTAAAAAATCAAAAATGGTAGAGCAATTCGCTAAGCTGGTTAAGGACGGCAAATTGGAAGGAGTCAGAGATATAAGAGACGAATCGGATCGAGAAGGTCTTAGAGTTGCCGTTGACTTAAAGAGAAATGCTTATCCTCAAAAAGTATTAAACAGACTTTTCAATTACAGTTCACTTCAAAAGAAATTTCACTTGAATATGATTGCTTTAATTGACGGAATTCAACCTCGAGTTCTTAGCTTGGTTGAAATGTTGGATTACTATTTAAAGCACAGAATGGAAGTGGTTACCAGAAGATTACAGTATGATTTAAAAAAAGCTAAAAAAAGAGCACATATTTTAGAAGGGCTCTACAAAGCATTGGTTGATATAGATAAAATAATTGCAACCATTAAGGCTTCGGAAAATAAAGAAGACGCAAAAGATAATTTGATGAAAGAGTATGATTTAACCGAAAGACAAGCCTTGGCTATTTTAAGAATGAGATTGCACAGATTGGCTAAATTGGAAAGAGTTGAAGTTGAAAATGAATTGAAAGAAAAAAGAGAGACAATAGAAAAATTAACCTCTATTTTAGAAAGTAAAGAGAAGATAAAAGAAGAGGTTAAAAAAGGGTTGAAAGAAATGAAAGATAAATTCAATGATGAAAGAAGAACCAAAGTTAACGAGCAACCTTTGGGAAGTATTAGAGAAAAGGATTTAATTCCCAAAGAAAAAGCTATTGTTACCGTTACTAACGGTGGTTATATCAAAAGAATAAACCCCTCAATTTATAAAAAGCAAAAAAGAGGTGGAAAAGGAATTTTAGGAATGAAAACCAGTCAAGATGATGTTGTTGAACATTTTATAAAAAGCAATACTCACGATGACTTACTCTTCTTTACCGATACGGGGAAAGTATTCAGAGTTCCCGTTTACAGAGTCCCCGAAGGATCAAGAGCGGCCAGAGGAAGAGGGATACTGAACTTTTTAGAGCTTTCTTCCGACGAAAAAGTTCTTACTGTTATTCCAATTAACAAAGAAGATAAAGACGGTGATGTAGAGAATTTGTTAATGATTACCGAAAAAGGAAAGATAAAGAAAACGGCTCTGGAAGAATTTAAAAACATTAGGAGATCCGGACTGATTGCTTTAACGTTAAAAGAAGGAGATCAACTTAAAAAAGTAAGAAAGACAACCGGAAATGACGATGTAATTATTGTTACTAAAAAAGGAAAGGCGATTAGATTTAAAGAAGAAGAAGTAAGACCGATGGGAAGACAAGCAATCGGAGTAAAAGGAATTAACCTTAAAAAAGGAGACGAAATAGCGGATATGAGTGTAATAAACGGAAACGAAGAAAAAGATCAATATTTATTCTTAATTACCAAAAAAGGATACGGAAAGAGAACTCACGTTGATAAATACAGACCTCAGCAAAGGGGAGGAGTTGGTTTGAAAACACTCAGCAACGCTTCCAAAGTTGGAGAAATAGTATCAGCCAGAGTAGTAACTGAAGACCAAGACGTGGTTTCGATATCCAAAAAAGCAAAGGTAATAAGAACCAGTATTGAAAAAGTATCCAAGCTTTCCAGAGTAACTCAAGGGGTGAGAGTTATGAAATTAGCTAAAAAAGACGAAGTTGCTTCTATAACTTGTTTTTAATTTTCTAAAAAAGACAAATGGCTTTTGATCCCAAACAAGTAATTAACGAGCTTCCCTTAAAAGAGGATATGATGGCCGCCGACTTTGGTTGTGGATCCGGCGGGTGGACTATGCCCCTAGCAAAAAGACTAAAAGAAGGAGTGGTCTTTGCAATTGATATTTTGCAAGGGCCGCTTTCTGTTTTAGAGGGAAAGCTTTCCCAAGAAGAGATAGCTAACGTTAAGGTTATGAAAGAAAATATAGAAAAGGGTGTCAGTATTAAAGATAAAAGAGTTGATTTGGTTTTAATGACCAATCTTTTATT
Organism: uncultured Candidatus Saccharibacteria bacterium; assembly: GCA_964460255.1. Classification (GTDB taxonomy): domain Bacteria; phylum Patescibacteriota; class Minisyncoccia; order Minisyncoccales; family PWPS01; genus PWPS01. Next base: position 247 of record CAYWPY010000047.1, on the reverse strand, counting down.
TCAACTAGAAGATAAAGAAAAGGCTTTAGAAGAAGCAAAAAGAGTGCTTGTTAAAGAAGGAATGTTAATAATAACCGAATGGTCTCCCGACTCCCCACTTTCCCCAAAAGTTAAAAAGATGTCTGAAGAAGAAGTTAAAAACTTAGCTGAAAAATTTAATTTTAAACTAAAAGAAGAATTCCAAGCGGGAATGTATCAGTTTGGATTTATTTACAAAAAAAATGATTAAAAAGTATAAAAAAGTAAT
>CAYWPY010000046.1:0-4035 GCA_964460255.1 uncultured Candidatus Saccharibacteria bacterium | reverse complement strand
CGGTAGAAATACTACCCATAACAATATATAAAAACAATGCTAAAACCTGTCTTAAACCGAAGCTCTATGCTTGCTTGCTGCGCCCGATTGTCCTACGGACAATCATGCTTGCCAGCGGCACTGTTTTTATACGGTACGTTAGCCACAATTAAAGAGAATGAGTAATAAAGAAGATAAGGAAAAGGAGCTATTCCCACTCAGATACTGGGATTACTATTCCGCATTAGAATCCGATTTTAAAGAGATCTCCAGATATGTTGATTTTTCCAAGGATAACCTAAAAACTCACTCCATAGAACTGACAAGACTGATCCTCTCAAGTTGCTCTGAAATTGACGTGATAGTAAAGGAAATATGTTCTGAGCTGGATGAAAATGCTAAACGGACTAACATCAGAGATTATCAAAAAGTAATTGATAAAGAAGAGGAAATTAAAGATAAGATTGAAAATCTGGAAGAAGAAAAAGAGGAAAGAAGAAGAAAAGAGGAAAAGAGGGAGTTAGAAAAAGAGTTAACAGCAATAAAAAAAGAAGAGAAAGAGCTTAATGAAAAAAGAACCGTAAAACAAGAAAAGATAAACCATTTGGAGAAAAAATTAAATCTGATTGAGAAAGAGGAAGAAGAAATAGAAGAAGATAAAACAAACCTGGAAAAAGAGGAAGAAGAGGCAGAAGCTCCGGAAGAGAAAAGAGCAGTGGAAAGTAGACGCTGGCGAGTCGGAGAAAGAAGAAAAGAAGTAGAAAAAAAGCGCTGGGATTTGGAGGAGAAATTAGAGGAATTAAAAGAACAAACGGGAAAAATTGAACTACGCTATCAACAGATACTAAATAAAAAAAATAATCTAAAATCAAAAATAGAAAAGCTGGATGAAAAAAGTGAAAGAAGAGAAAAGCTCAAAGAAAAAGAAAAAATAAAGGCGGAATTGAGTCGCTTCTCTCAACTACGAAAAACAATCGGAGAAAAAGGAGAAGATATAAGCAAGCAGAAAGAAGAATTAAAAAAGCAATTAAAAGAAATAGAACGTAGAGAATCCGAAATCGAAGAAAAGGGAGAAGAAATGGAGAGAGAAGAAAAATTAGCCGAGGAGCCGACAGAAAAGCGAAAAATCGAAGAAAAAAGATGGGATTTGGAAGAAGAAAGAAAGCAAATTGAAAAAGAACGCTGGGAATTGGAAAAAGAATTAGAAGCTCTTTCTTCAGAAGAGGAAGAGTTAGAGTTAATAAAGAGAAGAGAACAAGAGCTTAAGCAAAAATTGGAGAATATAAATTTTGAGCTGGACGATGACGTTGAACAAAAAGAACCAGTAAAAGAAAAGAGAGAGGACTCGGATAAAAAGAATAAAGATGTAGAAAGTAAAAAAGATGAAAACACGAGCTCTAAAAATAATCCTGACAAAGATTCTAAAGAAGATGGTGAAAAGGTAAAAGAAATTAAAGAAGAAGATATAAAAAAGAAATTTAACTTGGATGACGATCCTGAAAGTAATGGAGAGGAAAAGGAAAGACAAGAATTTATTCAAAAATTAGAACAACAGATTGACCAAAAAGAACCAAAAACAGAAAAGAATTTATCCGCCAGCACTTCACCTTCATCTGAATCAGATAAATCGAACTCAGAAAAAAAAGAAAAATCGGCTAAAAAATATTCTACGATGAACCCAGCCCCGGAACCAAATACTTTAAAACAAAGCTCTGAAGATGATGAGGATAAAAATCCTTTTGAGCGCCCGATTGATTCTCCAATGAAAAAAAGAAGTAAAACGGAAACAAGTGAAGATTCTTCACTTACAGTTCCCCAACCCCCTTCACCTTCAGGGGGAGATAAAAAAGAAGACCCTAACAAACCCACTCCACCTAAAAAAACAAATGAAAGATCAAAAACTGTTTCTAAAATAATAGTCGCCTTAGCCGGATTAGCTCTTGTTTTGCTTGTCGGTTTCGGAGTCAGAATTTTATTTTTTTCAAATAATGAAGATTCGGGTCCCTCAGCAGAATCAGTGCCGGAAATAAATGAAATTGTAGTTGAACATCTTAATGGTTTTAAATATCGTTTTACGGTTGATTACAGCGGTGAAATAGATGAATTTAATTGGCAATTAACAACTGAAAGGGATGAAGAAGAGTTAGAATTAACAACCGGACAAGGTGAAAGTATGGAATACGAATTTGACCGAGCCCTGACCAATCGAGAAATAAAAATCACTTTGGAAACAATCAGTTCGTTGGGTAGGCCTTTGGAACCGGTAACTGAAAATATGACCGTTAAAGAAGTTATTGAGACTGCTGATTTATTGCCTTTTGATGATGATCTGGATTCAACTAGAGAATTTTCCGTTTCCGGCTTGAACGAAGTTCCAATCTTTTTAAAAAGTAGATTGGAAAACAATTCCGGGTCCGTATTTAATAAATTAGTTATTTTAAATGAAACCGTTGAACCAAGAAGAGTTATTCATTTAGAAGAATTCTTTAATGTTTTAAGAATAAATCCTCCGACGGGTCATTTCTTGGGTCTGCTGGAAGATCGTTTTACTCTCTTTATTTATTCCGGAAATAATAATAATCTTGGTTTTATAGCTCAGGTTAAAGAAGATAGGCTTGATGATTTTAAAGACATGGGGCTTTACCCCTGGGAAGGACCGGAAATGCTTTCTGCGTTTAATCGTCTTTTAGACCTTCATTCTTTTTCTTCTGAAAACATAAATGAAGAATTAAAAACTACTGACTATAACGGAGAGACCATAAATTATTTTGAACATAATCCTAAAACATTATCCCTGGAAGAGAGTTTATCCGGTTGGATAAAGGAGAACTTACCGACCTACAAAAATAAAAAAGGTAAAAACTTAACTCACCAAGATACCGTCACAAACGAAGATAATGAAGAAATCAAAGAATACACTTATAGTTTTGAAACCGAATCTCCCGGCTATGGAACTTTGGAAGCGAATGAAGAAGAATCTCTAAACCACAACTTAGTTTTAACGCTTGAAAATAATCAAATTACAAAAGCCATAACCGATCAAAAATTTAACGAAATTAGCGGAAACTACACTGAAGCCGAAGAAAACAAAGAAGTAATAGAAATAGCATCCTTGGGAGAAGAAGGCTTAAATGCCCGTTCAGAGCCTTCTTTAGACGGAGAGATTATAGAAGTAGCCGTTTCCAATGAAGAATATCCATTTTTAGCTGAAGAAGGAAATTGGTATCAAATAGAGCTTAAAGAAACTGACGATTCCGGTTGGGTTTCAAAATCATATTCAACTCTGAAAGAAACAACCGTTAATGATGAATCTAAAATGGGAGAAGGCATCGACAATGAAAACCTTCAAGTTGAATTAATTGAAGAAAAGGTTGATTTCGGACTCTATTACTTATTGAAAGATAGTAAATTTATTCTTACCACTTCAATGGATTCAATGGAAACTGTAATCAATAGATTTAACGGAGAACCGAACCAAGAAGAAGTTAAAAATACAGAAGAGGAGGAGGAGGAAGAAGAAGAGGAGGAGGAAGAAGAAGAGGAGGAGGAGGAAGAAGAAGAGGAGGAAGAAGAATCATCTCAACCTGCACCAAACAGCGAAACCGAAAATGAGACTCAAGAAAAAGATGTAACAGAAGAAACTTCCACTGGAAGCGATCAAGAATAATCAAATTAAAAAATGATCATGAATAATAAAAAGTTTGAAAAAAAATAAAAAGAACAGAAAAGTAAATAGGAAACAATGCTTCAGAAATTCGCTAAGGAAGACGATAAGCCGGAAGGAGATTGGGACTCCGTCTTCCCCAACTTCACTAAAAAATTAGAAGAATCAGCTGATGAAGTGGAAGAATATGCTTCACTTCGTTCAATAGAACACTCCTTGGAATTAATATTAAAAAGAACCAATGAAGCTTTGGAAAAAATAAAAAAAGGTACTTATGGAAAGTGCGAAAAATGCGATAACTTAATTTCGGAAGAGCGCTTGAACTTAGTTCCCGAAGCGAACTTTTGTAAGAATTGTAGTTAGTTAGAAAGAAGCCCTCTTCGCTACTTCTT
>CAYWPY010000045.1:0-4159 GCA_964460255.1 uncultured Candidatus Saccharibacteria bacterium | reverse complement strand
AAAACCATGCTAAGCCATCTCCGAGAACTTCTTCACATCACACCTCTGCACTTCCGGTTACGAAGGTTATGAAAATAGCCTGTGAAGAGTTCTCTCAAAGAGGGTATCTTCGCTTCCAATAATATCTTAATATTACTCCGTCATTCTGACGCCGTAGGAGGAAGAATCCCATCGTTAACAGTTAAAAGTTAAAGGTAAAATCCGCGTTAGAGTTTTTTATTTTTTACAGGGAAGGATTTATGTTATAGTCCTACAATACACTTTTTATAATTAACCTAATTTCTAATTACACTAATTACTCTAAAAAATTAAAACAATAAATCATGAATAAAAAAGGTTTGACATTAATAGAACTCCTCATCGTAATCGGAATAATAGCAATACTTGCTGCCGGTGTAATTGTCGCCATAAATCCCGGTAGGCAATTCGCTCAAGCCAGAGACGCAACCAGAGAGCAGCATATAAATTTACTTCAAAGTTCACTTGCATCATATCGAGTATCCAATCAAGGATGGGGAGATTTGGAGATTACTGATGAGTTGACTGAGATATGCAACACTAATGAGGTAGATCCGGGAGATTGTGGTGATTTGGCTGACATATCCGACTTGGTTGATGACGGACACATAAATCAAGTACCGGTTGATCCGCAAGGCGGCGTAGACGAATATGGAACTGGATACTTTTTAAGTTCAGATGGAGAACTAGTAGCTGATAAATATGAAAATGATTTCATTGGAATCGGAATTACTGAAGAAGAATATACTGCAAATACCCCTGATCCGGAAGATATGCAATGGGCTTATGCTGATTGTTCTGATTTTGAAACTAACGGAAGTTTTTCCGGAGGTTCTGGAACTGAAGCGGATCCTTATCAAATAACTGATATTCATGAATTACAAGCAATTGCTTGTGATACTGAAAATCATTATTTAATTGAAAACGATATAGATGCATTGGGAACTGAAAGTTGGAATAATGATAAAGGGTGGGAGCCAATACAGGCAACGGTAAGCTCATCAAATGGAAGTGTTGATGGGGGAGGAAATATTATAAGTAATTTATATATAGATAGACCGAATAGCAGTGAAGACGTTGGTCTTTTTGGAAATGCTGAAGATATACATATAACAGGGATTGGTTTGGAAGATCCGAATATAACTGGTGATGAAGGCCCCACCGGCACTTTAGTGGGAATGACTTGGAATGCGGTAGAAGAAAGTTATTCTCTCGGTGGGTCGGTTTTAAGTAATGCTACCACCGGTGGTTTAATTGGTATTTCAGCTACTGATACAGTTGTTGATTGCTTCTCTTCTACTCAGGTTGAGGTTGATAGTGATAATTCTGTGGGAGGTCTAGTTGGTTTTTTGGACGGGTCAACGGTAGATAATTCTTATAGTTTTAGTTTGGTTGATGATAATAATACAGCAACGGATCCCGGAGGTTTAATAGGAGAAATATATGAATACGATTCAGATCCGTATGTTACAAATTCTTACTGGAATAGTGATACTACTGGTCAAACTGACGGTGTGGGTTCATTTGGTGGTTCCGGAGATGGAGCTGAAGAGGGAGTAAAAGAAAGAACCACTGATCAACTTCAAACTCCTACGGAGCCGGACACGGAAGTGGATGGTGATATGGTTTATGAAGGATGGTCAGATACTATTTGGAATTTTAGAACTAGTACTGACTACCCCAAGCTTAGCATATTTGAATAACCATTAACTATTTAATATTAACCGTTGACTGTTAACCATTAACAATTAACAATTAAAAATCAGCAATTATTAATTAATTTTTCTTTGAAAAATTCTGTTAACGGTTACAGGTCAATGGTTAAAAGTCAATCGTAAAATCCGCATCAGCGGATTTTTAATTAACAATTATAAATTAAAAATTAATGATTAAATCTACGGAAGTAGATTTCCTTGCCTTAAGTTGATATTTCTGATACAATAAAAAGTGTCTGTGAAAAAAAGCACTTATTTTTAGAATTAAAGTATAAAATTAACATGGCAGTACCGAAAAAAAGAACAACAAAATCAAAGAGAAACAACCGGAGGATGCATCAGTTTTTAAAGAATCCTCCTCTTACAACTTGCTCCAATTGTGGACAAAAAGTAAGAAGACACCACATGTGTAAAAATTGTGGTTACTATAAAGGAAAACAGGTTGTCGATGTAATGGCCGAGTTAACTGAAAAACAAGAAAAAGAAAAGAAAGAAGAGATCGAGAAAGGAAGAAAGGAAGGTCCTTTAAATATGGAGAATTTGTCAAAATAAATTATGCCTTCAAGACATTTGACGAGACGAATTGTTTTACAAACCCTTTATGAGTGGGATTTTTCTGGTATGGAAAAAGAGTGTGAGGGTATATTTAAAAAAAATAATGATGAATTTGGCCCTATAAATCAAGAATTTGCGGCTAATTTAATAAACGGGGTTTTAAAAAATATAAAAGAATTAAATGATATTATTATCTCTGCGGCTCCACAGTGGCCTTTAGAGAAAACAACTATAATTGATCGTAATGTTTTAAGAATTGGACTTTATGAATTAATTTATAGTAATGATGAAGAAGTTCCTCCCAAAGTAGCGATAAACGAAGCAATTGAATTAGCTAAAGAGTATGGCGGGGAGAGTTCCGGAAAGTTTGTAAACGGAGTTCTGGGGACGGTCTATAAAGAAATGAAAGAAGAAGAAAATGAGTAAAAAAGAAAAAAAGTTTGAAAAATTAGAAAAGAAACTAAGTTTGGATTTTAAGAATAAAGATTTACTTATCCAAGCCTTTTGTCATCGTTCTTATTTAAACGAAAACCCCGATTTTAAATTGGGACAAAATGAGAGATTGGAATTTTTGGGTGATGCGGTTTTAGAATTAGTTGTTACCGAGCATCTTTTTAAAAAATATCCGGATAATACGGAAGGCGATTTAACAAATTGGCGAGCAGCCTTGGTTAATACTAAAATGCTTTCCGAAATAGCACAAAACTTAAACTTGGGGGATTATCTGCTTTTATCAAATGGTGAAAAAAAGGGAAATGGAAAAGCCAGGCAATATATGATGGCTGATCTTTTTGAAGCTTTGATTGGAGCAATATATCTTGACAGTGGTTATAATAAAGCCAAGAAGTTTATTAAAAAAAATCTTTTAGTTGAACTTCCGAAAATTATTTCTTTGGGATTATTTAAAGACCCAAAGTCTGAACTTCAGGAGATAGCACAAGAAAAAACGGGGATTACTCCCACTTACGACATAATAAAAGAATTCGGGCCGGATCACGACAAGAGTTTTAAAATGGGAGTTTATTTGGAGGATAAAAAATTAGCCGAAGGAGAAGGAGGTTCAAAAAAAGAAGCCGAAGAAGAAGCTGCTGAAAAAGCACTAAAGAAAAAATTTAATTAATTCAGAGTGTAAAACACACTGGATACAAGACATATGTTAAAAATAAGACTTTCAAGAGTAGGAAGAAGAAATCAACCCTTTTTTAAAATTGTTGTTATTCCTAAAAGTGCCCCTCCAAAGGGAGGAAAGTTTAGAGATCAAGTAGGAACTTATGATCCGGTTAATAAAGAAGTTACTATTGATGAAGAAAAAGCCAGAAAATGGATTGCTCAAGGTGCTCAACCTTCCGACACGGTTCATAATCTTTTTATAAAACACGGAGTAATAAGGGGTAGAAAAGTAGCTGTTCATGATCAAGAACCGATTGAACCGGAAGAAAAAGCTGAAGAAAAAGAAGAGACTAAAGAAGAACCTAAAAAGCAAAAGGTTGAAGATAAAAAGGAAGAAAAAGGAACTGAAGTAAAAGATGGGAAAAAAGAAGAAAAAAAGGAAAAACCAGAATCTAAAAAAGAGGAAAAAGAAACTAAAGAAAAGGAAGAGGATAAAGAAGAACCTAAAGAGAAAAAAACCAAAGGAAAGACAGAAGAAAAAGAGGAAAAAAAAGAACCTAAAGAAGAAAAAGCCGGTGGTTTGGATTCTTTAGAACTCTCTACAAGAATTACCAACGCTTTAGAAGATGCCGGGATTGACACCGTAGAAAAATTAAAAAAGAAATCCGCTGATGAATTATCAGAAGTAAAAGGACTAGGTAAAAAATCAATTGAAGAAATAATGGATACTCTAAAATAAAAGTATTTGATTGCCTTTTTAA
>CAYWPY010000044.1:0-4171 GCA_964460255.1 uncultured Candidatus Saccharibacteria bacterium | reverse complement strand
CAAAAACAACCATACTGCCGGTTGCTAATTTTCCTCCCATATTGGATATATCATAACCTTCTATTCTTATTTTTTCTCCTTCCAGTTCGGGAGGTGTTATCAAAGCGGTATCGTAGATGTGGTTAATCGAATTAATTTGTTTTTTAAGTTTTTGTGCCTTTTCATATTCTTGATTTTCACTGGCCTCTTTCATTCTTTTCTTTAAAAGTTTTAAAACTTTTTTCTTTTTACCTTTAAAGAAGAGTTCTATATTTTTAATATCTTCCAAATATTCCTCTCTATCCAAATCATCAGCGCAAGCTCCGGGACAAAGTCCAATTTGATAATAAAAACAAGGCCTTTTCATTCTTTTTAGCTGTTTTTCGGTATGAGTATTATAAGGAAATATCTTTCTTATTATTCTTAGAGCCTGCCGAATAGCTGAAGAAGAAACAAAGGGACCAAAAACGGCTCTACCTTCTTTATCTTCTCGACCGCGCTTTAAAATAACTCTCGGATATTTTTCATCGGTAATCACTACATACAAAAAACTCTTATCATCTTTTTGCTTGATGTTAAAATAAGGTTCGTGCTTTTTAATTAGTTTGGCTTCTAAAATTAAAGCTTCAATTACCGTTTCCGTAGTTTTATACTCTAAATCATCCACCTTTTCTATCATCCTTTTTGCTTTTGGATCAGCTGAACTTAAAAAGTAACTTTTTACCCTTTTGGGAAGCTTTCCCGCTTTTCCAATATAAATTATCTCCCCGTTTTTGTTTTTATAAATATAAACACCGGGAGAACTGGGTAAATTTTCAATTTTTTCTTTTAGTTTTTTCTTCATTAAATAATCTTTCTTAAAAATTTAGCGGTTTTACTTCTTTTTTTACTCTTAATCTGCTCCGGAGTTCCGGTCACTACTATTTCTCCTCCGTTTTCACCTCCGCCGGGTCCCAAGTCAATTATATGATCCGATGATTTTATAATCTCTAAATTGTGTTCAATAATAACTACCGAATTTCCTCGAGAAACCAAATCTTGAAGTACATTAATTAACTTTCTAACATCTTCATAATGAAGCCCAACCGTTGGTTCGTCCAACAAATACAAAGTATTTCTGGTATCTTTTCTTGATAATTCCGAAGCTAATTTTACTCTTTGAGCCTCCCCTCCGGATAAGGTTGGGGCCGGTTGACCAAGTGTTAAGTAGCCGAGCCCAACATCATAAAGCATCGCTAACTTTCTATGTATCCAGGGAGTATCTTTAAAGAAATCCATTGCCTCTTCAGCTGTCATCTGCAAAATTTCATAAATATTTTTTCCTCGATACTCAACTTCTAAAGTTTCTTTATTAAATCTTCTTCCTTTACACTTATCACACTTTACTTTAACTGTAGGTAAAAAATGCATCTCCACCGAAATATGACCGTACCCGTTACAATTTTCACATCTTCCCCCTTTGGTATTAAAACTGAATCTACCTTTATCCCACCCACGCATCTTTGCTTCATCGGTAGTAGCGAAAAGTTCTCTTATATCCGTCCAAACCCCTACATAAGTTCCCGGAGTAGAGCGCGGAGTTCTACCAATTGCCGATTGGTCAATATTAATTACTTTATCGATATATTCGATGCCCTTAATTTCACTGAAATTACCGGGCTTTTTTTCCGCGTGGTGAAGCGTATTACTCAAATGCTTATAAAGAGTGTCGTAAATTAAGGTTGATTTTCCCGATCCGGATACTCCGGTTACAGTCACAAATCTTCTTAGTGGTATATCAACATCCAAATCTTGTAAATTATTTTTGGAAGCACCCCTTATTTTAAGTTTCGGTGTTCCCGGTTTTACTTTTCTTCTCTGCACGGGGACGGGTATTTCTTTTTCTCTTCTCAAATATTTGAGAGTTAAGGAGTCTTCGTCTTTATTGTCTAAAAGATCGGGCATATCCCCCTGGGCGACAACATTACCACCGTGGATTCCCGCTCCGGGACCAAAATCAACCAAATGATCGGAAGCCATAATTGTTTCTTCATCATGCTCAACTACTACTATTGTATTTCCTTTATCCCTTAAATTAGTTAAAGTTTTAATTAATCTTTGATTGTCATACTGGTGAAGTCCTATAGTTGGCTCATCAAGAATGTATAAAGTTCCCACTAATCCGGAGCCAACCTGAGAAGCAAGTCTTATTCTTTGCGCTTCTCCTCCCGACAAGGTTCCCGCCTCTCTATCCAAAGTTAGATAATCGAGACCGATATCAAGTAAAAATCCTAATCTTTCCGTAATTTCTCTAAGTGGAGCCTTGGCAATTTTCATCTGATCTTCATTTAAGTATTCATCCAGTTCAGAAAAAAACATAGCCGCCCTATCAATTTTCATAGAAGTAACTTCCGTAATATTTTTCTCTCCAAGTAAAATACTTAGTGCTTCCGGTCTGAGTCGCTTACCTTTACACTCGGGACAAAGTTTATCGGAATGCTTTGATTTCTTACCGATTCCCTTACATTCCGGACACGCACCGTAAGGACTGTTGAAAGAAAACATTCTGGGTTCTATTGTCGGATAAGCAAAATTACAAATTGGACAAGATAAATCTTCGGAAAATATATATTCACTTTTAGTCGGTTCAATCAAAAATTGCAAAGACCCATCTCCTTTGGAAAGGGCTGTTTCTACCGCTTCGGCCAATCTTCTCCGTTTCTCTTTTTTGGAAAAATCAAAATCAGCCGGAATTCTATCAATTACTATGGAAATAGTATGTTTTTTGTTTTTCTCCAATTCAATTCTCTCTCTTAAAGATTTAAATTCTCCATCTATTCTTGCCTCGGAAAATCCTTGATTAAGATAATCATAAAGAAGTTGATAATATTCACCTTTTCTTCCTCGGACCACCTCGGCCATAATAACTAATTCTTCACCTTCATCAGCTAACTTTATTATTGAGTCAACCATCTGGGTAACGGACATGGTTTTAATCTTTCGCCCACAATTAGGACAATGCGGAGTTCCTAACCTGGCAAAAAGGACTCTCATAAAATCATAAACCTCCGTAATGGTAGCTACGGTTGATCTTGGGTTTTTAGAGTGTGCCTTTTGGTCAATAGCAATAGCCGGTGAAAGTCCGGTTATTTCATCAACTTCCGGTTTGTTCATTCTGTTTAAAAATTGTCTGGCATATGCGGATAATGATTCTACATATCTTCTTTGTCCTTCGGCAAAAATAGTATCAAAAGCCAAAGAAGATTTTCCCGATCCGGATACTCCGGTAAAAACGGTCATCTTATCTCTTGGTATTTCCAAATCTATATTTTTTAAATTATGCTGCTTGGCACCATTAATTTTTATCTTTTTCTTTTTCATTTTGTTTTTCTTTTAAAGCTTTAATTTCGTCACGTAATACGGTAGCTAATTCAAAATTTAAATCCTTAGCCGCCTTTCTCATTTCTTTTTCTTTTTCTTTAATTAGTTTTTTGAAGTCTTTTTCATTGTCGGGCAAAGCCTTTGTTTCCAAATCAAGCACCTGTTCGGCGGGAGTAATATCACTAATTTTTTTCTTAATAGTTTGCGGTGTAATATTATGCTTTTTGTTATATTTGATTTGCTGCTTTCTTCTATCTCTGGTTGTTTTCACCGCTCTCTTTACCGACCCGGTCATCTTGTCGGCATACATCAACACTTCTCCGTTAACATTTCTAGCCGCTCTACCCATCGTTTGAATAAGGGTGGTTTCACTTCTAAGAAATCCTTCTTGATCGGCATCCAATATTGCCACCAAAGAAACCTCGGGTAAATCCAGTCCTTCTCTAAGCAGATTAACTCCGACGATAACATCAATCTCTCCTTTTCTTAAATTAGTAAGAATCTTTACCCGATCAAAAGATTCAATATCACTATGTAAATAAGAAACTTCTATATCTTCTTCATCTTCCAAATACTCGGTTAAATCCTCAGCCATCTTTTTAGTCAGGGTGGTAACCAAAGCTCGCTCATTATTTTTAACCCTTTCTTTTAGTCTTGGAATTAAATCCTTAATTTGGGTTTTTGCCGGCTTAATTGTTATCTTGGGATCTACTAGCCCTGTCGGTCTGATTATTTGCTCTACCACTTGCTGAGAACGCTCCACCTCATATTCAGACGGGGTAGCGGAAGTATAAATCACTTGGCTGACCTTTTTTTCAAATTCATTAAGTTT
>CAYWPY010000043.1:0-4552 GCA_964460255.1 uncultured Candidatus Saccharibacteria bacterium | reverse complement strand
AGTAAACAGTTAATAGTTAATAGTAAATAGTTAAACATGTTAGATATACAATACATAAGAGAAAATCCAAAAAAAATCCAAGAGGGAGCGGATAAAAAGCAAGTTGATGTAAATGTCGATGAGCTATTAAAAGTGGATGAGAAGAGGCGAGAGCTTATCCAGAAGGTAGAGAAAGTAAGAGAAGAGAAGAATAAAGCAAGTAAAAAAATAGCTAAAGCTAACAAAAAAGAAAAGAAAAAAATTATTGCTGAAATGCAAAAACTGGATAAAGAAAATGACGGTCTGGAAGATAAACTAAATGAAGTAGAAGATCAGTTTGAAAAATTAATGAAAGCAATTCCCAATCCTCCTTTTGATGATGTTCCGGTTGGAGAGTCCGACGAAGAAAATAAAGTCATAGAGAAAGTAGGGGAGCCAGCCGACTTTGATTTTAAAGTTAAAGATCACTTGGAATTAGGTGAGCTCCACGACATAATCGATACTCAGAGAGCAAGTAAAACCTCCGGATCCAGATTCGCTTTTTTGAAAGGTGAGGCGGTCCAATTACAATTTGCTTTGGTTAGCTTTGCTTTAGAAAATTTAGTTAAAAAAGGATTCACTCCGGTAGTAACACCGGTAATGCTCAGACCGGAAATGATGGAGGCAATGGGATACACTGAAAGAGGAAGAGATGAAATCTTTTACATAGAAAAAGATGATTTATTTTTAGCAGGAACTTCGGAGCAAATGATCGGACCGATGCACGCAGAAGAAGTCTTCGATAAAAATAAATTACCAAAGAAATATTTGGGATACTCTTCTTGCTTTAGAAGAGAAGCCGGTTCTTACGGTAAAGATACCAGAGGAATTTTGCGAGTTCATCAATTCGATAAGTTGGAGATGTTTATTTTCACTACTCCCGAGAAATCAAAGGAAGAGCATGAAAACTTATTACGGATAGAAAAAGAGATGATGGAAAAGTTAGAAATCCCTTATCAAGTTATAGATATTTGTACCGGTGATTTGGGAGATCCGGCGGCAAAAAAATATGATATCGAAGCTTGGATGCCCGGCCAAAAAAAATATAGAGAAACCCATTCTACATCCAATTGTACTGACTTTCAGGCCAGAAGACTTAATGTTCGTTATAGAGATGAAAATGGTGATTTGCAATTCGCTCATACTTTAAATGGAACGCTCTTTGCAATCGGTAGAATTATAATTGCTATCTTGGAAAACAATCAAAATAAAGACGGGTCAATAGATATTCCCGAAGCTTTACATAAATATTTACCATTTAAAAAAATCGAGGTAGATGAAAATTAAAGAAATAACCAGCAAAAAGGATTGGACTGATTACGTATTGAAAAAAGAAGGGAGTCTTCTACAAAGTTGGGAATGGGGAGAGTTTAAAAGTCATTTTCAGCAAGTTTTTCGTTTTGGAATTCGCAGAAACGGAAGCTTGGTCGGGGTTTGTCAGGTTTTTAAAGAAAAATTACCAATGGGTAGTTACTTTTACATTCCTTACGGACCAATTGGAAACTCAAGAAGAATTAGAGAAAATTTAGTTAAAAGGGCTTTAAATTTAGCAGAAGAAGAAAAGTCTTCTTTTGTAAGAGTAGAACCGATTAAAAAAATTGATTTGGGTGTGAAAAGCTTTAAAAGGCACCAACCCTGGAAGACTTTAGTCGTTGATTTAGAAAAAGATGATTTACTCTCCAGCTTTGATAAAGATACCCGCTATTGTATTCGACGAGCAAAAAGAGAAAACGTCAGAATGCAGACTTCCGAAGACATAAATAGTTTTTATAACCTTTTAAAAAAAGCAAGCGAAAGGCATAATTTCAACACCTATTCCAAAGAATATTTTATTAAATTTTTAAGCATTCCCTTTACTAAATTACTTGTTGCTACTCATAAGAGTCAACCGATAGCAGCTGCTTTGGTTTCTTATTTTGGTAACCGGGTTACTTATCTCCATGCCGGATCCGATTACGAAAAGAGAAAGTTGAACGCACCCAGTTTGGTTAATTATAAAGCGATGCAGATTGGAATTGAAAAAGGATTTAAAGAATATAATATGTGGGGAATAGACGAAAAAGATATGCCCAGTTTAACTAAGTTTAAAAAAGGTTTCGGAGGTCAAGAGGTAGTCTACCCGGAGGCCAGAGATATTCCGTTAAGTATAAAGTACAAAATCTACAAGACAGGCTATTTTATTAAGTCCAATTTATGGAAATAAAACAATCAAAAAATAATGACGAGTGGGATAATTTTTTGATAAGGAAAAAGGCTTCCTTTACTCAGTCGACCGACTGGGGAGAGCTAAAGAGCAAGAGTCAAAGAGTGGAGAGATTGGAGGCCAAAAAGAAGGAAAAATTAGTGGGAGTTTGTCAATTTTTAGAAGAAGAAAATCAGTTCGGAAGTTATTTTTATGTTCCTTATGGACCAGTAGGTAACTCGATAAAGATAAGGGATCAGCTCTTAAATAAGGTTGTCGAAATTGGAAAAAAAGAAGAGAAAACTTTTGTAAAGGTGGAGCCAAAAGAAAAAATATCAATCGGAACCGTTACGCCGCACAGAATTCAACCGAAAAAAACATTAATCAAAGAAATAACCAATTCCGTGGAAGATATTTTGGACAGCTTTAAAAAAGGAACCAGGTATGATGTCCGGTATGCAAAAAGAAAAGGGGTTGTAGTCAGGTGCGGTAAAAGCAAAGATGATTTTGAGAACTTTTTTAAATTGCTTGAGAAGACAAAAAAGAGACAGGACTTTAATAGTTTTTCAAAAAAATATTTTAAAAGTTTGTTGTCAACAATAGATTCCGACCTTTTCTTGGCTGTTTCAGAAGATGGGGAGGTTGTTGCTAGTACGATATTCGGTTATTTCGGTAAGACTGCTACTTCGCTGCATTCCGGATTTGATTACGAGAAAAGAAAGCTCCGAGCTACTTCACTCGTCCGCTTCGAGGCAATTAAAAAAGCGAAAGAAAGAGGATGTGAAAAGTTTGACGCTTGGGGAATAGACGAAAAAGATATGCCCGGTGTAACCAAGTTTAAAAAGGGCTTTGGAGGTCAAGAGGTAGTCTACCCGGAGGCCAGAGATATTCCGATAAATAATATTAAATATCAGGCTTATTTTTTAGCCGCTAAAATACTAAAATAATGAAACGAAAAATATTACAACACATACTAAGAAAAATTACGAAAAGAATAATTAAGAAATACAATCCCTTGATTGTTGCCGTGACCGGAAGTGTGGGTAAAACCTCAACCAAAGATGCAATCTATACGACTTTAAATAAATATAAAAATTCACGAAAGAGTAGCGGAAACTTAAACACCGAAGTTGGTGCTCCATTAGTTTTTCTGGGAGTAGATGAAGCAGGAAAGGATTGGAAAGAATGGCTAACCATATTATGGAAAGGATTAAAATTAATTTTAAAAAAGGATAAAAATTATCCGGAGGTAATAGTTATGGAAATGGCTGCTGATCACAGGGGGGATATTGATTATTTAACCAGTTTTATTAAGCCCCATATTAGTGCGGTTACCGCTATTGGAGAAACTCCTGTCCACCTTGAATTTTATGAAAATGTAAATGAGATAGTTAAAGAAAAATCTATTTTAGTCAGAGAAACCAAAAAAGGAGGATCGGTCATACTTAACGCAGATGACGGGAGAGTTTTTCAAATGAAAGGAAGAGCAAAAACAACGGTCAAGACTTTTGGTTTTTCAGATCGAGCAGAGATAAGAGCTAAAGATCTTAAACTAACCGGAAATAAAAATAATCCGGCCGGGGTTGAATTTACATTAAATTACGATACGGAAGAACATAAAGTTGAATTACCCAATGTATTTGATCGGGGGTCGGTTTATTCCGTTTTAATTGCTATCGGGGTGGGGATTGCGGCCGGAATTCCAGTTTATAGATTAGTTGAATCGTGTAAGGGGTACACACCCCCAAAAGGAAGAATGAGATTTATAGAAGGAGAGAAATGTCTAATAATAGACAGCACCTACAATGCAGCCCCGAAATCAGTTGAATTGGCTTTGGAAACCGTAAATAAATTGGAAGCCAAAAGAAAAGTAGCCGTTTTGGGAGATATGCTTGAGTTAGGAGAAGCGTCAAAAGAAACTCATCGACAAATAGGAGATAAAGTTCAATTTTTAGATGTATTGATAACTATTGGAAAAGATTCTAAGGAAATCCAAAATAAATTTAACAAAGAGAAGTATCACTTTGAAAACTCTGAAGAAGCAGCCGGAAAAATTGAAAATATTATTAAAGATAATGATTTAGTGCTGGTTAAAGGATCACAATCAATTAGAACCGAGAAGGTAGTGGAAAGAATAATGAAAGAAAAACCGGATGATTTATTAGTCAGACAATATTATCCCTGGAAAACTAATGAAGAAAATAAAAAAGAAGTATAAGAAAAAAAATAAAAACCCCTTCTATAAGAGAAAGCTTTTTTGGGGGTTTACGTTATTATTTTTTTCCGGTTTTGTTTTATCTTCTTTTTTACTTTTTGATTCTTTTTATCAACTTGAAGAAATATCAATAAAGG
>CAYWPY010000042.1:0-4644 GCA_964460255.1 uncultured Candidatus Saccharibacteria bacterium | reverse complement strand
AGCTTTGGCGTCTTTAAGTCCTTTACCGGTAATATCTCTAACCGCTTTAATGACTTCTATTTTCTTTTGTCCAATGCTTTTAAGTTCTACATCATAATCACTTTTTTCTTCTGCTTCTCCTCCTCCGTTAGCTCCTCCTACGGGAGCAGCAGCTACAGCGGGGGCAGCAGCGGAGACTCCAAATTTATCTTCCAAAACGGAAACCAATTCGGAAAGTTCTAAAACAGAAAGATTTGCGATTTCATCAACTAAATCTTTAAATTTTTCAGGAACTTCCACTTCTTCACTTTCTTCTTCTTTTTTCTCTTCCTTTTTTTCTTCCTTCTCTTCCTCTTTTTTTTCTTCTTTTTTTTCTTCTTTTTTAGCCATATTTTTAAAAGTCTTTTCCTCTTAATATGAGTTCAAAACTTATTATTAATAGATTATTATTTTTCTTCTTTTTCCGACTGCTTTTTTAACACGGTTAATAGACCTTTAATGTTTCCTTCCAAAACTCCCACAAAACCGGAAAGCGGAGCAGCTATAGTAGAAACCAACTGAGCTCTTAATTGTTCTTTGGTCGGTAAGTCTGCTAATTGTTCTACTTTTTCAGTTGCTAAAACGCTTTCATCAAGGAGAGCTCCCAATATTGTAAGACTAAAGTCTTTTGAAAATTCGTTAACTACTTTTGCCGGAGATACTATGTCACCGAATCCAAAAATAAAAGCGAGTTCCCCTTCTAATTCTTCAGGATTTAAATCAATACCTTCTTCTTTCAAAGCAATTTTTGCTAAGGTTTTCTTAACTACCATAATATCCGCATCAACCTCTTTTAATCTTTTTCTCAAAGACTCAAGGGTTCTAGCTTTTAAACCTTTGTAATTTACAAAATAAATTACAGTTTGATCAGTAACTTTTTTTCTTATATCTTCGACTATTTCTTCTTTTTTCTTTCTTGTTAAAGCCATAATTAAAAAAATCTGCATTAACGCAGACCGTATAATTTTTCCTCGGTAGGAATATTAAGCTTTAAAAGCACCTACGGTCTGCGGAACTACTATTAAATTGACTATTCCAATTATAATTGGTTTTTATCGTTTGTCAAATATTACAAATTTTCTATCACTCTTTTAGCAAACTCTTCAGCGGAATCCGGACCATCGGCAGTAATTATTTTTCCATCACAAACTACATTCTCATTAACATATTCGACCTCTTGGTTTTTTAAAGTTTTAATTGCTGATTTATCCATTGAAGAATGCCATACGGTAGCTTTCCTTCCTTTTAAGATTCCAGCTTTGGCTAAAATAACCGGACTAATGCAGATAGCAGCAATTAATTTCTTTTTATCTTCGAATTCATTAAGTAATGAATACACCTTTTCATTATCCAAATATTTAAGAGCTCCTCCTCCCCCGGCTACTACTATTGCTGTATAGTCGTTAACCTTAATTTCTTCTAAATTTTCTGCAGTCGCCTCTCCTCCTTCCGATCCGATAAGCTGACCGTTTTTATCCGAATAAGTCTCTACCTCATACCCGGCACTTTCAAATAAAAGTTTGGGGATAAAATACTCTTCATCTCTAAAATTTTTATGTGCTATTAAGTAAGCAATTTTTTTCATAAAAAAATATCAAGTGAAATTTTAATTATCTAAGATATAAATTTTTAGCTTGAACGTGATCTCTATGAGTTCTGCTGAAGATGGTTTCTCCGGTTGGTGTTGATAAATAATACCAATAATCATTTTCCATTGGTTCTATAGCCGCTTTAATACTTTCAATGCTGGGATTGCTTATCGGACCCTTCGGTAAACCTAAATTTTGATAAGTGTTGTAGGGAGAATCTATTTCTGTATGCCTGTTTTTAACATCTACGAGATGCTCCGGAGTTATATAATTTATAGTGGCATCAATCTGAAGAGGAATTCCGGCTTTTAATCGTCTCCATAAAATATCGGAAACCATCTTTTTATCTTCAAGTCCGATAACCTCCTTTTCCAATAAGGAAGCCATCGTAATTACTTCATGAATTTCTCGTCCATTTTTATTCATATCATTTAATAAATCGGTACTGATTTTATCTTCCAAATTAATCAGCATTCTTCTTACTAATGATTCGGGATCACTACTACTAATTACATATGTATCGGGAAAAAGATAACCCTCCAAATTATTTTCCGGAATATCGGAAAGTATAAAAAACTCATCCTTTAATTCTTCAATTGCCTCCGATTCAATTTCCAAAGATTCTTTCCTTAGGTCAGGCAATCCGGTTACGGAAAAAAATTCTTGATTTCCGCAAAATTCATTTTCTTCTAAATAATTAGCAATATCTCTTGAATTCCAACCTTCTACTATGGTTAATCTCTTAGTTAAAACTTCTCCATTAGTTAAAACCTCTGCCGTTTTAAACAAATTAATTGCTTTATCAACTTGGTAATTTCCCGCTTTTAAATCTCTAACTTTACCGGTAACGATTAAGTAACCGACAAAAGGAGAGGAATAATTTAAAACCCCTTTCTCTTTTAATTTATCAGCGATTTCGAACACTCCTTCTCCCTTTTTAATTTCAAAAATTACATCTTCGGATTCAATTTTCCAATTAGTAGCGAATAAACTAAAAACAAAAATCAAAACAAAAAGAAAAAATAAAACTCCTAAAGTTTTAACAATTTTATCTGCTTTAAATTTCATACAATCCTCTTTATAAAATAACGAATTCTAGCTAAAATCCTTTTAAAAAAAGGGAGTCGGTCGGTAAAAACGGTGCCGAATAAATGATCAATTTCATGTTGAAATACAATTGCTCCCATTCCTTCCGCTTCTAAAACAATTCTTTCATCGTTTTCGTTCAAGGCTTCCACTTTAATTTTTTTAGCGCGTTCAACATCTATCCATAAACCGGGAAAACTAAGACAGCCTTCGTTGGTCGTAATCTTCTCCTCTGATCTTTCTGTTATTTTCGGATTCATAAAAGCATAATAATTATCGTGATCTCTAACTATAAAAATCTTTTTTGAAACCCCGATTTGTGGCGCTGCTAAACCGGCACCATCTTCTTCTTTTAATATTTCTTTCATTTCCGCAATTAAACCCGCTTCTTCTTTAGCACTTTTTACCTCTTTAGCTTCTTTGGTTAATATTGGGTTTGGATAAGTTGTAATTTTTCTTTTCATGGTTTTAAGTAAATTTGTTTAATTATACATTAAAATTAAGTTAGTACAAAGATATCTTTACTATTATAAAACCCGTCAGAAGACGGGGATTAAAATTGCAGGGGCGGAGGGACTTGAACCCCCAAGACGGGATTTGGAATCCCGCGGTTTGCCAATTAAGCCTACGCCCCCTTTCTTTTATTTTTTACTTCACCTTAGCAATGTGCTTGGTGTGACTACCGCACTTCTTACAAAACTTACTCGGTTTCAGATCATCAATCTCCACTGCTTTTCCTTTTGGTTTTTGAATGTAATAATTCGTTGATTTACATTTACCACACTCCAGTTTAATATAAGGTTTTCTTGTTCTTTTTACCATAACTAAATTTAATTAAATTTTGAGCCACCCGCGAGACTTGAACTCGCGACCCCGTCCTTACCATGGACGTGCTCTACCTCTGAGCTAGGGTGGCATGAATAGATAAGCGATATAAAAAAACGCCTCTACTTTTAAAATTTAAAATAATTAAAATTTTTAATAACAATTACGACTCAAAATCATATCGTGCTGATGTGGGCCGGGAGGGATTCGAACCCCCGAAGGCATGAAGCCAACAGATTTACAGTCTGTTCCATTTAACCACTTTGGTACCGACCCGTTTGTCAGTTACTACGCGTTATTATAGCACAAATCACTCTCTTCGCAACGCTTCAATTTTTATCCGAAAATAATCTGCGGATCAATAGAGGTAAAAGCTAAAATCATTCCCGCAAAAAGAAGAACAACCATAACCACAACCAAAACAAAAAGAAATAGTCTTATCCTCTCTTTTCCTCTTCCTCCTTCTTTAATTTTATCCTCATCTTCTTCTATTACTACTTCTTTCTCCCCTTTTTCTCCGTTTAAAACCATATTAAGAGCTGCTTTAACCTCTTCTTCCTCCCATCCGGCAGAAACTAAGGTTTCTCTAACTTCTTCCGGAGAAGATCCGGATTCCAATTCTTTTTTAACGTATTTTTTAATTTTTTCAGCCATATTTATTTCTTAAAATTATTTACTGTTCTAGTAGTATACAAAAAAACGATGATTACTTCAAAAAATCCTTTTCTCTTAATTTTTTGTGATACTTAATGGCAAAACGATGTGCTTCATCCCTGACCTTTATTAAAGTTTTTTTCTTCACATCGGGTCTTTCCCCAACTATTTCATTTTTATCTCTCTTTTCTCCCTTAGCGAGCCCTACAACCGGAATATCCAAACCATTTTCTTCTAAAATTTCTTTAGCCACATTAACCTGACCTTTTCCACCGTCAACCAGTATGAGATCCGGCAATTTCCAAGAATGATTAAATCTTCTTTCCAAAACTTCGCGCATCATTCCCGTATCATCGGTTTCTTTTATCTTTTTTATTTTAAATTTTTTATAAGCATTTTTTTGAGGTTTGCTCCCTACAAAAACAACCATACTGCCGGTTGCTAATTTTCCTCCCATATTGGATATATCATA
>CAYWPY010000041.1:0-4864 GCA_964460255.1 uncultured Candidatus Saccharibacteria bacterium | reverse complement strand
ACTCTACCCGTTGGCAGCACATGAATACAATCGCTAATGCCGTTTATAGTTACGCGGTAGAAGATAATGGAAATTTACCAGATTGTAACGATAATGAAGACACTGGAACACCAACTGCATTATCTGAGGGAGATGGTTCTGGAAGAGATATATTAGAATGCGCTAGCGAACTTACTCCAACCTATATAAATGATCTTCCCGATGATCCTTCTTTTGGCGGAGCTGATTATGACGTTACTGTAACTACTGGCGGAGCAGTAAATTGTAATGAGGGAACAGACGGAGCTGATTGTACAGGTTATATAATTAGTAGTAGTGATGGAAAAACAATAACAATTGAATCTGCTGATACTGATGAAGCAAGTGAAGTAACTTTAACTAAATAATTAAACTTTACAGTTAAGTTTTGCGACCCTTTCGGGTCGCTTTTATTATAAATCCACAAATTTACAAACATAAAAAAATTTAGTAGAATTAAAAAAGAATAAAAAAGGTTATAAATAAATAAAAAAAATATGAAAAACACAAAAGGTTTTACGCTCATTGAACTGCTTATAGTCATCGGAATAATCGCTATTTTGGCTTCGGGAGTTATTGTCGCCATTAATCCCGGTAGACAATTTGAGCAAGCCAGAAACTCTACCCGTTGGCAGCACATGAATACAATCGCTAATGCCGTTTATAGTTACGCAGTAGAAAATAATGGAAATTTACCGGATTGTGATGACGGCGGAGGTACTCCATTATCTGATGGAGATAATACTGAAAGAGATGTTTCTAATTGTGTTGACCTTACTCCTGATTATATGAATGAGTTTCCTTCGGATCCTTCTGATGGTGAAAATTATGAAATTAAAAGTGAGGACGGATCGACAATCACCTTAACCTCTACTGCATCTGAAGCTGATGAAGTAACTCTAACCAAATAAAAAAATAAAACTTAGTTTTTAGCAGCCCTTTAGGGCTGCTTTTTTATATATTTTAAAAAGATTGATTTAGTGTTATAATGAAAAAAGTGATCGTAAGATAAAATTGACTAAACTATAAATCATGGCTAAAAAGAAAAAGAAAAAAAATAAAGAAAAGGAAGAAGAAAAAAAAGAAGATAACAAGGATATCAGCGAAGGCCCCTTAAGAAAAATAAAAATAAAAGTAATCGGAATCGGTGGTGGGGGAGGATCGATAGTTTCCGAAATCTCTACCGATTTAAAAAAAGTTAGTTTTTTAGTGGCTAATACCGACGCCAGTGCTTTGGACTCTTTGGGTAAAAAAAGAGTAAAAAAGATGCAGTTCGGAAAAAAATTGACCGAAGGTTTAGGAACCGGAATGGACCCCAAAGTTGGTCGCGGAGCCGCTCTGGAAGCCGAAGAAGAAATTGAAAAGGCGGTTGCCGGGCAAGACATTAATATATTGGTTTCTTGCCTTGGAGGAGGAACCGGTTCGGGAGCCCTGCCCGTTTTTGCCGAAAAATCAAGAAAGGCTAATGCTTTAACTTACGGAATTTTCACCCTTCCTTTTGAATTTGAAGGTCAACGGAAGATGGCAATTACCAAAAAGGCTCTAAAAAAAGCTAGCCCTTATCTGAACGCAGTCAGCATTCTGCCCAATGAAAATATATTTAAAATAGTTGATAGAACTACCCCTCTTAAAAAAGCTCTCTCCGAAATGAATAAGAATTTAGCCTTTAATTTAGAAGGATTAATTGAAACTATTTATGAAGCCGGTTTGATTAATATCGATTTTGCCGACATAAGAACCATTTTAAAAGAAGAAAAAGACAATAAAAAATTAGCTTATCTAAGCACTACTTTAATTAAAAAAGAAGAAGAGGACGCTAAAGAGATTGTTCAAAAAGCGATCTCCAATCCACTTTATCCGCACGGAATCGATATGGCTAACGGAATTCTATTTAACATTACCGGGGATAAAAACTTGGGGCTTTCCGAAATATCGGCGATTTCAAAAGAGATATCCGGATTTACCGAAGGGGGAGGGAAGGTTATCTTCGGTGTTTCTCAAAAAGATAATTTCAAGGGAAGAATGAAGATTAGTCTTTTAGCTACCGGTTGTGGAGCAAATTACTTTTCGGAAGAAATAAGTGCTACTTCCGACCAAGAAATGGAAGAAGATGAAGATATAGAAAAAATCACCATTGATGATGATTTAGATCAAGCTCTGGATGATGAGAGTCAAGAAAATGATGAGCAAGAAGAAGATCAAGAAGAAGACAAAGAAGAGAAACCCAAAAGGGAGCAAATTAAGATAAAAACAATAGAAGATGAAGAAATGAAAGAAGATGAGAAAGTTGAAGAAAGAGAAGAACGAGCAAAGAAAAGAAGAAACGGAGTGGAGGCGAAAAAAGCTCAAAATGAAGAAGAAAAAGAAATTTTAGAAGAAGAAGAAAAATGGGAAACCCCTACATTTTTAAGAAAAGCTCTACATAAAAATGACAAAAAAGATAAAAAAGACAATAATTAACTCCAACTTTAGACGAGAGAGATTTTTTCCCTTAGCTAAAGTTATTGCTCCCGAATTATTCACTTTGGGGGATAAACCAATTTTACAATATTTAATTAGCGAGGCCGTTTCTTTGGGTAGTGATGAAATTGTATTTTTGGGAGAAAAAGATTCTGCAATTAAATCTCTTTTTTCCGCTTTGGATAGTCAAGAAGATTTACTTAAAAAGAAAGGAAACCCGAGAGCAAATAGGATTACCGAATTAAAAGAAAAATACGGTAATTTAAATATATCTTTTTCCGATTTTTCAAAACTGGCCATCGGCGATGATGATTTTGCTTATATATCTTCTAACGAATTAATTTCTTATAAAGAAAATTCTCTTCAGCAAGTTATGAGTGTTTTCAAAACTTCTGAGCGACCGGTAATTGCTCTTCGGGAAACTGAAATAGGGAATATGAAGACAGAAAAAATTGCTCGCGGACTTTATAAAATAAAAGGCTTTACCGATCAATCCAGCTTCTCGTTAGTTGGAAGAGCAATCTTTACTTCCAAATCCAGAAAGTTTTTTGAAGAGGCGGAAACAATAAAAGAAGCTCTTGAAAATATGATGGAGAGAGGGCATACGGTCTACGGAACTGTGATTAAAGGTAATTATTTTAAATTAAATAATTTTAATGATTACCTGGAAGCTAATTTACACTTTACTCTACATTCGAAAGAAAGAAAACATCTTTCCGGGTACATAAAAGAAAATAACTTAATTTAAAATCAGCTTTTAGAAGCTGTTTTTTTCTTAAAATACAAAAAATGAAAGACTTAATAATAATTGGTGGTGGACCGGCGGGGATAACGGCCGGTATTTACGGAGCCAGGAAAAATTTAGAAACATTACTCTTAAGCGAAGATTTTATCGGGCAAATGGGAAATGCCGGAATTATAGAAAACTGGCCCGGAGAAAAAGAAATTACCGGTCCGGAGTTGCTTGATAATTTTAAATCTCATTTGGACAGCTACCAAGTAAAAACTAAAGAAGAAAAGGTTTTAGAAGTAGTTAAAAAAAATAAGGAATTTGAAGTAAAAACTGAAGAAAGTGTTTATAAATCAAAAGCCGTTATAATCGCCAGTGGAAGGCAACCTCGTCACTTGAATATTCCGGGAGAAGAAGAATTTGTCGGTAAAGGCTTGTCTTATTGCGTTACTTGCGACGGAGCTCTCTTTAGGGATAAAGAAGTGGTTATAATCGGTGGCGGAAACGCCGGTTTGGAAGGGGCTTTGGAATTAGCAGATTACACTAAAAAAGTTACAATTCTTGAGGTTGAATCCAAATTGCAGGCTGATGAATATTTAATAGAGAAAGTATCCAAGCTAAGCAATGTAGAGATAAAAACCGAAGTTGAACCGATCAGAGTTAAAGGAGATGGATTTGTCAATGGTATAACTTATAAAAAGATTGATTCGGAGGAGAAAAAAGAGATATCCGTGGAGGGTATTTTTGTAGAAATAGGGGCCGTCCCCACTACTGATTTTGTGGATAATTTAGTTGATTATAATAAAAAAGGTGAGTTGATAGTGGATGAGAATTGCCGAACCAAAACGGAGGGTCTTTTCGGAGCCGGGGATGTCACCAATATCCGAGACAAGCAAATAGTTGTCGCCACCGGGGAAGGGTGTAAAGCCTTACTTTCCGCTTATAAATATATAAAAAATTAAATTTTTAATTATTAATTAACAATTAAAGATTATTTAGAGTAATTTAATCATTTTCATTCTGAGAAAGTGAACGACCGAAGAATTCCTTTGATTAATAATTAACAATTACGAATTAACAATTAATTTAAATTCATGAAAATTAAAGAAATAAGAGCTAAAGAAATAATTGATTCCCGAGGAAACCCGACCTTACGGGTTTATTTGGAAACCGATACTGGGGAGTTTATTGCCGGTGTTCCCGCCGGAGCCTCCACCGGAGCGCACGAAGCAGTGGAAGTTAGGGATAAGGACAGAATGTTTTCCAAAGGAGTCTTAAAAGCCAAAGAGAACATTGAAAAAATAATCTCTCCTCGTTTGAAAGGAATGAAAGTAGAAAAACAAAAAGAAATTGATCAAATTTTAATTGATTTGGACGGAACTGATAATAAATCCAAGTTGGGAGCTAATGCTATTTTAGGAGTTTCGATTGCCGTTTGTAAGGCTGCTTCTTTTTCTGTTGGCTTACCTCTTTATGAGTATATTTCTAAATTAGCGGGAACCAATATTGGTTTACCCAGACCACTTTTTAATGTAATTAATGGTGGTTCTCACAGTGGAGGAGGGGTTGATTTTCAAGAATTTATGATTTCTCCCGATAATGACTCTTTTCATGATAATTATTTTCAAGCGGTAGAAATTTATCATAAGTTGGGTA
>CAYWPY010000040.1:0-4911 GCA_964460255.1 uncultured Candidatus Saccharibacteria bacterium | reverse complement strand
TCTAATTGTTCTAAATCGGACACGCGTATATTTACTTTACCAAAAATCGGGAAAAGATAAAATAAAAAGTATAATACTAAGGGGTCAATTAGGCTATTTGATGAGTATATTGAGATAAATTTTCAAGCTGTGATTCGGTTAAGTTTTCTGATTGTTGAATTGCCTCCTCTATCAATTCGGTAGGTATTTCCACTTCTTCTCCCATTTGAAGATAACCGTCTCGGTTCAAGTGCTTTTGAATATAATCTTCGATAAATACTTTGTGTTCGGCAGTAAGATCATCAGCTCCACCGTGCTCATCGAGCGCTCTTCTGGCTAAATGAGTAAGCCCTTCCCCACTTCTTGCACTTACGGAATAACTATTTTCATTTTCAACGACTTCATCGGAAACTTCTTCTTCAACCGGTTCTTCTTCAGCTTCTTGTTCGGACCGGTTATTGTCTTCCACGGACTCTTCTTCATCGGCTTCCTCGTCAACTTCTTCTTCAGTATCTTCTTCAGCCTCCTCTTCATCTTCTTCAGCCTCCACTTCTTCTTCAACCTCTCCTTCAGGTTCTTCTTCCTCTACTTGTTCTGAAGTCAAGGCTCCGGTTAAAGAAGAAAAATCCAAATCAACATCGCTTCTTACAATTGCAAATCCTCCGATAGTAATTATAATAAGAATAAGGATAGCAATTGAGAAGAATTTTTCGTTTTTAAATCCGTTTTGATTAGGATCAATGATATTTTTGTTCATATATAGTTTTTTATTATTTTTAACTAAAAACTGCTTATATTATAAATTAAAAACGGTTAAATATCAAGTTAACGAAAGTTGCAAATAAACGTCGAAAATTCAAAAAATAATCAACAAAAGAAATGAAAAAAATTACAAAGCAGATTCCAAAATTGTGGTCAAATATCTTTTTAATTATCTTTATTATTATTGCTTTAGGCTTAAGTTTTTTAACGTATCAACAAAACCAAACCATAGAAAAATTAGAACTCAAACTGGATAAGAATTATGAAATCCAAGAAAGAGCTATCGAAGCAATGAAAAGCGAAAATATATTTGAAGACTTTATTAATTTAGAAGAATTCACGGAAGAAGAAAAAGAATTAATAAAAAGATTCGCCGAAAGATTAAAAGACTAAAATTATAGTACAGGTTATCCGTTTTAGAACTTAACTTTAAATTTTTAGAATTTAAGAGTTAAAATATAAAACAAGGTAAAATGACTAAAAAAATAATTTTAGGAACAATAATCCTTATATCAATAGGGATTATTTTTTTGGGAAACTCCCCTATTGAAAGTAGAAAACTAAAAGGAGAAATCAACGAAAGAGAGATAACTCTTTCGGAAAATAAAAAAGAAGAAGTAAAAGATATAAAGAGTGAAGATTCAGCTTCCAAAAAAAAGATAGCGGAAATAAATAAGTTGGACGAAAAAGATCTGACTAAAATTGAAGGAATCGGAGAAGTGACGGCAGAAAAAATAAAAAAAGCCACTCCGATAGAGACGGAATCGGAATTAAAAGATATAGACGGAATCGGAGAAGTGTTGACGAAAAGGATAATTGCTTTTTTAGAAAGTGAAGGATATAAAAACGATAAAAGTGATAAAGAAGATAAAAGCGAAAAAAAAGAAAAAGGAAGTAATAAAAAAATAACAAAAGAAGAGCTGGAAAAATTAATCACTTTAATCGAAAATAAGATAGAAAGAGAAAGAGAAAGAGAAAAGCAAGAATCAGGAAAAGTAGAAGGAGTAACCGATGAAAAGATAGATATAAATAAGGCTAAGGCAAAAAAATTAGAAGAAATAAACGGAATCGGCCCTGTTTATGCGGAGCGCATAATTGAAAAACGTCCATTTTGCACAGTAGACGAGCTCTTGGAGATAAAAGGAATTGGAGAAAAGACTTTGGCGGATGTAAAAAATCAAATATTAATAGAAAAAGAATGTGTTAAAGATGAAAAAGATGTAAATCAAGAAACAGGAGAAGATTCTGAGAAAGAGAAACATGAAGAAGAGATAGAAGAATTGGAACTTAGATTAGAAAAAAGAAGCGATGATTATTTTGAGACGCGGGAAATGTTAATTGATTCAGAAAAAAGTGTAGAAAAGAAAGAGGAAGAAATCGAAAACGTAAAAAGACAGCGGGATAAATGTATATTTGAAAAACAAATAAATATAAATAAGGCAAGCAAAGAGAAATTAATCGAAATTGAGGGTGTCGGAGAAGTGACGGCAGAAAAGATAATTGAAAATCGAAAAAACTCCCCTATTCATATCTTAGAAGACTTAAAAAGTATAGATGGACTTGGTGATGAAAAGATAGAAAAATTAATAAGTTTGGGAGTTTGCACTTGGAAAGAAAAGGCTGGTGATGAAAGTCCGGAGGATAATAACGAAGATGAAGAAGAAGATGATGATGATAAAGAAGATGAAGGCAGTAATGGTGAAGATAATAATCAAGACCAAAAGCAAGATAAGAAAATAAAGTTAAACTCAGCAAAGAAAAAAGCTTTAGAAAAAATTAACGGCATTGGACCGACCTACGCCGAGCGGATAATTGAAAAGAGACCTTTTTGTGAATTTGAGGATTTACTAAAAGTTAAAGGTATCGGAGAAAAAACTTTAAGCGAGATAAAAAATCAAAAAATAGTAACGATCGATCCACCGATAGAATGCTTGAAAGGAGAAGTAAAAATAGTGACAGATGAAAACAATATAAAAATAAAATTTATTGATTTTAAAGATACGAATTATAAAACGCTTGTAGAATTAAAAACTAAAAAAGGAGAGCCGATTAAAGATATAAATAAAACCTTGAACTTAAGTGAAGAAGATTCAATTGAATTGGAAGAAATAAAAAAAGAAAAAGTAAAGCTAAAAGTTGAGGTGGTTAAAAAGGAAGAAAAAATAATCAGCAAATCAAAAGATCTTGAGATAAACTCAAAAGAAAAAAAAGATAAAGCATTAAAACTTAATGAGTGGACGTTTAGTAATCAAGGAAAATCGGATAAGGACAAAATACTTTTGGGACCTCATAATTACAAAGGACCTTACCGAGAAACAGTTAAATTCAGTGATCCCGAAAGTGAAAACAAGGAAAAGGAATATAATTTAACTTTGAAAGTAAAAGGTCAGGGAAATATCCAAATGGGAATAAAAAGACCCGGCTACAGCCGAGCAACTTACGGAAAGTGGAAAAACATCAAAGAAGAAGCAACTTTAACTTACACGGTAAAAAAAGAAGTTAGAGAGAATTTTAATCCAAAAGGAGAAGTGGTAATCAGACACTCGGCAAGTGATGAAATAGCCAAGCAAAGCGGAGAAGTAGATTTAACCGTTACCGAGATTAAATTAGAATAAAAAAAGCACCCCGTCAAGGAGTGCTTTTTTATTTTAGCTTTACTTCACTAAAGCTTCTTTTTTAGTTTTTGAATTTTTATCACTACGAACATCGGTCGGAGTCTGAAAATCTATCTCTCCTTCTCTAATTCGAACAGTTATTTTTTCGCCGGACAAAACCTTTCCGGAAATAAGTCTGAGAGCAAGCGGGTTAAGAATATCTTTTTGAATTACTCTTTTCAACGGTCTGGCTCCCATGTCACGATCAAATCCTTTTTCTGCCAAATAGTTTTTAACCGAACTTTTAAATTCAAGTTTTATTCCGCTATTTTTCATGACCCGCTTTGCAACCTTATCCAGCTCCAAGCCGACTATTTCTTTGACTTGATCCATTTCAAGATGATTAAAGATTACTATTTCATCAACCCTGTTTAAAAATTCGGGGCGAAACTTTTTCTTTAAATCTTCCATTACATTATCTTTAACCAAATCCCGTTTCTGCTCTTTTTCATCTTTGGCGGAAAATCCAAGTTGAGACATATTGGTGATATATTCGGAACCGACATTGGAAGTCATAATTATTATTGCATTTTTGAAAGAGACTTCCCTACCCTTAGTGTCGGTAAGGCGACCATCTTCAAAAACTTGCAGTAAAATATTAAAGACTTCTTGGTGAGCTTTTTCTATTTCATCAATTAACACTACGCTGTAAGGCTTTCTTCTTATTTGCTCAGTAAGTTGACCGGCATCATCATGACCGACATATCCGGGTGGAGCACCAATCATTTTGGAAACGGAGTGCTTTTCCATGTATTCGGACATATCCAATCTAATCATCGCATCTCGATCATCAAACAAAAATTGAGCTAAGACGCGAGCGGTTTCGGTTTTACCTACTCCGGTGGGACCCAAAAAGAGGAAAGAACCCAAAGGTTTTCCTTCTTCCGATACTCCGGCTCTGGATCTTCTAATCGCATTAGCTATTGCGGAGATCGCTTGACTTTGTCCAATAACTTTTTTGGACATCAGTTTCTCCATTCTTTTTAATTTTTTAGCTTCTTCTTCCAAAAGTTTATTGCTGGGAATACCGGTCCATCGGGATATTACCTGCGCAATCTCTTCTCTACCAACCGTTTCTTTAAGTATCGGTCTTTTCTTTTGGATATTGGCCAACTTTTTCTCTTCTTTTTGAAGTTTCTTTTTCAGTTCGGGGATTTCTCCGTACTTAATTTTAGCAACTTTTTCCAAATTAGCTTCTTGTCCCGCCTTTTCCGCTTTATGCTCAAGTCGGTCAATCTTTTCTTTTACGTTTTTGATGTTGGTAATCGTTTCCCTTTCTTTTTTCCAACGGGCGGATAGGTCTTGAGCTTTTTCATTAAGATCAGCGAGTTCTCTTTCTATAGCTTTTAATCTTTGTTTTTTGCCATTCTCTTCTTTTATCGCTTGTTTTTCTATTTGTAAATTTTGAATCTTCTTTTTTACTTTTTCCAATTCTTCGGGTTGAGATTCAACTTCCAATCGGAGAGAACTCATTGCTTCATCAATAAGGTCAATGGCTTTATCGGGAAGCTGTCGA
>CAYWPY010000039.1:0-4941 GCA_964460255.1 uncultured Candidatus Saccharibacteria bacterium | reverse complement strand
ATTAAGCATGGTTTTAGCTTTGCCAAATTAATCGGCGAGCGCACAACCTCCGAATCGTCGCTGGCGATTCTTGAGAGGTGATTCTTTCAAAGGGTATCTTGATTAAAATTATGATCCACTCTTATCACACTTCTTATTCAAGCAAACTTCCTCACCCTTTTTTTCTACCATTATAGAGTCGCACTCCGGACATCTTTTTCCCGTTGGGCGGTAATTGGTTCCGAATTTACATTTCGGATAATTGCTACAACCCCAAAATATTTTACCTTTTCGGGTTGCTTTTTTTATTATTGTTCCCTCATCACATTCCGGGCATTTTATTCCCGTATCTTTCTCTAATCGTTCCGTATTTTTACATTTCGGATAATTACTACAACCCCAAAACATTCCGTAACGGCCTTGTTTAATTTCCATTTCCGATCCGCACTTGTCACATTTTTTGGGTCCGAATTCTTTTTTCATTTTATTTACTTCTTCTTTTTCTTCTTCCATCGGTTCCGTATATTCACATTCCGGAAATCTACTACAAGCTTTAAATT
The DNA here is from genome assembly GCA_964460255.1 of uncultured Candidatus Saccharibacteria bacterium. Lineage (GTDB taxonomy): Bacteria > Patescibacteriota > Minisyncoccia > Minisyncoccales > PWPS01 > PWPS01. The sequence continues at coordinate 4,402 of CAYWPY010000039.1, read as the reverse complement.
TTCCGTTTCTACCCAGTTTTATCACTATTTTACCCTTTTTACATTTGGGGCAATCTTCTTCGGTTTCTTTCAGTATGTTTTGCTTATCCAACGTCTTTTCCTTTTCTTTTACGTTTTCAATAAAAGGTTCGTAAAATTCTTTTATCATCTTTTTCCAGTTTTCTTTCCCTTCTGCCACTTGATCCAACTTTTTTTCCATTTTGGCGGTAAACTTTAAATCGACTATATCCGGAAAATGATTAACCAGTAGATTGCTGACCACAATTCCTATATCGGTTGCTTTTAATTTCTTTTTTTCTTTTTCTACATAACCTCTATCCTGTATTGTCGCCATCGTTGGTGCGTATGTTGAAGGGCGACCGATTTCATTCTTTTCCAGCTCCTTAATTAATGACGCTTCACTGTAACGGGCCGGGGGAGTTGTTTCTTTTTCTTGAGTTTCCAATTCTTTCAAGTCTAAAATATCACCGATTTTCACCTCTGGTAAGGTTTGTTCTTTCATCTTTATCGGGTAAATCTTCATAAAGCCGTCAAATACTATTTTTTGGCCGGAAGCCCGAAACAAATATTTGTCGGCTTCTATGTCAATCTTCTTTCTTTCTATCTTTGCCGAGCTCATCTGAGAAGCCAAGAATCTATTTCTAATCAATTCGTAAAGTTTTTTTTCTTGTTTTTTTCCACCGACACTTTTTCTTTTTGGGTCGGTTGGTCTGATTGCCTCGTGAGCTTCTTGAGTTCTTCCTTTTGATTTAAAATTTCTTGCTTTGTAATATTTTTCTCCGTATTTACTTTTTATTATCTTTTCCGCTTTTTTTCTTGATTCCGTAGAAAGATTAAAAGAATCGGTTCTATGGTAGGTTATTAATCCTTTTTCATAAAGTGTTTGCGCTAAACGCATTGTGTATTTTGAAGAATAGTTCAATCTTATCGAAGCGTCTTGCTGCAAGGTACTGGTCGTGTAGGGAGGGTAAGGATTTCTCTTCTTTTTTGATTTTCTAACGTCGGTTACCTTGTAATTATCAAAATTTTCCAATTCTTCTTTTATCTTTTCAAATTCTTTCTTTTTAGTAATTCCCGGTTTTGATATTTTCTCTCCTTCTATCTTTATTAATTTTGACCTAAAAACGGAACTTTTTTTCAGATGAGCATAAATCAACCAATAGGTAACCGGATCAAAATCTCTGATTTCTTTTTCTCTCTCCGCTACCAATCTTAAGGCTACCGATTGAACTCTTCCCGCCGATAAGGAGAAATCACGATAAATCTTTTTCCATAAAACGGGAGATAATTTGTAACCGACCAATCTATCCAACACTCTTCTGGCTTGCTGAGCGTTTACTAAGTCTTTATCGATTTTTCGTGGTTTTTCCAAAGCTTCTAAAATTGCACTTTTGGTTATTTCGTGAAATGAAACCCTTTCGTAGTCTTTTAATTTCAAAGCTTCTTTTAAATGCCAAGAAATAGCTTCTCCCTCTCGGTCCGGGTCGGTGCTCAGTATAATTTCATCAGCTTTTTTTACTTCTGTTTTTAATTTTTTAATCGTTTTCTTTTGTCGGCTCGGAGTTACGTATTTCGGTTTAAAGTTTTTTTCCGTATCCACCCCCAAAGATTTTTTAGGTAAGTCTCTTATATGACCCTTGGTGGACATTATTTTATAATCCTTATCTAAAAATTTGGATAAGGTCTTTGATTTTGTTGGCGATTCGACTAAAATTAATTTCATAAAATTTTCTGTTAAAATTCAATCCGGCTAAAAAATGCTATCATTTAATTTAATTCTTGTAAATATTTTAGCACAAATAAAAGATTTCACTTCAAGGCTAAAATTGAAGTAATTTTAAAAATAGGGGAGAGAAACAATTAAAACTTGACAAACTAAAAATATGTAATATAATACAGCTACTTTGATCTTTAAGTTTATCTACGAAGGGTTCATCTTAAGGGTTCTTCTTTGAAGGTCCCTAAAGACAAAACAGGAACAAAATCCTCCTTATATCCCTCCTTTTTATTTTTTTGTTCTGGAACCTACTTACTTTTGTAAGTATCTCGTTCGAAGCTGTTATCAGTTCTTGGACGAGAATTCGTAGATAAACTTAAGGAAAGGAGTGAGGGAAGTGCTTAAGAAGATACTTAAAAAAATTAAATATTTTATCGATTATTACTTATTTTATCGACATTATGGCTGAGCAAAAAATGCTCAGTTTTTTTTATAAAGAATACTTTTTTTCTCAAAACCTTCTTTCAACCCTTCTTCTATCTCTTTTAACAACTTATCGGTTAACGGCTCAATTGTTTCCCTTTCTTTTTTGCTGAATTTTTTTAGAGTTATATTGATTGCTTTTTCTTTTTCATCTTTACTGATTCCAAATCTTATTCTCCAAAAGTTTTTTGTTTTTAGGTGGTCTATTACCGATTGTACTCCTTTATGACCGCCGGAACTACGAGAAAAGTCTATTTTTACCTTCCCCAAATCAATGTCGGCGTCGTCGTGAATTATTAATAAATCTTTTGAATCTATATTATAGTAGTCTTTTAGTGCTCTAACCGCCATTCCCGAGCGATTCATAAAAGTTTGAGGTTTCATTATAAATAAATCTCCCTTTTTTGATACCAAGCTGTCGAATTTCTTATCAAACTTAAAATCGGGGAAATTATATTCCCTTTGTATTTTATCTATCAACTCAAAACCGATATTGTGTCTGGTATTTGTATATTTTTTTCCCGGATTTCCTAATCCGATAAGAGCTTTCATTTCTTTCATCATAATACATATAATCTTTACTGACAAATAAAAGTCTTTTTTTACTTCAATTTAACTTGTCAATCGGGGTGATTTTTGATATACTTTTAAAGATAAAAAGTTTATTTTTTAAGCAAACTAATAATGAAAGATTTTTTCTTCGACCTATTTAAAACCATTCTTTTGGCCGCTTTAATAGTGATTCCTATTCGAACTTTTGTATTTCAACCTTTTTTAGTCAGGGGAGCTTCTATGGAACCCAACTATTATCAAGGTGATTATTTGATCGTTGATCAGTTTTCTTATCTTTTTCAAGAACCGCAAAGAGGGGATGTAGTTGTTTTTAATCCTCCCACTCCCACTAATAAGCGCTTCATCAAAAGAGTTATCGGAATGCCCGGAGAAACTGTTTCTATTGAAGAGGGAAGTATTTACATAGAAAAAGAAGGGGATCGTTGGTTTTTGGATGAGTATAACTATCTTAAATCTAATACCGACGGACATTTACAAGTGGAAGTTCCCGAAGAACATTATTTCGTCCTGGGAGATAATCGTGATTCCTCTTTGGATTCCAGAAGTTGGGGAGCCTTACCAAGAAAAAATATTATCGGTAAAGTAGCTCTTCAAATCTCTCCGGCTACTACTTTAGCTAATCTCAAAAGCACTCAATAAAAATAAAAAATAACTAACAATGAATGAAAAAATAAAAAAGCCGACCGGTACGGAAGATATCTACGGCGATAATCAAAAATATTTTCATCGAGTTGAGGATGCTTTTTATAAAGTAGCTGAAGAATACAATTTTGAGCGAATTAGAACTCCTATTTTAGAAGAGGAAGCTCTTTTTACAACCAGTGTTGGGGCAACTACCGATATAGTTCAAAAAGAGATGTACACTTTAACTACTAAAGGTGATGACAAACTGGCTTTAAGACCGGAAGGAACCGCCCCGATAGTAAGAAGTTATATCGAGAACGATTTTTATACAAAACCTCAACCTGTTAAATTCTTTTATTTTGGTCCTTTTTTCCGCTATGAACGACCTCAAAAAGGAAGATATCGACAATTTCATCAGTTCGGTTTGGAGGTCTTGGGTAAAAAAGCCCCCGCTTTGGATGCTCAAATTATCAGAGTGATTTATGAAACTTTCAAAGAATTAAAATTAAAAGTAAAAATAAAGGTAAACAGTTTGGGCGATGACAATTGCCGTCCGGAGTATAAAGAAAAATTAAAAGAATCTCTGAAACCTCAAAAAGAAGATCTTTGTAAAGATTGTCAGCGAAGATTCGATACCAATCCACTTAGAATACTGGACTGCAAAAATGAAACTTGTCAGCAAATAGTCGCTAATGCACCTCAAATAGTTGATCATCTCTGTAAAGCGTGTAAAAAGGATTTCAAATCCGTTTTGGAATATTTGGATGAAATGAATCTTCCTTATCAGTTGGACCCCTTCTTGGTTCGGGGATTGGATTACTACAACAACACCGTTTTTGAATTTTTTACCGAAGATGAAGATTTGGCTTTGGGCGGGGGAGGAAGGTATGATAATTTAGTTGAGCTTTTAGGTGGTCGAGAAACACCGGCAATTGGAGGAGCTGTCGGAGTGGAGCGGGTTGTAGAAGTAATGAAAGAACAATCGATAGAACTGAAAAAGGAAAC
>CAYWPY010000038.1:0-4963 GCA_964460255.1 uncultured Candidatus Saccharibacteria bacterium | reverse complement strand
TTTTAACCTTTGAAAATAAAGATCGAACCAAACTTTTCAGCCTTTTAAGAATGAGAGTTCCCGCCGACCCTTATCCGGAAATACTTAAAAACTCAACCATAATTCGTGAAATTCACACTTACGGCCAACAAACAATGATTAAAGACGGAGAAGTTTTAGAAACTTCTCCTCAACACAAAGGTTTAGGTAAGAAATTAGTTAAAAGAGCAGAAGAATTAGCACCAACCAAAAAAATAACTGTTATCTCCGGAATAGGGGCTAGAGGATACTGGAAAAAGAACGGATACGAGCTTGAAGATACTTACATGATTAAAATCCGCTAGTGCGGATTTACCATTAACCTTTGACTATTAATTAATTAATAACGATGGGGCTTTTCTTGCCTGCGGGCAGGCAGGCGCTTCGCTCAGAATGAAAAAACGAACTGGAAGTTTGTTGTTTTTAACCTGTTTTTACACCCCGGAGGTGTAAAAATGGGGATAAAAGAAAAGTGAGCCTTTTAAGCTCACTGATTGTAATAACTGACAAAATTTTCAATACTCATCAGTTGTTTCAATAGTCTTTTTGCCGTTTTCGTCTGTAAAAGCTCCTCTGTGGTTTGCAACCATCTGGAAAATTCTTTATAACCTCTTTCAAGATAAATCTTACATTGTAAAGCATTCTCCAACCAATCGGCATCTTGGACGACTATTGCCTCTTTTGTTTTTCTATCCTCCTTTTCTAAAAATAAACGAACTATTTCTTCTCCCATTCTTTTCTCCAAGACGGACACTTGATCAACAATCGCTTTCGCTTCTTGCTTTATCTGTCGTCCACAATATTTTTTAACGACTTTATCATGGTCTCCAACTCTAGCTTCTCCCAAATCGTGGCAGAGAGCCATTCTCATGCATTTATCAACGTCCGCTCCTTCATGAAAAGCAATTATCCGAGCCAAATGGGCAACAATAAAAGAATGTTCGGCTATGCTGTGTGGTCTCTCTACTCCTCCGGTTCTGAAGCCTTCTCTCTTTTTTCTTTTTAATAATTCTAATTCGGATAAAAATTTTAATTCGTCAATCATCTAAATCACCTCCTTTTAGTAGTAAAACTCTACTGAAAAAAATTCTTTATGTCAAATAAAATAAATTATTAGATAACCAATAATTAAAAAGAAAGCTATCGGTGGAAGAGCGGGAATTGCCTTTTTTATCTTTTGACTCATAAATAGAAAAAAAGAAGCAAAAAGCCCCAAACAAGCAAAAGCAGTTAAAAACAGAGCTTCTTTGACACCATGCGACAATGTTACTGCCGAAACTAAAAATAAGGGAAAGGAAAGATCCCCTCCTCCTAAAATCATAAACTTGCTTTTATCTTCTTTTTCCAGATTATTAAAAAGATCTTTAAAATCAAAAGGAATTATTAGACCCATTATCGCTTTGGTTTTTATCATTTCCGTTGCCATCTTAACCATATGTTTAGTTTTATAAACGGCAATAAAATCATAAATAGAAAAAACAATCAAAAGAACGACAATTTCAAAACCGGAAAACATGGTCCCCACTATAGTTCCGATTCCGGTAATTGAAATTGATATTAAAAAATTATGCAATATTATCAGCGGATAACTTTTCCAGACTAAAATTAAAACGGTTACCAGAAAAAAAGCGGTTAAATCAGAAAGAAAAACGGAAAAAGTAATCAAAGAACCCAAAGCAACCGAAGTTAAAAAAACAAATTTAAAAAATAAAATTTTCCCTTTTTCGTGCTTTTCACTTCTGGATACTAAAAAAATAACTAAAGTAGCAAGAAAAAAATAGCCTATAAAAAATAAAGCACTATAGGATCCGGGTTGTTCCACTTCTTGAGCGGCATTAATAAAGTGAGAGAGATTCCCAATATTATAACTTATAAAAATCCCTAAAATTAAGGTAAAGCAAAAAAAGAAAAGTTCAATTAAAAATAATTTAATATTATTTTTCATTGATTTCTTTTATGTCTAATAAATCCGGAACATGGGACAACTTCCAAACCCTTAATCTTATCCAATAACAAGTTAACTCCTATCGAATCGGAAGACATATGACCGGCAATTACTACGTTTATATGTGCTTTTTGAGCTTTTTTTCTATGTTTTTCGGAAATATGCATACCGATTATGGTTCCCGCTCCGGCTTGAGCTAAATTCTTATAGGTTTCCGGAGAACCCTCCGTTCCTCCCGTAATCTCGGTTAAAATTATCTTTCCGGCTCTATTTTTTTTATTCCCGACAAATATTTTAGGTCCCATTCCTTGTTTTGAAGCTTCTTGATATTCGTAAACTTCAGTTAATGAATCCATAACGTCTTCCAATAGTCTCGGTTCATCTTTTTTTATTTTCTTATCTATAAATTGAGTTACTAAATTATCACAAGGAGTATGAATCGACATTAAGGGAATATCCAAAAGACGAGCAATATCAACTACTCTTTGGTGATTTCCCGGAGAAAGACTCCTGGAGACTTCTTCAATTCGTTTTTTAAGTAGTTTTTCCGCAATATTAATCGGAACTCCGTAAGAGGCGAGCATATCAATTTGTAAATCCATTACGTCATCCAAGCCGGCCAAAGCTATCCCCCGAGGGTGGTGGGAAATAACCAAATCTATATCTCCCATTTGCTTAGCTAAGAGTAATTCTTCTCCACCAATATCTATTCCCACCAATACCTTTTCAATTTTTTTTTCCTTATCGCCATGTAAAATTCTGGTGTCACTATACGGATTGTTTAATCTTTCTTTATCAAAAAAATCTTTTTTTTGCCCTTTTAAATTATTATATTCTTTTTTTACCCTTTCAAGCTTTCTGTCAATCTCTTCCTCTCCCCGAAAATCAGCTTTTCTCCCTTCTTTTATTGCTAAATTGTAGATATCTTTTATTTTCATTTTTCTGCTTTGATTTATTGATTGTATATTTTTTGAAATTCCTCATTGATTACTTCTTTTTCAGACCAGGGAATCTTCTTTCCTTTTGCCATTTGAATCCATGACTCGGAACCCTTACCGGTAATCACAACTACGTCTCCTTCTTTAGCTATTTGAAGTGCTTTATTTATTGCCTCTCTACGATCGAGTATTTTTTTTGGATTTCTTACTTCTTGAGCTACTTCTTCTATTATTTGTTTTGGATCTTCATCGTAAGGATCCTCATTAGTTATAATTACTTCATCGGCAAATTCATCCGCCAGCTTACCCAAAACCGGTCTCTTCCACTTATCTCTTCCTCCTCCACAAGCACCTAAAACAGCAATTAATTTTGGCGGATTCTCTTTGTCTATTAAATTTTTATAAACTTGTTTTAAAGCATTGGGAGTAAAAGCATAATCCAAGTAAACTTTAAAAGGTTTTTCAATAACTTTTTCCATCCTACCCGGAACAGTTTTTACTTTTCTTAAAGCTTTACTTGCCGTTTTTAAACTGATTCCCATTTCCCGCCCAACAGCAATAGCAGCTAAAGCGTTATAAACATTAAATTCTCCGAGTAAATTAATTTTAAAATCGGTTTTTTTAACCGTAAACTCAATTCCTTCTTTTTTTAATTCAATGCCTTTCCCTTGAGTAAAGTTTTGAAAATTACTGTTATTTTTTAAGCCGTATCCATGTTTCTTTTCCGCCGCAAAAGAGTTAAAGTAATCACAATACTGATCGTCATTATTTAAAACATGAACTTTTTTTGCTTCCAAAAATAATTTTCCTTTTGCTCTTTTATAAGCTTCAAAACTTCCATGGGATTCGATATGCTCGGGGGCTAAATTGGTAATGAGGGCAATATCAAAATCAATAAATTTATGTCTGTATTGTTTAATCCCTTCGGAGGTAACTTCCAAAACAACCACTTCACAATTTTGGTCAACAGCTTTTCTTAGAAATTTCTGTAAAAATCCTCTTCCCGGCATCGTCATCTTTAGAGTGTTTTTTTCTCGTTTTCCATTTAATTCAAATTCAATTGAAGAAACAACTCCTACCTTTTTATCAGCCTCTTTCAATATTTTAGAGATTAATTTAACCGTAGTTGATTTGCCATTGGTTCCTGTAACTCCAATTACCTTTATCTTTTTAGATGGAAACCGATAATAAATAGCACTGGCGAGTGCCCATATATAATGATATCCCTTAATCAAAAATTGGGGAGTTATCTTTTTTATTATTTTTTTAACCATTGTCCAAAAGTTTTAAAGCTTCTTTTACTCTTTCATCAACTGATTTGTCTTTAGAAACAATTTTCAAGGCTGCTCGCGAATCTTTTTTAGAAAAGCCGAGCGAAGTTAGAGTTTGGACGGCTCCGTCATCTTTTGGCTCCTGTTTAATTCTTTGAGAAAGCTCAAAAATAACTCGCTGCCCTCGTTTTTTACCTATTGAAAATATTTCTTCTAAAATCTCGTCATCATCATTTTTTATTCCCTCCTTAAGTTCTTCCATGGGAGCGATAGAAGCGATTTTAACCGCTGTTTTAGGTCCTATTCCGGAAAGATTAATTAAACTTTCAAAAAATTCTAAATTTTCCCTACTGGGAAATCCGTAAAGTCTTTGCGAATTACGCCCTATGTTCAAGTAACAAAACAGCTTAAAATTTTTACCAACTTCAGGTAAATTTTTAACTGCATCCGGGGATATGTAAACCTTTCTACCAACCCCGTTGGTATCGATAACTACAAAGTCATCTTTTTTAACCGCTATTTTTCCGTCTAAGTAATAAATCATAGTAGGGTAATTATAATAAATAAAAGGAAAATAAGAAAGGGATTAAAAAATCCGCTAAGTTCTCTAACGAGAACTAATCTTTAATCTAAAAATCCGCTGACGCGGATTTAAGTCAATTGTTAATTGATAATTTTTAATTGTTAATAGTTAAAAAGTTAGTTTTCGTCCCTGAGGCAGCGGACGGAATAGCCAAGAGCCTGACTGTCAGTGAGTCGATGAACACCAGAGTCCGAACTGAGCAGGCGCC
>CAYWPY010000037.1:0-4982 GCA_964460255.1 uncultured Candidatus Saccharibacteria bacterium | reverse complement strand
TAAAATATTAAGTAAAATTCCCAAAACCATAATTCCCAGTGATAAAATTGTTCCGTAATAGAAAAGAAGTTTTTTCTTCATTGCCTTTTTTAAGAGAATAAATTGAGGTAAAGACAAGGCGGCAACCGACATCATGAAAGCTATAGCCGTTCCGATGGGTAAACCTTTACTTATAAGACTCTCAGCAACCGGTATAACTCCCATTATGTCACTATAGACCGGAACTCCAACTATAACCGCTCCCGGTACTGAAAAAGCTCCTGATAAGTAATCAACCACTAAACTCTCCGGCACCAATCCATGAATTATCGCCCCTACGGTAACACCAAGTAAAACATAAGGGAAAATTTGCTTTAATATGTTAAGACCGTCGTAATAGGCGGCTTTCAATCTCTCTTTTCTGCTAAAGGTAACTTCATCGTTTTTCTCATTAATGTTTTGAGTGCTTAATCCAAAATCAATTAGATATTTTTCCATTCCCAACTTGGTTAGTAAAACTCCACCTAAGATAGCAATTATTATTCCACCAAAAAGATAAGATAACGTTACTTTCCAGCCCAAAGTTCCAAAGAGAACTATAATTGCCGCTAAATTAACCATTGGAGAAACAAAAAGAAAAGTAATTATGACTCCAAAAGGAACTCCCGCCGAAACCAATCCTAAAAATATAGGAATTGTCGAGCAAGAGCAAAACGGAGAAATAATTCCCAAAAGAGAAGCAAAAACATATCCTAAAGCGCTATGCTTTCTTTTTAGATAATCTCTTATCTTTTCGGGAGGAAAATAAGTTCGGAGATAACCGATAATAAAAACAATAAATCCTAAAATGAAAAGTATTTTAAGATTGTTATAGATCCAATATTCAGTTACTTCTAACATCCTCCCCGTCAAAGGAAAGAAAGAAACAATAAACTTCGCTATTGCTTTAAACATTTAAATATTCTTTGATTTCTCTTTTAGTGGAAACTTTTCCTTTTGCTTTTACTTCTCCGTCAACCGCCAAAGCGGGTAAGCTCATAATTCCTTTTTTAACCGCTTCGGCAGTATCATTAACCTTTTCGACTTCTACGTCTAAATCTTCTTCTTTAACCACCTCTTTAGCTAAACTCTCAAGCTTTGTGCATCTTGAACAATTTTCCGTTCCGTAAATAGTGATTTTCATAAGATTTTTAAGTTATTAATTAATAATTTTATTTAATTAAATTTTTAATTTCTTCCACTTTTTCTTTATTTTTTCTTCTAAAATAAAGAGTTGGCCTTCTTGATATATCAACCCTTCTTTCAAATTGATCTAAAATATCAACTAATCCCGCTTGGGAATAATCAACATTTTCAAAAGATGTAATCAAAATTCTTTCTGAAATATTTTCATAGGGATTCTCTACTTCTTTTAATTCTCTAATATTGGGAAAGCTTTCCTTTATTTTTTCTTTATCCAGATCAGTTTGAAAGCTGTAATTATCAAGATTATCACTGGTTATTGATCCTCCTGTAGAAGATAGAAATAAATAACCCTCACCCAATTTTTCACTTTGAAAATTAGGTTCATTAGGTTTTAAGGGGCGTCCGGAAATAATAAAATCTACTCTTCCCTTTTCTAAAAGAGACAACGACTCCACTGTGGAACTAGTCTTTACTATCTCGTAACCGTTTTTATTCTTTATTTTTGATTCTAAACTATACCAAGTAGGACAAACGGCGATGCTTGTTTTTTCTTTAACTTTTACTGATTGGTTAATAGTAAAGCTGTAAGCCGTGAAAATTATTACCAATCCAACCGTAATTGCTAATAAACTCCTTTTCATCCTTTAAAATCCAATTAAATAATAATAGGAAAGGAAAAACAAAACTACGGTTCCCGCTAAATAAACCCAAGTGATTATATTTGATTCGGCAACCCAAACCTCTTTAGTAATCACCGCTCCGGCAAAAATTACAAGTTCAATAAGCATATAAAAGAATAAATACAAAGCAATATAAATTCCATACCCTAACCAACTCAATCCATTTTCCGCTAAAATACTTCCGTAAACCATTGGAAACCCGAACGAACAGGGAAGCTCAACCAAGGTTATAACCGCAGCAAAAAAAATTACGCTTCCCGCTAAAACGAGAGTTTCTGTCTTTTCGTTAAAAGATTTCTTAAGTCTTCTTGTTGCTTTGTTTGCCAATTTACTGCTCGAAGATTCGCAGGTAGGTCCGTGTTTTAAAAACTTGATAAATTGAGAAAAAAAGTAGACTCCACCTAAAAGAGAAGCAATACCAATAACGGTATTGAGAGGTCCAATAAAAGAAGTTAAAGCTTCAAAAAGAGCTGTCCAAACAAAAACCAGACCTCCGTATATAACCACGGCGGTTATTATAAACAGACCACCATAAAAACAGATTTTCTTTCTGGAATCAAAAGCAAGAACAATCATTAAAATCAAAATTAAAGCTCCTATAGAGCAAACATTAAGTCCATCCAAACTACCAATAACTAATGCCAAAGCGGGCAAAGACCAGTCTTTAACTTCAACTCTACCAATAAAAGGGATATTGATCTCTCCTCTTATTTGATCTGCTTCATGTTGAACATCTTCACCCTCAATAGCTTTCTTAATCAACTTCTTGTCTTCTTCAAAAAAACCAATAAATAAATTATCACCAATAACGGTTGTCGGAGTCATTAAGGTATAGTTCTTAAACCCTTTATCCTTTAATAAGGCCTCAAAACTTTTTCGGTCGTCACTATTTTCTATAATGTAAGATTTTATATTCAAATCCGGATACTCGCTTTTAATTTCTTCCTCTAGAAATTCTTTTTCTTGAGCACAAGTACTACACCTTTCATCTTCAAAAAAATGAATAGTATCAACTTCCGTTTGAGCAAAACTGAGAAACGGAACAGCTACAAAAATAAGTGATAATGTGAAAAGTATTAATCTGTTTTTAATCTTCATAGCTTTATAGTTCACAACCAACTTGTCCGGCTAAAGAAGCGGGGTCTCTGGGACCTTCATAAACTTGACCGTCTATCTGAATTTCGGGGACATAGCCGGTTTCAGCATTTTGTTGACATTTTTGTTGATCGTCTTCCGACCCGGAAGCACCACACTCTACGTAAATAGATTCTACCGTTTCCTGACCACCCAAAGAAGCAACTAATTGCTTACAAGCCGGGCAAGTACTTGCTCCATAAATAACTAAATCATTATCATCAAGACACTCAATAAGAGAGGTGTCTATTTCATTTTCATTATTTTCAGTTGGTTTTTCTTCAATTGAAAGGAAAGCGGTGGTTATTATTGCAAAAACGAAGACAATAACTAAAGTGGTTATAATTTTTTTATTCATAAGTATTTATTTATTATTTTTTTAATTTCTTTTAATCTTTTTTGATTTAACTTGTAAAAGACATTAAGCCCTTCTTTTCTTGCCTTGATTATATCTTCATCTTTTAAAATCTTTAAGTGGTGGGAGACTAAATTTTGAGCAAGATCCAAGTCTTCGTTAATTTCGCAAACACATTTTTCTTCTTTTTCAAGTAAACAGACTATCTTTAACCTGTTTTCTGCCGACATTACCTTTAACATGCTGGAAACCTCTTCAATCTCTTTATAGTTAAGCGACCCTTTTTGAAGACAATTTTTAACCATAATATTACATCAATTACTATTGATATATTATCATTTTTTTAAAAAAAAGCAACCGTTACAAATTAAATATATTGATAGTAAAACTGACTAATTAAAATTATTTTAGTATAAAAAAAGCACCCGAAGGTGCTTTTCTTTTTTTACTTTGCTTATTTAAATATATTTTTCAACTCTTCTACTCCTTCTTTAAACGAGTCAAAAGCTTTTGAAAATACATTCTTTTTTTCTTCCCAATTTTCTTCTGAAGCTTCTTTTAATTCTTCATACTTTTCTTCCATCTTTTCTTTCTTCTCTTCTACTTTTTCTATCTTTTCTTCATATTCTTCTTTAACATCTTCTTTTGCTGCTTCTTTTTTAGCTTTCATTTTATTTATGGTTGCAGAAAGCTCGTCAATCTTTTGGTTTACTTTAGCTTTAAATTCTTTTTTATTCATATTTATGTTTTGTTGGTTTTTTAGACTATCTTTATAATATCATACTTGAATGATATATAAAGTAATTTTCTAAACTTCTATAATTTTAATTATCTTTGTTTTTTCTTAATTCCTTTATTTTTTAAGCTCCAAAATAAAAACGACAGGTCTAAATGACCTGCCGTTTTTACACTTTTCTAGTCTGTTAGCTCATCAACCTTTTCTCTTGTCATTTCACCAAAATAACCTGTACCTTCTTCAAGATCTATTGGTTCTAAAACATCTTCCGCATTATCTTCTTGAAATTCTGCAACTGCACCTTTAGTCGCTGGACCGTAAAATTCAGTCTCTTCTCCGGGAGCTCCGGGTCCTTCCTCTGCAACGGTGTAACCCTCTTCATTCAAAAACTCTTGCAGAGCTTTTACTCCTTCCCCGGAATGACCTTGTCCCATATCTTTGGCAATTTCACTTATTTCTGCTCCAGGAGCTTCTTCAGCCGCTTCATTACCCGTTTCTTGTTCTACTCCTTCAGGCATATCTTCTGCTTCTTCAGGAGCTTGGTCAACAGGTTCTTCTGTTTCTTCAGGCATGTTTTCTGCTTCTTCAGTAGTAGTCGACTCCTCCATTGGTTCTTCATTTACATTTTCTTCAGCTGGCGGTTCTTGTTCCATATATTCTTCCGCCGACTCTTCTTCTGTTTCATCATATTCTTCTTCCGGTTCAGTTTGCTCTCCTTCTATGTCCGCATTCTCATCTGTTTGAGCTAATTCTTCTTTAGTCTGTTCGCCTCCTTCATATACTTGATCGCTTTCTATTCCATTAGTTACGCTTAAAAAACCAAAAGCCAACGCCAACGAAACTGCGATAGTTAGTGTTTTTTTGTAGTTTTTCATCTTAATTTGGAATGTCCGCTTTTTACGAACAAACCGAT
>CAYWPY010000036.1:0-5016 GCA_964460255.1 uncultured Candidatus Saccharibacteria bacterium | reverse complement strand
AATTATAAATTAAAACGCCCTTTTAAGGGCGTTTTTCTGTGGAGCGGGTGATGGGATTTGAACCCACATGACTGGCTTGGAAGGCCAGGGCTCTGCCGTTGAGCTACACCCGCATCTATATAATTGTTAATTTATAATTTGTAATTTGCAATGTTGATTGTCGCTTTAGATTACTTATATGATAAGTAAATCAAGTAAAGGTGTCAATACAAAAAATGTCGGGGCACTCGGATTCGAACCGAGAATCACTCGCTCCCAAAGCGAGCATGTTAGCCGTTACACCATGCCCCGTGAATTAATGCTAATATATGATAACACTTTGTTTTTAGTTGGTCAAACGAATAAAATATGATAAATTTTAGTAATGAAGAAATTACTTTTAATAGACAGCAACGCTCTAGTCTATAGAGCTTATCATGGATTACCCCCATTAAAAAGTGAGGGAAAGTTGGTTAATGCGGTTTACGGATTCTTTTTAATTTTAAGCAAAGCTTTGGAAGAAACCGAGCCGGATTTTGTAATTGCTACCTTTGATCGTAAAGAAAAAACTTTCCGCCATAAAGAATTTAAAGAATATAAAGCACAACGACCGGATATGCCCGAAGATTTAGTCTCTCAACTACCCTTAATTAAAGAAGGTTTAAAAAGCTTTAATATACCTACTTTAGAAAAAGCCGGGTTTGAAGCCGATGATATTATTGGAACTTTAGCTAAAAAATGGCAAAAAGAAGTTAAAGTTATAATCCTTAGCGGTGACAGAGATCTTTTACAATTGGTAGATAAAAATGTAGTGGTTAGGTCTCCTGGAAGAGGAATTAAAAAAATGATAACCTTTAATAAGGAGAAAGTTATTGAAAAATACGGTGTTCCCCCTGCTCTTTTTGTAGACTACAAAGCTTTTCGGGGTGATTCTTCGGACAATATTCCGGGAGTAGAAGGAATTGGAAAAAAAAGAGCAAGTGAATTAGTAAAAAACTATGGGACTGTTGAACAGATATTTTTAAATTTTGATAGTTTAAAGAATATATTTAAAAAAAGATTAAAAGGAAAGAAAAAGCAAGTTTTAAGAACTAAAAAACTGGTTACCTTGAAATGTGATATCAATCTGGATGTGACTTTAAATGATGCAAAATTAAATTATAATTATAAAGAGGTTACGGATTTTTTTAAGCAATTCAATTTCAAAAGTTTAATTAATAGATACAGTAAAAAGAAGGAGGATCAAATGAAACTTAATTTTAAATAAATACGGGAATGAAAAGAAGTATATTTAGCAGAGTGTTTGGATCTATTATTTTAGTCTCTTTTATAGCGATAATAATAGTTTCCGGGCTAACGCTTAAAAATCAAATAGATACTTTTCATAATTCGATACTCAGAGAAAAGAAAACTTTGATAAATTTTTTAGAAATCTCTTTTAAGGAAGACGATCAAGCTTTAATTTCCGCTTTGGAAAAATTAGAAAAAAGCTTGGACACCTCCTTTTTATGGGTCACGGAAAGTGACGGAACTGCTTTTTATGCCGATAATGAAAAATTAATCGGTAAAGTGATAAACGACCCTTTTATCAACACTAATCAGTTTAAAAAAAGATCCGGTTTAAAA
Organism: uncultured Candidatus Saccharibacteria bacterium; assembly: GCA_964460255.1. Taxonomy (GTDB): domain Bacteria; phylum Patescibacteriota; class Minisyncoccia; order Minisyncoccales; family PWPS01; genus PWPS01. The sequence goes on along the minus strand of CAYWPY010000036.1, from coordinate 3,411 downwards.
AACGGACGTCGGGTTGACGTTTTAGCTAAACCGATATTTAACGGAGAAAGGAAATTAACCGTTATTTTGGGTGTTAATATGGCGGAAGTTACTATGTTTTTAATACCCGCTTTTGTTAGGGCTTTTTCTATATTTTTAGGATCAATTATTTTATCGGTCTTTTTAGCTTTATGGCTTACCGAAAAAACTATCAGTCCTTTAGTTAAATTACGAGGAGCAATTGGAAATGTTGCTGCTGGTAACTTCAACCAAAAAATAAAAATTAGGACCGGTGATGAGATTGAAGAGATAGGAAAAGAATTCAATAAGATGGCTTTGAATTTAAAAAACAGCAAAAAAGAAATGGAGGAGGCAAAGAAAGTTTTAGAGATTAAAGTAAAAGCAAGAACTAAAGAGTTAGAAGAATTAACTGAGAATTTGGAAGAAAAAGTTGAAGCCAGAACGGAGGATTTAGAAAGAAAAGTAGAAGAATTAGAAAAATTTCATAAATTAACGGTCGGTAGAGAGAAAAAGATGATTGAATTAAAGGAAAAAAATAAAAAATTGAAAGAAAAGTTAGAAAAATTAAAAGAAAAAGATAAAAAAGAAAATGGAGATAAATAATTTTTTAAAAAATAATCTTAAAAATTTCTTAGATTTTTTACCAATCGGAATCTGCTTTCTTGACTCTAAAGGTTATATTGTTGAGGTTAATAAAAAAATGGAAAAGCTTTTGGATTATAAAAAACATGAATTAGTTGATGAGAAATTAGTAAAAATATTTGAAGAAGAAAGCATAAAAAAGATATTGGCCGGAGAAATGAAAAATGAAGAAGCAAAGATTAAGGGAAAGGAAAATCAATTTTTAGTTAATATTTTTACTAAAAAAATTGAAAACGTAATTTATATTGCTTGTAATGATTTGAGTAGAGCAAAAAAAATAGAAGAAGAAATGGAAGAGAAAGTAAAAGAATTAGAAAGATTTAATAGATTAGCAACCGGAAGAGAATTACGAATGGTTGAATTAAAAAGAGAAAAGAAAAAGATAAAAGAAAAGTACGAAAAAATGAAAGACGAAAAAGAAAAATTAAAAAAAGAAATCGAGCAATTAAAAGAAGATAATGACGGAGAAAAATAAAATAAAAAAAGAAGAGATAATTAAAGAACTGGATTATTTGCAAAGTTACGGGCAAAAGGTGAATGATTTCTTACCGGTTGCTTTTTGCTTAGTTAATTCTCTTAATTTAATTTTAGAAACGAATGATTTTTTTGAAAAAATTTCCGGATATGATAAAGCAAAAGCGATTGGATTGAATTTGGGCGATTTGTTTTTAGAAAAAGAAGAGATTAAGTCTTTAATTGAAGAGGTAAAAGAAGAAACGGAAGAGATTGAAAAGGATCTTTCTTTAATAACAAAAAATGAAAAAATAAAGCCGGTTACGATCTCAGCAAAAACAAGAATTAAAGACGGTAAATTTTTAGGTTATTTCTTAAGCATAATCGATACTACTGAAAAAGCAGAAATGAAGGCTGAAATGGAGAAGGAATTACAACTAAAAACGGAGAAGTTAAGAGAAAAAGAAAAACAGATGGAGGACTCACGATCCGCTCTGCTTAACATTTTGGAAGATATCGATCAAAAACATAAACAAGCGGAAAAAGAAAGAATCAAGACAGTTGCCATAATAGAGAATTTTATAGACGCCATGTTCTTTTTCGGTCCCGACAACTCCTTAAATATAATTAACCCCAAAGTAGAAGAATTTTTTGATGTTAAATCCAGAGATATAACCGGGCGAGATTTTGAAGAATTAGCTAGTTTTCCAACCTTAAAACCGCTAGTGGAATTTATTAAAAATAAAGATGGAGAAATTGCCGATCTATTTAGAGAAGAATTGCAGATAAATAAAGATCTTTATTTGGAAGTTACTACTACCAGAATAACTAAAGACGAGGAAAATTTGGGTATTTTAGTTCATATTCACGATATAACCAGAGAAAAGAGAATTGAAAGAATTAAGAGCGAGTTTGTTTCTGTAGCCGCTCACCAATTAAGAACCCCCCTTTCGGGTATAAAATGGACTTTGGAAACCTTTTTAGAAGAGGCGGTTGAAGAAAAGAAAAAGCTAGACGAGGATGAAAAAATGTTGATTAGAAAAGCATATGAAGCCAATGAAAGGATGGTCAGTTTAGTTAATGACTTACTTAACGTTAGTAGAATAGAGGAAGGACGTTACGTTTATGAACCGGAAACGGTTGATTTAATTAAAGCTATGAAACCGGTAGTTGATGAATACAAGGAAGTGGTTGAAGAAAAGGAAAACATAACTTTTAAATTCAGCAAACCGAAGAAAAAACTTCCTAAAGTTGATATAGATACAGAAAAAATAGCAATAGTAATTCAAAACTTTTTGGATAATGCTATTAAATACACGGAAGAAGGAGAGGTTGTTCTTTCCATATATAGCCCAGATGAAAAAACAATAAAAGTATCGGTTCAAGATAATGGAATCGGTATTCCGGAAGGACAACAAGAAAGATTATTTGATAAGTTTTTCCGAGCCGGAAATGTGGTTAGAAGAGACGTTCAAGGCTCCGGATTGGGCTTATTCATATCAAAAAATATAATTGAGGCTCACGGAGGAGAAATTGGCTTCAGCTCCGCAGAAGGAGAAGGAAGTATTTTTTACTTCACTTTGCCAACAACAAAGAAAAAAGAAGATGATTTTATTCGAGATTTTTAACCCAAATAATAGTTGACAATATTGCCTTATCGGTTTAAAATTATAATGATAATCAAGAAAAGTTATGAAAAAAATATTAATAATTGAAGATGAGAAGATTATCCGCAATTTAATGAAAAAAAAGCTTATTGAAAAAGGATTTGAGGTAAAAGTGGCTAAAAATGGAGAAGAGGGTCTTAAAAAAGTAAAAAGTGAAAATCCGGACCTTATCTTGCTTGATATAATTATGCCCAAAATGAACGGTTTCGAAGTTTTAGAAGGGATGTCTGAAACGGAATACTCAAACATACCGGTAGTGATAGTTTCCAATTCCGGACAACCCGTCGAAATCGACAAGGCTAAAGAATACGGAGTAAAGGATTGGATCGTTAAGACTGAATTTGATCCTAAGGAAGTTATTGATAAAGCAGTAGCACAAATAGGAAACCCTAAAAAATAAACAATAAAAATCATGAGTAAAATACTAGTAGTTGAAGATGATAAATTTCTAAGGGAAATGATTACCCGAAAACTAAAAAAAGAAGGTTACGAAGTAGATCAAGCGATTGACGGCAAGGAAGGATTAGAGAAGATAAGAGAAGGATCTCCGGATTTAATTCTTTTAGATTTAATCATGCCCGGTGTTGGCGGATTTGAAGTTCTTGAAGAAGCAAAAGAGGATACGGAGATAAAAGAGATACCGATTATA
>CAYWPY010000035.1:0-5631 GCA_964460255.1 uncultured Candidatus Saccharibacteria bacterium | reverse complement strand
ATTTATCATTTAAAATATATAATATTAGACTGTTAACTGTTTACCTTTGACTGTTGACTATGGGATTCTTCCGCCTACGGCGTCAGAATGACAGGAATTTTTCAAAGAAAAATTAATTTCTAATTGCTCTAATTGCACTAATTGCTCTAATTTCTAATTGTTCTAATTGCTAATTGGGAATTTGTTTGGGTTTGGAGTTATTTGGGTTTTTCTTCTTTTACAACTTCGTTTATTTCTTTTATCTTTTCTCCAACTTCAAACAAGTTTGGTTCTTTAAGGGCGATTTTAAAAACGTTTTCAATTAAATCACCTCCCGCATAGCCGGCAATAAGGGCGAAAGAAACGGGAACGGTATCCAGCTCTAAAAAGATTCGGAGTGCATCACGAGCAACCCAAGCGCTGACCCAACCAATTACTCCGGTCAAAAAAACCATGCCCGCAAAATAATAAGGTCTTATTTTTACGTCTTTATAGGAGGTCATATATTTGAAAAGACCCATTCCTCCTCTTAATAAACCTCCAATTAAACCGGCACTAAAGAAAGATATGTTCATGATTTTAAAAATTAATTTTTAAAATGATTTTTAATTTTTAATTTTTAATTCGTAATTAGAGGGGTGTAGATGGGATCCTCAGAATGACAGGAATTTTTCAAAGAAAAATTAATTTCTAATTACTCTAATTTCTAATTGCTCTAATTGCACTAATTTCTAATTGCTCTAATTGCACTAATTGCTCTAATTTCTAATTGCTCTAATTTCTAATTGATGATTGGAGGGGTGTAGATGGGATCCTTCAGTCGCTTTGCGCCTTTAGGATGACGGTGGGGGTTGGGGTTTAGTCGGTTTTTAAAAGGCCGTCTTTTATTCTGATTACTCGAGAGGCGTATTCGGTAAGATCAAGATCGTGGGTAACTATAATAATCGTCTTTCCTTCTTTATTCAGTTCGGAAAATATATTCATAATTTTTTCTCCCGTTTTGGAATCGATGGCTCCGGTCGGTTCGTCGGCAACAATTATCTCCGGATTGTTAATTAAGCTACGAGCGATAGCTACTCTTTGCTTTTCTCCCCCAGAAAGTTCGGCGGGGATGTGGTTAATTCTTTCACCCAATCCAACTGAATTCAAAAGCTCTTTAGCTTTTTTGGTTCTGATTTCTTCATTCTGCTTTTGAAAAACGGCGGGGAGGGTGACGTTTTCCAAGGCGGACAAGTGATGAAGTAGATTGAATTGTTGGAAAACGAAGCCAATCTTTTTACCTCGCACCTTTGCCAGCTGGTCCTCACTTAATTTGGAAACGTCTTTACCGTCAAGTAAAACTCTTCCCGAAGTGGGAACGTCCAAACAACTCATTATGTTAAGAAGAGTTGATTTTCCTGATCCACTGGGACCCAAAAGAATTATAAACTCTCCGTCTTCAACTTTTAAATCAACTCCTTTTAAAACTTCCAAATCAAGCTTACCCACTTTATAAGTCTTGGTCACTCCTTCAATTTTTATTTGGGATTGATTCATAAATTAATCGATTAAGACTCGATCTCCTTCACTTAATCCGGAAATTATTTCAATGTATCCGTAAGAATCAACGGTTCCCGTCTCTATCTCTTTTTCTACCGTTTCTCCATCTTTACTAATCTTTACCGTAGACTCTTCTCCGGAACGATTAACGGCTTGGCGGGGTAAAGATAAAACTTCTTTATTCTCTACTTCTATAGAGACGTCACCGGTCATCTCATTGCGTAATCCTTGCGGGGGATCGTTAACTATTACTTTAACTTGATAATAAACCACTCCGTTTATAAGTTGACCGGTATCTTTTATTGAAATAACTTCACCTTCAAATTGCTTATCGGGAAAAGCAATAAACTCAATAACCGCAGAGTCTCCAACAGAGATATCATTGATGTCCCCTTCATAAATATCAAGATCAACATAAAAATCATCAGTAGTGGTGACGGTGACGGCGGGAGTATTAGAGCTTATCAGCTCTCCTTTTTCATAGTGAACATTTTTGACAATTCCACTGACCGGCGAAGTCAAATCGGCTCTTTGTAAATTATTTTCTGCCAAAGAAAGAGCAGCTTTGGCGGATTGATAGTCGGCATAAGCAATTTGAATTTGCTCGTCACGAGAAGCCATTTGAGAAATATCCAATTTGTCTTTTAATTCATTTCTTCGAGAAAGAGCGGAATTTAAAGTGCTTTGAGCGGATATGATTTTAGTTTCGGTTGAGCTTTCAGTAGACTCTATTTCTCCAAGCAAAGAAGTTAAAGAAGTAACGGTTTTAGATGCCTTTTCTTTAGAATCGTATAAAAAACTTTCATCTTCGGCGGAAAGTCTATCTTCATAATAATCAGTTTCAGAAACATTAATAACGGTTTCTATAGCTTCATTTAAATCAAGGTAAGAATTTTTAGCATCGGTCAATAAAGAATAGGTTTGAGAATAATCGGATTCTGCTGAAATCGAGTTGGAAATTTCTTTTAAATCCAAGTAATTGTCTTCAATAGTTTTAATTGCATCCCGAGCCTTGTATGTATCTTGGTTATAAAAACCCGAAAAATAATCACTACGGAGAATAAGAAAAGAATCTTTTAGGTTTTTGGATAATATGTAAGCGTCATCAATAACCGAAGAAGTAGAACTGTAAATTGATTCCAGACCAGCTTTTTGAGATTTTTCAGCCTGTTTTAAAGACTCTCTGGCATTATCAAGGTCTTCATCAGCTTCTTTTAATCTACCCTTCATTGATTCAACCTCTTCTCCTCTACTCCCGGTTAAAGTCATTTGTAAATTAGCTTTTGCTTTTTGTAGGCTTTCTTCAGCTTGCTTTTTTTGTAAAAGAAGATCGCTTTTATCTATGGAGGCTAAAAAATCACCTTTTTCTACCAATTGATCTTCTTTTACGTTCATAGAAACCAGCGTTCCACCGGTTTGAAAAGATAAATCCAAATCTTCTCCGCTTCTGACCGCTCCGCTTTCAAAGACCTCTTTGGTAAGCTCTCTTTTTTCTACGGTTTCATAATTTTGATTATCATCTCCGCTACGGAAAAATAAAAATCCCCCGATTATTAAAGAGGTGATTATTATTCCGATTAATAATTTTTTCTTTTTTTTCATGCTATTTTGTGTTAGTAATTTACTTATTGAAATTATTAGTAACTAAATGTAATTTTAGCAATTTATTAAAATTTTACCAACTAATTAAAAATTGATGAACGGAGTCGCCCTGATGAATACATTTTTTTTCTTTAATTTGAGGAAAACCTTGATGAGATAAAGAAAAAACGGTTTGCAATAACCCGGAAATAAAAAGGCAATTAAGAGGGTCGTAATCATAATCACTGAGAGTGACAATTAATTCTTTTTTATTTTTATCGGTAATCTCCATTTGCCCGGCGGTAGATACTTTTTTCCAATAATTATCAATAACCTTTGAAAAAGATTCAAGAGACGTAAAATGATCAATAAAAAACTTATTCATTACGCTATTTTTTGGAGTGTAAATTCCCATCTCTACTATATCACGATCAGTCCACTCGAATATATCCTTGGATAAAAGTAAAATGGCAGTCAAAACCGATCCGTTTACCCAGTCGAGAGAATCAATTTTTTCCGGATCAGGTTTTATTTCGAGATCCTTTAAAGTATTTTTTATTTTTTCAAATCCAACCTTTCCTCTTTCTCTTTTAATAAAATCCATTGCCTTGAGAATTATTTCTCCTCTAACCGATTCTTCTTGAGAAGCTATATTATTTATTTTTTCTTGCAAGCTCATAAATTTTTAAAAATATTCATTAAATTATTCTATCACAATAATTTTAAAATTCCACAAAGGTAAAATTTTATCAATAATGCTTTTTTTTAGTTAAAATAATCATTACATAAAGGCTATTTATTGTTACGTAAGGGTTACATAAGGGCTTTTTTTCATTACGTAAGCACTACGTAAATAGATTACTGTTCTAATTCTTCTTTTAAAGCTTCGGTAGCTCGGTGAATTGTAACCCGAACAGCACCTTCGGACTTGTCTAAAATTTGAGCAATTTCTGAAATTTCCAATTCTTCCAGATAGCGATAGATTATTATGTCTTGATAATTGTCCTTGAGATTTTTCATTGCTTCTTTTATCTTTTTGATTTGCTGATTTTGAGAAGCTATTTCTTGTATATTTTTGTCATCATCTTCCAATTGGAGATCATCCGGAGAGAGGTGTTGCTTTTTTGTTCTATAGTGATCAATTACTCCGTTGCGAGCAATTTTATAAAGGTAAGCTCTGGGATTTTTCATATCGGGATCATTCTTAAAAGCTTCCCATCCCTTTTTAAAGGTTTCCGAAGTTATATCTTCGGCTATCTCTTTTTTGGAAACTTTTAAAAAAACAAATCTGTAGATTGATTCTACATTATTATCGTATATCTTTTTAAATTTTTTTTTGGGCTTGGTCATCTGCAAAAGCGGTAGTTTATTTTTTTATCGTGTAGTAGGTCATATTAGCCTTTCCTTTTTGGTCGGCAAAACCCAAATCCATTAATTTTTTAAAATCTCTTCTAATTGTTCTTTTAGTTACTTTTGAAGTTAGATTGTCAATAACATCTTGAACTTGAACTTTGTTTTTACTCTCTAACATTTCTAAAATTTTCTTTTGCCTTTTGTTAAGAGAAATTATATTTTTTATCGGATTTTCATTACTTTCAGGCTTAGTCTTGTTTTCTTTTGGTTTGCTTTTACCGGATTTACTTTCTTTTTCTGTTCTTCTTTTTTCTTTTTTATTTACTTCTTTTTTATCTTTTTGCTTATCACTTTCATTTTGAGAAGTCTTTTTTGAGGATAAAGGTTTTTGGTTTTTCTTTTTCTTCTTTTGAAGCTCGTTAAACTTACTTATTTCTTCTTTAATTTGTTTATAACTTTCTTCAACTTCTTTAAATTCTTCATTTTTAACCCATTTTTGATCTTTGGCAATATCGAGCATTCCTTCCATAATACCTATCTTTCTCTCTACGGTTTTAGCAGCTTCAATCTTTTCTTCTGATGAACCCTCAAGTATGGTGATTAAATCGGTTAGAATGTCATCAGCAAGTCCTCTTATCCGAATACGAATAGGTTCTTCTTCGGGAAAAAGAATTGTTAGTCTGTAGAGGTCATTTGTTAGTTCTATAAAGAATTTTTTGTCCATGTGATTTTCCGGAGGAAAATGATTGTTAATTGTTAATTGTTGATTTTTAATTGGTAATTTTTGATTACTATTTTTTCTTTGTTTTTTGGAGGTATTTTTTTAAGCCTCCAAGTTGTTTTGAAATTTTTGAATATTTTTTTGAAAGTTTTTTAAATTGACTATCATTAATATACTTCATTCTTTTTAAACTGTCTAAAGCAGCAACGGTTTCATTTACAGAGCCTAATGATATATCAATGAATCTATTTATATCTTTATTTGTATTTCTTCCGCACCCTTCAGCTATGTTTAAAGGGACAGATAATGCAGAACGTATAATTTGATTACCGATTGTATATTGAATCTTTTTTGGTAACTCTTCAATAATAGCTGCTATCTTACCAAAAGCTTCTTGGGAATCATTATAAACTTGCCAATCCAAAAATATAAAGTCCCCTTTTCTTTCCATTGTTATT
>CAYWPY010000034.1:0-5994 GCA_964460255.1 uncultured Candidatus Saccharibacteria bacterium | reverse complement strand
GTGAAATCAACCGGTTCTTTGATTGCTTTTAACATTCCAATTTCATCTTCAGTAGGTTTTTTCTTTTCTTTAATATTTTTTTCTAATTTCTTTATTAAAAATTTATCAAAAAAACCAAGACGATCAAAATCAAAGCCACCCCGTAAATAGAAAAAATTAAGTTTCTTTAGTTCATCTTCAGTAAAATTTTTATTTTTAATATCTTGAATAACTTTTTCTTTTTTTGGAGAAGCTCCGACAGCAAAAACAACCACCTTTTTATTTTTAAGTAAATTTAAATTTTTCTTTATAAATTTAATTCCGTTAATGCCTACTGCATATAAACCGCCTCCATAAATTATTGCTTCGTAATTTTTAATTTTCTCTTTATTGAATTCGGAAAGCTTAAAAAGATCAGCATTAAGCTCATCAGCAATCCACTGAGCATACTTCTTAGTCGAACCGGTTTTTGATTTATAAATTATTGCCGTTTTCATTTTTACCATTTATATAAGCATTAATTAAATTCACTCTTTTTTTACGCTCAAGTCTTTGATAGAGATCTTTTATGTCTATAAGTGGTATAATTGGAACTTTTAATCCTTTCCACTCAATTAATTGCACTTTTTCAAATTTATTTAATTTTTTATCTTTATTAGAAATAATCTCTACCTCTTTATCGTCAATCTTAAAAATCATCAATCTACCATTTACTTTTTCTCCATATTTATCATTAAAATAGCCTTCAAAAGAAGATCTGAAAATTTCAATTCCTTTATCAGTAGTTACAATATCTAAGTCATTAGGATTTAAATCAATTCCGTGTATTAAAAGATTTACACTGCCGTGGATATACCAGTCAAAACTTTTACCGGAAAGTTTTTCTAAAATAATCGTTAACAATTTATATACTTCTTTCTTATTCATTTTTGTAAATATTTTTGTCTGTATTCTTTATACTTCTTTTCAAATTCTTCTTTCGGAGTTAGTTCTACTTCTAATTCTCTTAACTTCTCTTTTAACTCTTCATATGTTTCTTTTTCACCCTTTTCTACCATTTTTTCCAACTCAATAATATAACCGTAATTCTTAGTCTTATCCAGAGCGCATTTTATATCGTTCCACTGATAAAGTAGTCTTTCTCTTTCCCATTTAAGAACTGTCTTCATTCCTAAGCTTTTAAATAACTTTTTTAGATTATCAAAATCATTCAAATAAGTTCTCACCTCTAATTCTTCTCTAAAATCATCATGAATCTTTCCTTCTTTAAGCCAAATTTTTGCTTCTGAGTCGGTTTTTTGAATCCGAAGATCTTTTTTAGAATTAAGATAATAAGTAGTCTCATTTCTTTTTTCTAAAAAATCAGCATTATCATTTAAAAAGACTTTTAGTCTAAAATACTCTTCTTTTGATATAAAACTTCTAACCTCTACTTCCTTTTTCATTTTATAAGTTAAATTAAAGATTTTTGCCCGTAACGAAATTTTTTATAAATTTCACTAAGCCAAAAGACGGATGAAGAAGCGATTATTAAAATAATCATATACCCCCAACCTATAGCTTCAAACCCAAAGATATTTTGAAAAAAAGGTATATTTATAACCGCTATCTGTAAAGTAAATCCAAATAAAAGAGCGCCCGTTAAATATTTATTTTTAAAGAAACCGATTGAAAAAATTGACTTCTTGAGTGATCTCATATTTAAGGCGTTAAAAAGTTGAGTAAAACCCATAACTGTAAAGGCTGCCGTTCTCGCCTTTTCAATACTATAAATCTTAAAGTAATTAAAAGAAAGAAGAGTTACCACAGTCATTACTATCGCAATTAAAATAAGAATGGGTAAAGCCTGAACACCAATAATATTTTCATTTTTATCTCTCGGCTTCTCCTTTAAAATATCGCTGTGTCCCGGTTCAGCAGCTAAGGGAACAGCGGCAACACCATCGGTAATTAAATTTAACCATAAAATTTGAGTCGGTAGAAGTGGAAGTGTAGCACCGATAAAAGCCAAAGAACTAATTAAGGTTACATCTTCGGCAACATTAGTAGTAACTAAAAATATACTCGAGTTGCGAGTATTTTTAAAAACAATTCTACCCTCTTCTATAGCGTCAACTATTGAGGCAAAATTATCATTGGACAAAATTACACTGGAAGCTTCTTTAGCAACATCAGTTCCCTCAATTCCCATTGCAATACCGATATCGGCCTTTTTTAATGCCGGAGCATCATTTACTCCATCTCCGGTCATCGCTACTACTCCTCCTTGCTTTTGAATTGTTTTCGCAATTCTTAATTTCATCCTAGGAGTAAGCCGGGCAAAAACGGAAACTTTTTTTACCGTTTTCTCAAATTCCTTATCAGTTAACTTTTCCAATTCTTTTTGTTCTAAAACTTCTTCATTTTCAGTTATCATTCCAATTTCTTTAGCGATTGCTCTGGCTGTTCCTTTATGGTCTCCGGTAGCCATTATCACTCTAATTCCCGCACTTTTAGCCTTTTTTATTGCCTGCTTAACTTCCGGTCGCGGTGGATCAATCATTCCCACTATTCCAGCTAAAACAAGGTTTTGAGAGTCCTGATCAGTAACTTCTTTTTTATCCGAAGCAACCGATTTAAAGGCAAGACCTAAAGTTCTCATCGCTTTATTAGTCATTCCCTCTACTTTTCCTAAAAGTTCTTCTTTTTTTTCTTTTGTAAGTTCTTTTTTACCTTCGGAGGTTAACACGTATTTACATCTTTCAATAACCGCTTCCGGAGCTCCAACTACATATATTTGCTTTTTTCCATCATGCTCATGTAAAAGTGAAAGAGAAGCTCTATATTTAAGTTTAGAATTAAAAGGATTATCATCAATTCTTTCTTCCAAGGAATTAATTAGGTTATCTTTTAGTCCCGCTTTTTTAGCCAAAACAACTAATGAGGCTTCAGTAGGGTCACCAATAACTTTAGTCTTCCCATTTTTAGTTATTTGAGCGTTATTACAAATAGCCGCTATATGAATTAATTTATCCAAATTAGATCTTTCCAGAGGAGAGATTAAATCCCCTTCTTGATAAAAATCACCTTCCGTAGACCAGCCTTCACCGGTCACTTTTATCTTTTTCTCTTCGGGGAGCAAAATTTCCCTGATAGTCATCGTATTTTGGGTTAAAGTCCCCGTTTTATCGGTAATTATATCGGTTGTAACTCCTAAAGTTTCAGTAGCGGGAAGCTTTCTTATAATTGTCTTCTTTTTAGCCATTCGCTTGGCTCCAATAGCTAAAACAACAACTAAAATGGCAGGTAATCCTTCCGGTATTCCGGAAACTAAAGCAGCGATTGCAAAGAGAAAGACCTCTTGGAAATCAGTTGAAAGAGAAATTATTGCCTCCCAACTTATCTCCATACGAAAAAGAGCAAGAATAAATATCAGCAAAGCTCCCAAAAAAGCAAAGGTTGCCATTTGTTTAGCTAATAGATTTGTCTTCTCCTGAAAGTGATCCTTCTTTTTTTCAATATTACCTATATCTTCTGCTATTTTCCCAAAAGCGGTTTGGTCACCAACGGCAACTACCAACCCTAATCCTTTTCCTCCGGCAATAAACGTGCCCATGTAACCCATATTTTTTCGATCAGCCAATCCGGTTTCTTCCGGTAATTTTTTTTCTTTTTTGGTAACCGGAATCGACTCTCCGGTCAAGGCGGCTTCAGAAGTCCTTAAATCCTTTATTTTAAAAAATCGAACATCAGCCGGAATTTTATCTCCCTCCTCTAAACTGACTACGTCCCCGACGGTAAGTTTTTTAGCCGGAATTTCTCTAAGTTCTCCATCCCGATAAACTTTAGCTGTCGGGACGATCATATTTTTAAGTGATTCTATTGCTCTTTCCGCTTTATATTCTTGAATGAAACCCATTACCCCATTCAAAATAATAACTGTTAAAATAACATAAACATCAATCCATTTATTAAAAATTCCGGAGATTAATGCAGCAGCAAGTAAAATATAAACCAAGGTACTTTTAAACTGGTTTAGAAAAATAACAACCGGAGATAAACCACCCTTATTACTAATTATATTTTCCCCATTCTTCTCTATTCTTTTTTTTGCCTCATTAGAAGAAAGACCTTTCTCAGAAGTCTTTAATTTTTTAAAAATGTCTCTAATTTCCTCCGTGTAATATTCTTTTTTCATTTCTTTAATTTATTATTTCTCCATTTTCATCTCGCCACTCCTTTATTTTTTTATGGTGCCCCGAAAGCAAAACTTCGGGAACCGCCCATTCTTCTCCAGCATCAGTTTTAAAAACTTCCGGTCTAGTGTATTGAGGATATTCAACCATTCCCTTTCCAACAACTCGCTCTTCTAAAAAGCCTTCATTATCAATACCTATTACCCCCGGCACGAGACGAGAGACACTCTCCAGCACGGCCATAGCCGGAATTTCTCCTCCGATTAGTACATAATTACCTATTGATACCGATTCATCCGCTATATGGGTTTTAACCCGCTCGTCCATTCCTTCGTACCGACCACAAATCATAATAATCTGATCCAAATTTGAATATTCCATAGCTTTGGTTTGAGTGTACTCTTCTCCGCGTGGACTAAAAAAGATAACTTTAGATTTCAAATCCTTTTTCTTCATTTTTTGAACCGCTTTGTAAACCGGCTCCAATTTCATCACCATCCCTCTTCCTCCTCCGTAAGGTTTGTCATCAACATTACCCCATTTATCTTGGGAATAATCCCTCAAATCGTGAACGTTTATCTCTATTAAATCTTTTTCTCTTGCTTTTTGGATTAAGCTTTCCGAAAAATAAGAGTTAAAAATATCCGGAAATATTGTGATTATATCGAACCTCATGTAATAAGTTTTAAATTATTAATTACTTTATTTTAGCGGTTTTTTATTAAAAAGTGAAGTTTACAATACAAAACGATGCCACCAAAAGGCGGCATCGCATGAAAAGTCTAAGTGATATCGAATTAAATTTTGATATCTTCAAGACCTTCTTTATCTTCTTTTTTGTCTTTCTTCTTTCCTTTAGATCTTTCGTCGGGTTCAACGATCTTCAAGTTTACTCTAGCCTTATTCTTGAGACCGATGATTCTTACCAGGCTTCTAATAGCTCTGGCAGTAGAACCCTCTTTCCCGATTACTTGTCCCATGTCATCTGCGTGTACGTGAAGTGAGAGAAGAACTCCCATTTCATCAACTTTTCTTTCAATTTCTACGTCCTCGGGATGATCTACTATGTTAGTAACGATAAATCGTAAAAATTCTTTATCGCTTGCTGGTTCAAAATCCTTAGCCATAGTTATAATCATTTTAAATTCATTCAATCGTAGCCCGACCTTTTTTAAACCAGTTTCCAGGAAAGGAAATCTAGTAGCTACTTGTTTAATTTTATATTCTTTGAAAACTATGTCAAGATTTTAAATGTTTTATTTTATTTTCTCCAATTTACCTCTGATTATTTAAATAAAAAAGCAGTAAATTTATTACTGCTTTTGGCGATAATTTTTAATCCTTCTTATATATTTTAAAAGACCTTCTAAAACTTCTCCGGAGAGTTGATTCCAATCTCCATAACCTTTTTTAGTGTAAATTAATTGAGCATAAAGTAGATTTTTAAATTCTCCGGTTTTTTGCCCGTGAGAAAAACAAGAACTTTCTGCTCTGGAATAAATCCCTAAATCTTGACTTTTAACACTCATTCTTTCTCTTTCTTTTAGAACAAATTCATAAACCTCATCCACTTTCCTTTCTTTTTTAGTTATTAATTTACTCTTTAAGGCTTTCATTAGAACCCCTCCCTTTAGTGATTTTAGGATAGCATAAATTAATTATTAATTCATAATTAGTAATTTGTAATTAGTAACTAAAAAATTTAACTAGAAACAAAAGAACACTTTAATTTATTTTAGATTTCATTTAATTTTTTACAAACAAAAAACCCCACCGTAAGTGGGGTTAAAAAGGCAATCAAATACTTTTATTTTAGAGTATCCATTATTTCTTCAATTGA
>CAYWPY010000033.1:0-6572 GCA_964460255.1 uncultured Candidatus Saccharibacteria bacterium | reverse complement strand
TTTTTTTATATTTTTTATTATTGTCCTTTATATCTTTAAGTTTAAAGAGTCACTAAAATTAATTTTCAACAACTTCAAAGGGTAATAAAAAATCTGTTAATCCGTCCTCGGTTTCAATTGTTAAATAATAAGATCCCGGATTGGAAGGGACTTGAGCACAGCAGGCATCAAAATTTTTCTCTTCTTCAGTTGCTGTTAAATTAAGTGAAATTACATTTTCTTGAACTGTATTTTGGTTATCATCCAAGATATGCATCTCAATAAATGTTTCCATATTACTTTCATAGAAACCCACTACCGCTAGAAAATCTCCAGCCTTAAATTGATCAATCTTTTCTGATGCCCTTCTAAAGCTTTGCTCTCCGTTTTCTCCCGCTTTGTAAAAGTAAGATTTATCAGGATTAAAGTTTATTTCCATATCCACTTCTTCTTGATTGTTATTTGAAATATCACCCTCCAAATTAGCTCTAAAAAAGAAGACGAATCCAACTAAAAGAATAACTAAAATTAAAATCCCGATTATTATTTTTTTATTTTCCATTTTATTATTTTTTAATTAATAATTCTTTATATTTACCTCTAATTACTCTATGTTTCTCCAAAAATTTGAGGAGTTCCGGTTGTTTTTTCAAAAACCACTTCGTCAAAATCAATTTGATAACTGGAGACTATATCAAATTCAAGATCGTAATCGGTATCTCTTTCCGTATATCTGCTACCCTTAAAAACAACATACTTATCTTCGGCTTCAATAAATTTAACCCCCCAATCACTATCCTCTTTACCGGTTAAAGCATACGACCGAGCTTTTCTTAAGGCATTTAAAACATATTCACTGTCTTCTTGTAATAAAGTGTTACCGTAAAAGGTAACACTATACATAACCACCATTGTTGAGAGAATAGCAATAAGCCCCAAAACTATAAGAATTTCAACCAAAGTAAACCCTTTGTTGTTTTTTATTTTATCTTCAACCATTGAATAGATGTATAGAATTATATAATTCTAAACTATTTTTAAAAAAAATAAAAGCCCGATATAAATCGGACTTAAAAAGTGGACCCTGTCGGATTCGAACCGACGGCCTCCACTGTGCAAGAGTGGCGCTCTAGCCAGCTGAGCTAAGGGCCCAAAATCAAACTATTAATTATTTACTATTAATCATTAACCGTTAACTTTTTACAATTAACTATTAACAATTATTAATTAATTTTCTGTGAAAATTTGTGCGGCTGCCTGGAATCGAACCAGGGACCTCATCTTTATCAGAGATGCGCTCTAGCCGCTGAGCTACAGCCGCATTACATTTAAAGAACTATTTTAGTTCATACCTATTCTACCAAAAATAAAAAACTTTACAAGTAAAAATAAAAAACGCGATAATATCGCGTTTTTTTTAGTTTAGTTTCTTGGAGCTGTTTCAAAGAGCTCTTCCGTACCGAAATAAATCGGTAGACTTTTGATTAAAGCTCAAAAGTCATGGCTTGAAAGTTGAAGTTCGAATTCCAAACTTCAACTATCGTCGACTCTAAAAAAATATATGATCTACCAGCAGGTTCCCCTACCGGTGCCTTGTTACAACTTCGTCCCTCTTACTGGGCCTACCGTGGTACTTCTAAGAAGCACTTCGGGTATTCCCAGCTCGCTTGACGTGATGGGCAGTGAGTACAAGGCTCAGGGAGGTATTCACGGCTACATTGCTGATCAGCCGTTACTAGCGATTCCAACTTCATGAGGTCGAATTGCAGACCTCAATCCGGACTGAGACCATTTTTGATGAGATTTGCTCCCCCTTGCGGGTTCGCTGAGCCCATTGTAATGGCCATTGTATCATGTGTGCAGCCCAAGGCATAAGGGTCATGCTGATTTGGCGTCATCCTCGCCTTCCTCCCAGTTGTCCCGGGCAGTCTCCTATGACAAATAAAACATAGGACAAGGGTTGCGTATGTTACCGCATTTAAGCGTGCACCTCACGGCACATACTGACGACAACCATGCAACACCTGTACATTCGCCTTGCAGGACGTTTCTATCTCTAGAAACTTCGAATGTATGTCAAGCCTTGGTAAGGTTCCTCGCGTATCATCGAATTAAACCACATGATCCACCGCTTCTGTGAGCCCCCGTCTATTCCTTTGAGTTTTAAGCTTGCGCTCGTACTCCCCAGGCGGAACACTTAACGCGTTAGCTTCGCCACTTGAAGGGTCGACACTTCAAGCAGCTAGTGTTCAGCATTTACAGCATGGACTACAAGGGTATCTAATCCTCTTCGCTACCCATGCCTTCGTCCCTCAGCGTCAGGGTCATCCCAGCTAGTTGCCTTCGCTTTTGGTGTTCCGGCTGATATCAACGGTTTCCACGCCTACACCAGCCGTTCCACTAGCCTCTAATGCCCTCTAGTTTATCAGTTTTTCCGGCCTTCCTAAGGTTGAGCCCTAAGAATTTAACAAGAAACTTAATAAACCGCCTACGGACCCTATACGCCCAATAAATCCGGATAACGCTTGGGGACCACGTATTACCGCTGCTGCTGGCACGTGATTGGCACCCCCTTATTCCTTAGGTACCGTCAACCGTATCCCGAAGGATACAGCTTCTTCCCTAAAAAAAGTCCTTTACACCCCGTAGGGCTTCATCGGACACGCGGCGTCGCAAGATCAGGGTTTCCCCCATTGTCTATGATTCTCGACTGCAGCCCCCCGTAGGAGTATGGCCCGTGTCTCAGTGCCATTGTTGGCGGTCAAGCACTTACTCCGCCTACCCGTCATAGCCTTGGTGAGCCATTACCTCACCAACAAGCTGATAGGACGCAGGTCAATCGTCAAGTGGTCCTCCGTAAGGATTTCCTTTACTTTTAAACTATTCCAAGTAAAAAAGTCTATCGAAGATTACCAAGGGTTTCCCCAAGCTTTCTTCGTCTTGACGGCATGTTACCCACGTGTTACTAACCCGTTCGCCGGTCCTACTTTTGGTGCAAGCACCAAAAGAGTCCCTTGACTTGCATGCCTTATCCACGCCGCTAGCGTTCATCCTGAGCCAGGATCAAACTCTCAAAAAAAAGAGTCTTCGAAACAGCTCCAAAAAACTAATTATCTAAATGAACGTGTGGATCTATATTTTTAATGTTCTCTCCAGTTCACTACCTATTGTAATCGAAACTTAATATTTTGTCAAACAATAGATTATTATTCCTTGTCGATAAGTGAGCCAGCTGTCGGATTCGAACCGACGACCTACTCTTTACAAGAGAGTCGCTCTAGCCTCTGAGCTAAGCTGGCATATAGTCGACAAAGTCGACTAATTTTCAAAATTATTATATTTCGTATCGTGTAAATCTTTTTACTTCAATATTCTCCCCTATTTTGGCTAAATACTCATTGATCAAATCCTCTATCGTTTTACTATCATCCTTAATCCAGTTTTGATTCATCAATACCTTTTTTTCCATGAATTTTTTTAATTTTCCTTCAACAATCTTTTCTTTTACGTGATCCGGCTTCTTAGCGTTTTTATCATCTTCTTCTATCTGATTCATGATTATCTCTTTCTCTTGCTCAAGAACGTCTTCTGGGACTTGCTCCTCGCTAATGTACTCCGGTTTTGCAGCTACAATTTGTAAACAAAGCTCGTGAGCCAGTTTTTTGAAGTCATCTCCTTTGGCAACAAAGTCAGTTTCACATCTTAAATCAAGAAGAGCTCCCGTTTTGTTGTTGGAGTGGATATAGCTGGCTACAACCCCTTCGCCTACTTCTTTATCGGATCTTTTATTAGCTAATTTTTGCCCCCATTCTCTGAGTAATTTTTGAGCTTCTTCAATATCATTATCCGCTTCTTTCAACGCTTTTTTACATTTTCTTAAAGAAACGCCGGTTTTTTGTCTTAACTCTTTTATTTTCTCTATATTTGCCATAATGTTTTAATTTTAAATTTTTAATTCCTAATTTTAAATTAAAAAACAGAAACCAAAATTGATAATTCTTAAATTAGAAATTTAGCTTATTGCTTCATCCAATTTATCAAGAATTAGTTTTATTGAAGATATTGCATCATCATTAGCCGGAATCGGATAATCAACCGAAGTCGGATCCGTATTAGTATCACAAAGGGCAACAATTTTTATATCGCTTTGCTTTGCTTCATCTATTGCTAATTTATCTTTGTCCATATTGAGCGCAAAAACAATATCGGGAATAACAGTCATCTTTTTTACTCCTCCGAACTTTTTTTCTAAAGCTTCAATTTCTCGATCGATTTCCAATTGTTCTTTCTTGGTATATTTATCAAATTCACCTTTCTTTCTTTTTTCCAATAATTCGTTCAAATGTTTAATTCGTTTTTTTACTTCATTAAAATTAGTTATAAAGCCGCCAATCCAACGATAAGTAATATAAGAAAGATTATGTTTGCTAGAAAATTCTTTCACTATATCTACAGTTTGCGGCTTAGTTCCGACAATTAAAATATTTTTACCTTCTTTCTTTTTTTCGGCTAAAAATTCCAATGCCTGTACTAATTTTTCTGCTGTTTTAGTAAGGTCAAAGATATGGACCTCTCCTTTAACTCCATCAATATAAGGTTCCATATTAGGATGTCTTTTAGAAGAAGAATGTCCAAAATGGAGACCGGCTTTACCCAATTCATCAACTGTAACATTTACTTCTACTTTTTTTTCTTTTTTCTCTTCAGTTTTGCTTTTTTTGTCTTCTTTCTTTTTACTTTCTTCCTTTTCGGTTTTAGTCACTTTTTCGTTTTTTGTTTTTTCTTCTTTTTTACTCATATATAAAAATAATAATTAAAATCTATCCACGGTTAACAAACGTTCTTGTAATATAACATTATTCAGTAAAAAATCAAGACTATTAGTAAAAATTAGAGTTTTCCAAGTTTATTTCAGCTATAATTTGATTATCTGTTTAATTTCTGGTAAAATAATTTTAGCTTAAACTTTCAACAAATATAAATTATAAAAGTTATGAAAAAAGATATCCATCCCGAATTAAAAGAAACAACAATCGAATGTGCTTGCGGAAAGACATTTGAGGTTAAATCAACTAAAGAGAATTTAGAAGTTGAGATCTGCTCCAACTGTCATCCTTTTTATACCGGTAAAGAAAAAATCGTTGATAAAATGGGAAGAGTTGAAAAGTTCAAAAAGAAGATGGAAGTTGCAAAAGAAAAAGAAGCTGAGAATAAAAAACGAGAAGAGAAAAAGGACAATAAAAGTAAAGATAAAAAAGGAAAGAAATCTAAGAAAGAAGATAAGAAAAAGAAAGAAGAAAAAAAATAGCCGTTTTAAATTTGAAAGTCCTCGCTTATTTAGTGAGGACTTTTTCTTTACAAAATTTATCTCCTTTTCCGTTCTACTCAATACCCCTCTAAAACATTTGTTTTTGTGTTAAGTCTTGTGTTAGGTCCAACCTAGCACAAAATCTAAGTTGAAAAAAAGTTGTGTGAGGTTGGACCTCACACGGATAATATTTAATATATAATTGGTAATTTTGATTTATGTCTAAGATAGAAGAAATAAAAAAAGAATATAAAGAGATAACCGAGAAACTAAAACATCCGGACCAAATTTCGGATTCTCAAAAATTCGGTGAACTTTCCAAACGGAGAAGTGATTTAGAGGAATTGGTAAAAAAAATAAATGAATACGAAAAGATAAAAAAAGAATTAGAGGAAAATAAGGAATTGGCTCAAGGTGATGGAGAATTAGCCAAATTAGCCGAAAGTGAAATTGAAGATTTGAAAGAAAAAAAAGAAGTTCTGAAGAAAGAGCTAAAATCAATGATTATCCAAAGGCAAGAAAGGAAAGATCAAAGTGAGGGTGGTGCTTCAAGTAATTCGGTTATTGTTGAGATTAGAGCCGGAGCCGGCGGGGACGAAGCCAGTCTTTTTGCCGGTGATCTATTTGAAATGTATACCAAATTCAGCAATAACAAAAATTGGAAAAGTAAGATTTTGGACTCCAACAAAGCGGAAATCGGTGGTTATAAATCAATCACCTTTAAGATAAAAGGTAAAAATGTTTTTTCAAACTTAAAATACGAAGCCGGCGTTCATAGGGTGCAAAGAGTACCGAAGACAGAAAAAGGTGGTCGAATCCACACTTCCACCGCTTCGGTAGCCGTTCTTCCGGAACCGAATAAAAAAATGAAAATAAATATTAATCCCGAAGATCTTAGAGTAGATACTTATAGAGCCAGTGGTCCCGGTGGGCAATACGTAAACACACGAGATTCAGCAGTAAGAATAACTCATAAACCAACCGACGTGGTTGTTTCGTCTCAAAACGAAAGAAGTCAACTGGCTAATAAAGAAACGGCAATGAACGTTTTAAAAGCTAAACTTTTAGAACACAGACAAAGAAAAGTTAGAGAAAAACAAGAAAAAAAGAGGAAATCTCAAATCGGACAAGCAAAGAGAAGCCAAAAAATAAGAACCTATAATTTTTTACAAGACAGAGTCACCGATCATCGAATTGAAGAAAGTTGGCATAATCTGGAAGAAATTCTAAATGGGAATATCTCAGAAATAATAAAAACCCTTCGCAGGGCTGATGAAAAAGAAAA
>CAYWPY010000032.1:0-7157 GCA_964460255.1 uncultured Candidatus Saccharibacteria bacterium | reverse complement strand
CCAAAACCAATATCTAAAACCTTGTCACCGTTTTTAATACTTAACTTTTCGAGCATGAAAGCGACTACTTGTGGTTGAGAAATGGTTTGCCCTTCTCCTATTGGCAAGGTTTCATTCTTATAGGCAAAATCTTTCATATCGTCAGAAACAAAGTCTTTTCTATCGACATTAAGAAAGGCTTCTTCTACTTCTGAAGATTTTATAAAACCTTTCTCTTTTAAAAGGTTTACTAATCCTTTCATTGCTTTTTTATTATACCAGACAGATAAATTTTGTTAAAAAACTATAATATCTACGTGATAGGTCCAACCTATCACGGAGAAATTTAAGTTAAAAAAATGTTGTGATAGGTCCAACCTATCACAATTTAGTTAAAATTTATTAGAAATTAGTCTAAAAGTTCAGAGATTTTAACTAACTTTACACCCGTTTTTTTAAGTTCGGGTAACTCTTCCTTTAATATTTTCAAAGTTTTTTCTTTATGATGGCCTATAGCTATTGCCGATCCGTTTTCTAAAGCTAAATCTCTAGCTTCAAATAATTTTTCTCGTATCGCCTCTTCATCATCTACATAATCCAAAAAGACATCTCTTTTAGCGGTCGGTATAGACATTTCTTTTGCTACGGTTTTTCCTACTGATGTATTTATTGTATAGCTATCTACAAAAAATAAATCTTTTTCTTTGATTAGGCTTAAAAATTCTCTCATTTTTTGTTCATCGGAAGTAAATTTAGAACCCTTATGGTTATTTATCCCACTTACTTGTCCGTTCATTTCTGAAATTGCTTCAGTTAAAAGTGAATTCATTTCTTCTTTAGAGTAAGTAGACATTAGCATTTGATCTTCAATATGTTCCATGCCAATCGGTTCCATAGGCATGTGCAGTATAAGCTCAAAATTATCCCTTTCACTAAAATCGTCAACTGCTTTTTGAGTATTTTTTAAAAAGGGTAAAATCGCCACAGTTAAATCCTCATCCAGCTCCATTAATCTTTCATTTAAGTCCGGATTATACCCCAGATCATCGATAACTATTGCTAACTTACCCCTAAAATTATTAGTTTCATCATTATCATTAATTGGGTCGTTATTTTTTGGATCAGCTTCTTCTGGCGATGGAGCATATAGATTATTATAAACTAAAAAAGAGGCTATGATAGCTATTATTCCGATTAAGATTATCTTCTTCATTTTTTTATTTTATTATTTTTAATTACAAACAGGCTCACACTTTCCACTTAGACAATCAACTTCCAGGCACTGCTCGCAACCATACACACATTTAGATTTAAAAGAGTCAAGTAAATTTTTCATCTCTTCTTCTTCATTCTTATTTACGTATATATAACAGCCAAAGGGGCACTTATTTCCTAAATTGACACAATCTTCCTCTACTTCGCAATAGTTAGCTTGATCAAGTTTCCAATCAACATAAGTTTTAGGTGGAAGTTGTAAATCAAAAACTATAGCCCAAAATCCTAAACCGGTTAATATTAACCCTACCAATAACAAAATATATATTTTCTTCATCCATTTATAATTTTAATAATTAACTATTGCAGTATATCATAAATAAAAAAACCCGACACAAAAAAGTGTCGGATTTTAACTAATATAATCTCCTCTTACTCTTCAAATCTCTTTTCTATCTCTTCCCAATCAACTACATCCCAAAAGTTTTTAATGTAATTACCTCTTTCGTTTTGATACTTAAGGTAATAGGCGTGCTCCCAGACATCTAGGTTTAGTAAAGGTTGGAAACCGTTTGTAACCGGGCTGTCGTGTCCGCTTGTTGAGTAAACTTCTAAATCAGTTCCACTTTTCACTAACCAGGCCCAACCGGACCCGAAATGACTTCCGGCTACTTCTTCAAACTCTTCTTTAAATTCTTCAAAGCCACCGAAAGAGTCTTCCAGGGCTTCTAAAAGATCTCCTTCCGGTTTATCTTTTCCCGAAGGGCTCATTCCTTCAAAGAAAAGAATATGGTTAGCATGACCTCCTCCGTTATTTCGAACCGAAGTCTTTATTTTAGGTGGGATATCTTTCAATCCTTTCAGTAATTGATCTAGAGACCAGTCTTCAAAATTAGTTCCTTGCAAGGTTTTGTTTAATTTATTTACATAACCCTGGTGATGCTTTTGGTGATGGATCTTCATTGTTTTTTCATCAATGAAAGGATCTAAAGCATCGTAAGAGTATGAAAGCTTAGGTAATTCATGCATAAGTTTTAATAATGTGATTAATTTTTAATTTTCTTTTCTATCTCTTCTTTGGATAGCTTTTTCTTGCAGAAAAACCAATCATCACACTTTATAGAATTATCTTTCATTCTTTCTTCAGCCATATCCGAAGTAGAAGCGGGAGGAACGATTACATCGTCACCCGGTTGCCAATCAGCGGGAGTAGCAACGTTAAATTCATCAGCAGTTTGAAGTCCAACAATTATTCTGTAAAGCTCATCAAAGTTTCTTCCCAAGCTAAGCGGGTAATAAAGCAAAGTTCTTATTACTCCTTTGGGATCGATAAAGAATACTGCTCTTACCGCTTCTGTTTCACTTTCATTGGGTTGTATCATTCCATACTTTTTAGCAACATTCATACTTACGTCATCAATAAGCGGAAAAGTAACTTCAGCGTTTTCAATTCCTTTATGAGTAAGCTTTTCTTTTAAAGTTCTGAGCCAAGCAATGTGAGAGTGTAATCCGTCAACAGAAAGCCCGACTAATTTCGTATTTACTTCTTCAAACTTATCTTGAAGATTAGCGAAAGTCATAAATTCTGATGAGCAAACAGGGGTAAAGTCAGCCGGATGACTAAAGAGTATCACCCAATTTCCTTTAAAGTCTTTGGGGAAATTAATTTCTCCTTGAGTTGTATTAGCCTTAAAGGAGGGAGCCTTTTCTCCAATAAGTGGCATTTTGTTTTCTTCTTTTTCTTCTTGAATTTCGTCTTTTTTAATTTCTTTATTTTTATTTTTCATAAGTCTTATTTGTTATTAATAATTAGTACTATTAAAATAACATATCTATTTAGAAATGCAAGTATATTTGACAAAATATAATTAAATGTTTATAATATAAACAGTTCATTGCAACACTCATTCAGACAGAGGGAATAGAGATTAAGAGGTGCTTTAAAAACACCTCGGGACGTAAGTCACGTCTTTTAAAAATAATACTCTTTCTTTCTGATCTTTATGAGAACATTTGTTCAACTTGCAGCTATATTATTAGTATTCAAGATAGCTTCACCTACAATTCTTGTTTCTCTAGAAGAATTAATTCTTGAAATGATAGATTTTATCATGATTATTCTTGAACAAGCGCAAGTTTAGTTGTAAGGATACAAAAAGGCTTCCAAAATGGAAGCCTTCTTTTTTTTAAGAAATTACCTAATTTATTTAATTCCTTCTTGTATCGTCCACCCTGCTCTTTTAAAAACCTCCGCAGCCTCTTCTTCTAGGAGTCCGGCAATAATTTCCGGTGGGTCAGTAAAAATTGGTTTAAATTTAAGTAAATCTTTATCTTCCAATATATTCCATTTACTATATCCACCCATGTAAGGAGACCGGATAGCAAAAACAACTCTCTTAAATTTTAATTCCCTAATCATAAAAGCACACATCGGACAGGGTTCGCAATTAGAATAAATAGTGTAATCCGATAAATCATCGGTCTCTAGCATTTTTTGAGCTTTTCGCATCACCATTATTTCGGCATGATTGGTTACATCATTTTCTTTAATTTTATTTTCTGATTCTACTAAAACACCGTCTTCATTAGCAATAAGAGCTCCAAAAGGATTATCACCTCTTTCTAATGCTTTTTGAGATAATTTAATACATCTCTTAATATGTTTCTTGTCATTCATAAATTTTATAAAAATTAATCATATTTTGTGTGAGGTTTTTGTGTGAGGTTGGACCTAGCACAAAATTTGAGTTGAAAAAAAGTTGTGTGAGGTTGGACCTCACACGGATTAAGTTGAAAATGTTTATTTTTAGATGTTTTGTTATAGGTTTGTGATAGATGTGATAGGTTGGACCTATCACAAGTTAATATCTTTTTTGTGCTTTAAAATTAAAAATTTATTTTAAATCCTCAACTACTTTTAAAAGTCTTTCTACCGGCCAATTTAACAATCCACTTTGAAGCTCTTCACTTTCTACAAGTAATAAGTTTCTTTCAGTTTTTTCACCCTCTTCAATTGTTTCATTTTCTTGCTCGATTTTTACTAACTCGGATTTAAATGGTTCTATATATTGAAAAAATTTTATAGAAGTATCATTTAAAAATCCCAAAGTGGGAAAAATTATAAAAATAAATAAAAAGAAGAAGACTAATATTTCTTTAAAATTTAAAAAGAGAACCATCTTAGCCAATAAAGAAAAAACAAATAACAAGATAAGTAAATATGCAAAAAAATCAACTATTAAAGGTAATTCTACACTCTCTAAATTGTTAAATAAAGGATAGGGGTATAACAGATAAATTAGAAAAGAAGTGATTAAATAACCTAATATCATTTTTATAGAATAAATTTCACCAATGTTATTTATCCTTTTCACTGCTGAGGAAAAAATAAAGCATCCTATCAAGGTAATAAAAGTTGTAAATATTAAATTTAAGGCTAAAGTGTATGGATATTGCATAAGTAAGTAATTAAAAACGATATTTTATTTAAAATAAGCAACCTATCCTTTCTTCTTTAGTTTTTACTTAATTAATTATATTGTCAAATATATTCTTTTTTTTAAATGGATATACTCCTGAAGCTGTCACCGAACCTCTTTCCTTCTTTTTCAAAAAGATTTTTAATATGATCATCCATGGTTAAGTAGATTATCTGCCAACCTTCTTCAGCTAAATCAGCTAAGTTTTTAACCAAGACCTCTCTTCTTTCCCAATCGGAGTTTTGAAAGGCGTCATCCAAAAGTAAAAACATTGAGTCCTTCTTTAAAAGTTCACTGCTTAACCCTACTCTTAAAGCCAATAAAATTTGCTCTCCGGTGCCGGTGCTAAGCTGATCCAAATCAAAATTTTCTAATTCACCAATAACTTCCAGTTTATCACCCACCAAATTTACCCCTTTGTATCTTCCGGCGGTCATTTTGGATATTACCTTTTGAATCTTTTTTGATTTTAAATTTTCTTTTATCCGGTCATCCTCTTTTTTTCTTAACTCCTCCAGCTCATCAAAGACTATCTTTCCAGCTACAATCTCTGTTTTTATGTATTTAAGTTCTTTTTCAACTTCTCTCTTTTCTTGATGCAAGGCTTGGTAAAGGTCAGAGAAGCCGGTCTTTGAATCATCACTTACCGACTGAGCAATCTTCATCTCTATATCTTTAAGGCTTTTCTCTCTATTTCTAATCTTCTCTTCTTTTTCTTTTATTTCTGCTTCCAAATTATTAACTCTTTCAGCACTATAATCAACGTCCGTTTTTTCTTCTACGTAATCAGATGGATCTATATTTAAAGAAGATAGTCGATCTTTTATTTTTTCTCTCTTTTGTCTCAGGGACTCCTCTTTATCTCTAATCTCAGCTAATTTTTCTTTCCACTTGTCCTTATCAACATCTTGTCCGTCAATACTTCTAATTTGAGCTTTAATCTGGGTAAAAAGAGCTGAAAACTCTTCTTCCAGCTCCTCCAAATTGTTTTTTATGGTTTTAGCCACTTCCGGAGCCGATCCGTATTCTTTAGCTGTTGCTTCCAAAGTAGCAACCGATTTTATCTCTTTACCAAATTCTTCTTTAAATTCTTTTTTCAATTTTTCTAGCTCCTCATTATTATCTTTGCTGTCAATCTTTTTTTTATACTTATAAAGATAATAAAATATAAAACCGACGGTTAGCACAAACCCCAAAACTCCCAATATTTCATTTACTAAAACGGTTATTAATCCCGAAATTATAAATAACGCGGTCGGGATCAGCTTCCAAACCATAGCTATCGGCTCACTAACATTTTCTTTAAGCTTATTGTAGTTATCCAAAACAGATTCCAGCTTTCTGTATTTTTGAGCCCTCTCTTTTTTATCTTCGTATTCTTTCTTTTTCTTTTCTATTTTCCGCCGTAATTCTTTTTCGGTTTCTATATTTTTGGAAAGAGAAGCTATCTCTTCTTTGTCGTATCGTTGATAGTCCTTTTCCAGCTTTTCTAATTCTTCATTTAATTTGTAGGCTTTGTATTTTTTAGCCCTTTTTTGAGCGCTTAACCTATCTTTTAGTTTTTCTTTTTCTATCTTTAATTGCTCTAAGTGGCCGGGAGAATAATCTTTTTCAATCTCTTCTATTAAATCATTTAATTTACTGAGCTCTTTTTTTAATCTTTTTAAATCTCTCCCCTCTCCTTGTTTATAAATATCGATTGGCTCTTTTTTTATGTCCGCTTTTTGAATTGTCTTGCTGATATTTTTTTCTATCTCTTCCAAAAGACCCTTTTCAGTTAAAAATTCTTTCACCACCTCCTTGCTCACGCCACCTTGAGAATCATCATCAATCTTGGCGTCGGACCCTTTTACCACCAATAATTTGGATAACTGGGGAGGTAAGCCTCTCTTTTCTTCCATGAAAGAATCCAACTTTAAATCAGAAGATATAGTCAATCCAACCGGCTCGTCCTCGATTCCACTTACAAAAACTTTACCTCTACCTTCTTTACGAATATCCCAGCGATCGGTGTTTTTAAAAAGACAGCGTAATATAAATTCAGTAA
Organism: uncultured Candidatus Saccharibacteria bacterium; assembly: GCA_964460255.1. GTDB lineage: Bacteria > Patescibacteriota > Minisyncoccia > Minisyncoccales > PWPS01 > PWPS01. The sequence continues at coordinate 437 of CAYWPY010000032.1, read as the reverse complement.
GAAAAGTCTTACCTCTTTCATTAGGACCGTAAATAACATTAAATTTACCCAACTTATGAGAGAATTCACTCAAAGGACCTAATCCCTTAGCTTTTATTTTTTCTATTTTAATACCCATTTTAATTTAAAACTTTTTTTAATGCTTCTTCTAAAACTTGATTTTTATCCAAACCTTTCTCTTCTATTAAGTCGGTTCTTTTTTCTATTGCTTCTTTCACTTTTTTTACTATCTCTAACTTTTCTCCTTTTTCTAATATAATTACATTTGAAAATTCAGGGCTACCCTCGTAAAAATTAACCTCTTTTAAATTATCTTTAACTATATCTTTAATTGCTTTTAAGTTTTTAACGTAACCCCTAACTTCTAATCTTAAAACAACCCCTTTTAAATCATCTTTTGAAATATTCCAACCGGTAATCATTTTTTTAATTTGATC
>CAYWPY010000031.1:2546-7330 GCA_964460255.1 uncultured Candidatus Saccharibacteria bacterium | reverse complement strand
TTATTCTTCCAAATCTATTTTTCTGCGCTTTTCTCTTTCTATTCGGGGTACTTTTACAGTTAAAACACCTTGTTTCATAGTTGCTTTTATCCGGCTGGGGTCGGTCTCTTCGGGAAGAACTATTTCTCTGGAAAAAGGCCCCCAAAAACATTCTTCAATAAAAAATTCTTTTACTTCTCCTTCGGTCGGTCTTTCTCTTACTCCTTTGATCACTACCATATCTTTTTCGGTAATGATTTCTATATCTTCTTTTTTTATTCCCGCGATAGCGGTTTGAATTACTATGTCTTCTTCGGTTTGATAAACGTCAACGGTTAGCTCTCCTTGCTTAGAAAGCCAACTTTTTCCTTTTTTTAGTTTTTTATTTTCCCAGTTTTCGTTTTTATCAGCCATTTTATTTTATTTAATTTATAATTTAAACCTCTTTTTTTAAAAAAGAACAATCGCAAATACTTTTCATTTCTTTTGTTTTGGTAAAAGCTGTCACTAAAACAAGACTTAATAAAAAGATAAAGACTAGTAAGAATGACGAGTAAAAAAGATCTCCCGTAGTGGACATTAGTTCAATAAGAGCGTTGTAGAGAGTGTGTAAAAAAGTTACGGTAATTAATCCGGTAAAGATAAGATAATCACTTCTTGTTCTTACTGCTCTAGAGATAAAGTAGCCTAATATTCCGGCTGAGAGAGCGTGGAAAAGAGTGGTAATTGCAAACCTTAAAAAGATTAGTTCCGCAATTATGGTTGCTGCCGCGTTGGAAAAGTACAGATAATTTTCAAAGGCGGCAAATCCCAATCCGGCGGTGATCATATAAATGATAAAATCAACCGGTTCGTCAATATTTTTAACTCCGAACACAAAAATAAATGAAGCAGCTAAAAATTTAGTTGACTCTTCAAGAAAAGATATTGCCAAAAATGAGTTTAAAAAGGCGATTACCGCTGGTTTAAAACCGGTTAAATTCATAATTATTTCTCGGAGGTATCCTTGAAAAAGAGAAGCCAGACCCGCTCCCAAAATTCCCAAACCAAAGGCGAGAACAATCATCTGTTTTGGTTCCGGATCTTTGTCTTTTTCTAAGAAATAAAGAAGCCATATTAAGCTGGGCAAAATGCCCAATGAAAAGAATAAGTAGAAATCCATTTTATATTGGCCAATTTTCAATCATTATTGTTTCTTTTCTATCTTCAAGAGGAATTTTTTGGTAAATTTCTTCAGTTACAAAAGGAATAAATGGGTGCGCCAACTTCAAAATACCGGCAAAAATGGTAAATAATACCTTTTCTCTGGCGGCTTTCTTTTTGTCATCATCCAAAACCTCTTTTGATTCTTCGATTATTTCGTCTGCAAATCTATGCCAGCTGTAGTGATATAATTTTTCGGCCGCGTGTGAAAATTCAAAATTATCAAGGTGAGTAGTTATTTCTTTTGATTTTTTTTCAAATTCTTTAACCAACTCTTTATCCTCTTTCGTTAATTTTACTTTTTCTTTTGGATTGTAATCATCACAACGCATCATTAAGAAGCGGAACATATTCCAAAGTTTATTTATGTAGTTTCTGTAACCCTTAATTTCATTTTCCGAGATAGTAGAATCTTTACCGGGCATATTACCGATAATAAGCGACATTCTAAGGGCATCAGTGCCGTATTCGTCGGCTACTTCTATTGGATTGATAACATTACCCTTGGACTTGGACATCTTGTCTCTATTCTCGTCTCTGACCAGGCCGTGCAAGTAGACATGTTTAAATGGCACTTCTCCCGTTCTGTAAAGACCGAGCATAATCATTCTAGCTACCCAAAAGAAAAGAATGTCGTAAGCCGTTTCCATAACCGAAGTGGGATAATATTTTTCCAGTTCCGGGTTTTCTTCATTAAGCAAGGTCGCAAAAGGCCATTGCCCGGAAGAAAACCAAGTATCGAAAACATCTCCGTCTTGTTCTAAATTATCTCCACCACACTGAGGACATTTCTTCGGCTCTTCTCCTTCTGTAATAATCCACTTTTGATCTTCGTCACTGGAGCAATCCAAACATTTCCAAGCGGGAATCGGAATCCCCCACCAATTTTGACGGGATATATTCCAGTCTTTTATGTTTTCCATCCAATGTAGGTAAACCTTTTTATAGTTTTCGGGAATAATTTTAACATCGTCGTTTTTAACTGCTTCAATAGCCGGTTTTGCCAGTGGTTCAATATCTATAAACCATTGTTCCATCAGGATCGGCTCTATCTCTTTTCCACATTTATAACAGACGGATAAATTATGTGTATATTCTTCATCTATTCTTTGTAGTAGCCCGGCTTCTTTTAAGTCTTCAGCCAGTTTTTTTCTTGCCTTTTTAACCGGCATTCCTTTATAAGGTCCGGCCGGGGCCATCATTTTACCTTCTTTATTTATTACTTCGATCGGTTCCGGCATTTCATCCTTATGACGTTGCCAAATTTCAAAGTCGACTTCGGAATGAGCGGGAGTTACTTTTACTGCTCCGGTTCCAAAATCTCTATCGACCGCTTCATCGGCAATTACTTTTATTTTTCTCTCTCCTTGAAGAGTTTCTATTTTTATTTCTTTTCCAACGTATTTTCTATATCTTCGGTCGTCGGGATGGACTGCTATTGCCGTATCTCCGAATTTGGTTTCCGGGCGAGTTGTGGCTAATATAAATGGTCCGTATTTTATATAATAAAGAGGAGATTTTTGTTCTACGTGATCTACTTCCAAGTCAGAAAAAGCCGTTTCGTGATTGGTGCAATAATTAACCAGTCTTTTCCTTCTGTAAATCAAGCCTTCGTCGGCCATCTTTTTAAATGTTTTGTAGGTGGTGTTTACTACTTTTTCGTCAAGAGTAAAGGTGTCTTTACTCCAATCACAAGAAGCGCCCAATTTTTTAATTTGATTTCTAACCAAATCTCTATTTTTTTGAGTGTAATCCCAAACTTTGTCGTAAAATTCTTCTCTTTTCATATCCAATCGGGTCTCTCCTTTTTCTTCTAACTTTCTTTCAAAAACCACTTGAGTTTCAAAACCGGCGTGATCCGCACCGGGAAGCCACAAAGCTTTCTTTCCTTTCATTCTATTATATCTAATCATTATGTCTTGAAGTGTAATAAAGACAGCGTGTCCGATATGAAGTGGATCATTTGCATTTGGGGGAGGCATCAATATTGAAAATGGCTCTTTATGTCTTTTGGGAAGCTTTTCAGGATTAAAATAGCCCGTTTTCTCCCATAAATCATAAACTTCGTCTTCTTTTTTATTTGGGTCGTATGCTTTTGGTATATTCATAATACTTAAGTATAGCAAATATTTAATTTATTTTAAGGTTTGGGTTCGATTTAAGATTCTTCCAGTTGGTTTTATCTTCAAAATTATAAGCTGCGGTGACTGCAATCATTTTAGCATTATCTGTAGAAAAATCTAAATCGGGGAGTATTACCTGGATTTCTTTTCCTTTTTCTTCTATTTTTTTTCTTAACAATGAGTTAGCGGAGACACCTCCGCCGACAACGATAGTTTTTGCCTTGTATTCTTCTACTGCTTTAAAGCTTTTTTTAACTAAAACATCGGTTATAGCTTCTTGAATTTCTTTAGCCATTGCCACTTTAAAATCTTTATCCTTATCCTTTTCATCTCTCCACTTATATAAAGCGGCGGTTTTTAAGCCGGAGAAACTAAAATCATAATTTTTTGAGTTTAGCATCGGCCGGGGAAGATTTACCTCTTTACTCGTTTTTTCTTTTGCTAGTCTTTCTATTTCTGGTCCCCCCGGGTAGTCCAACCCCAAAACACGAGCCGATTTATCAAAACATTCTCCGGCGGCGTCATCTCTGGTTTTTCCAATTACTTTGTGTTCTTTAAGATTTTTAGAAACGACTAATTGAGTATGACCTCCACTGGCAATTAAAGAAACGGCCGGAAAGTTGGCCTCTTTAAGATAAAGAGGGGCAAAAAAATGAGCTTCAATATGATTTACGGGAATAACCTCCAAATCCCAGCTGAAGGATAGTGCTTTGGCAAAGTTTATTCCCGTCCATAAGGAAGGATCCAGTCCCGGACCGACGGTAACCGCTAAAAAGTCAACGGCCGGTTTTTTGTATTTTTTTAAAAAGGTGTTTAAATTTTTTGAGAGAGTTTTTTCTCTTTCTAAAATTTTATCAATTCCCTCTTTAAACGAGCTGCCTTTTTCTAGTAAATCGGCTTCAGAAAGAGCTTTTTCCAAAACCAAAGGAAGGTTTTTTTGATGCTCTCTTTTTGCTAAAGTAGGGTAAACTCCACCCCATTTTTTATGAACCTCCACTTGAGAAGAGGTAATATTGGAGAGAAAAGTTTTTTTATCTTTTTTTACCTCCAGGACAGCTATACAAGTATCGTCACAAGAAGTTTCTACTGCTAATATTTTCATTTTTAAACTAAACTTGATTTTTTTTATTATTTAATTATACTACAAAAGAACTTGATTTTGAAATTAAGACAAGGCCCTGTCGTCTAGCTTGGTCCAGGACGCCAGGTTTTCATCCTGGTAACAGGGGTTCAAATCCCCTCGGGGTCACATCATTCAATACCCTCACTTGAGAGACCACACCTCGGATTGTTCAGCGACAATCCGGGCCTTACGCTCTCGGCAATTTTCTTCTCGCAAGAAGCGAGAAGACCGTGCAAAATTGCCTCCGAGAGTCCTCTCAGTGAGGGTATTTTCATTCTAAAATTAGAAATCGACTCAGAACTTCTTCAAAGAGGGTATTTGCGTTCTAAATAGAAAAAAGAGGCTGAGAGCTTCTT
>CAYWPY010000031.1:0-2446 GCA_964460255.1 uncultured Candidatus Saccharibacteria bacterium | reverse complement strand
TTCTTCAAAGAGGGTATTTGCGTTCTAAATAGAAAAAAGAGGCTGAGAGCTTCTTCGAAAAGGGTATATTTGTTTAGAATAACTATTAACAATTAAGAATTATCAATTAGCAATTACCAATTAAATTTTAAATCCGCATAAGCGGATTTTTTTGATTAAAGATTAGTTCTCGTGAGAGTACTCAGCGGATTTTTTATTCAAAATGGAGATTTTTTTCTACTGATTTTAATTTCTTTTTTACTATTTTGTGATTATTTAAGTTGTAATCACTTTCTATAATTTTTTTTGCTGCCTCTTTTGTTTCTTGAACTAATCTCCTATCTTGCAGAGCTTCCATTGTAAAGCTAGCTATTCCCCATTGTCTTTTTCCCGCTAAATCGCCCGGACCTCTAAGCTGTAAATCCTTTTCTGCCAATTCAAAACTGTCTTCGGATTCAATTAAGGCTTTTAATCTTTTTCTTGATTTTTCCGAATTGGAATTGGAAAACAAAAAGCAGTATGATTTATAATCATTTCTACCCACTCTTCCTCTAAATTGATGGAGCTGTGCTAAGCCAAACATTTCTGCTCCTTCGATAACCATAATTGTTGCGTTGGGAATATCAACCCCCACTTCAACAACGGAGGTGGAAACTAAAATGTCAATCTTTTGATTTTTAAAATCTTCCATTATTTTTGCTTTTTTTGTGGAAGCGATTTTCCCGTGTAAGGATTCAATTTTGAAATCTGCAAATTCTCCCTCCAAAGCTTTAGTTACTTCTTCAACCGACTTTACATCCGCCCAGGGAGATTGATCTTCCTTTTCAGCTTCTTCAATTCGGGGACAAATAAAAAAGGCTTGCCTATCCTTTTTTAACTCTCCCTTAATAAATGAATAAATCTTATCTCTCTCTTTTTCCTTTACTATTTTAGTCTCAATCTTTTTTCTTCCCGCCGGTAGTTCATCAATAATTGAAATATCCAAATCTCCATAGATCGTCAGAGCTAAAGTTCTGGGGATAGGAGTAGCGGTCATCGATAAGAGGTGGGGGATGGTCTTCTTTTTACATAATTTTGCTCTTTGCTCCACTCCGAAACGATGTTGCTCGTCAACTATAACCAAACCTAATCTGTCAAAAGTTACCTTGTCTTGAATAAGGGCGTGAGTGCCGATTAAAAGATCAATCTCTCCTTCATTTACTTTTTCCAGTAGTTTTTTTCTGGAGATTTCTATAAATTGCCTTTTTAATTTTTTAGATTTGAATTTGTCTTTTTTCCCGGTTAAAAAACCGATATTCAATTTAAAATCCATTAACAATTTGGATACTTTTTTAAAGTGTTGAGTTGCCAAAACTTCGGTTGGTGCCATAAAAGCCACTTGATAACCCGCTTTTGCCGTTGCCAAAGCCGCTATTGTTGCTACCACCGTTTTTCCGGAACCGACATCTCCTTCCAAAAGGCGATTCATCGGATGTGGTTTTTTAATATCTTGTAAAATTTGCCAAGAAGCTTTTCTTTGAGCGTCAGTTAATTCAAAAGGAAGCTTTCCTACAAAATCTTTAATGTAATCCAAATCAAGATCAATCGGAATGGAGGCTTCATTTTTAATATTTAATTTCTTTTTTAAGACTACTAATTGAATAAAAAAGAGTCTTTCAAAAGAAAATCTTCTTTGAGCTTCTTTTACTTCCGACCAAGAAGCGGGAAAATGTATTTTTTGAAGAGCTTCTTTTATGGGAAGTAAATCGTAGTCGTTTCTAATTTTTTTTGGAAGAGTTTCTCGGAGTCCCGAGAGTTTACCCAAAAGAGGCTTTAATATATAGCGCAACCAACGAGAAGAAATTCCTTCCGTTTCCGGGTAAATTGGAATTAATCCTTTGGTATGAATTGTTTCCTTTTTTATTTTTTCGTAAAAAGGATTAATAAATTGCAATCCTTCATTTCCGTAGCTCGGTTCTCCGGAGACGTAAAGCTTCTCTCCTTTTTTTAATGAGTTTTTTAGATAAGGTTGATAGAACCAAATTATCTTTACCGCTCCGCTGTCGTCTTCTATTATTGCTTGACTATAAGGAACTTTTTTACGGGAAGTCTTACCACCTTCAATAGCTTTAATTTCTCCCTTTACCGTTACTTGCTTTTTGGGTTTTAATTTTCTAATTTTAGTTAGCTTGGAAAAGTCTTCGTAACGATTAGGGAAATGAAAAAGAAGATCCCCAACCGTGCGGACCCCCATTTTTTTTAATTTAGCTTTGTATTTTGGCCCAACCTTAGAGATTGAACCAATGGAGTCAGAAAGATGCATAATAAATATTAAAGACGACTATATCTTTTAGATAAGCAGATACTGAAAGTTATTAAAGAGTAACAAATCCGCTGTAAGGATTTTCAATTAGCAATTATAAATTATTAATTAGAAATTAAATTTTCTTTCAAATTTTCATGTGCCCTCGAGAGGACTCTAACCTCT
>CAYWPY010000030.1:0-7881 GCA_964460255.1 uncultured Candidatus Saccharibacteria bacterium | reverse complement strand
GTTGATTATACTTATTTGGAGGCAGATGGAGAAACTAGGGAAGTTTCTTTAGGTAAAGAATTGACAGAGAATTGTAGTGGCTTTACTTATAATCCAAGTGGAAGTTGGTATCTAGAAGCATCAACTACAGTTAGAGATTATCACACACCAGACGATCCTTCTGCTACGGTAGATAAGGATATTTATTGTGATAATAACGGAGAAACATCGGGAGCTTGTATTCTTTGGACTTCGGAAGCAACGGCACCGAGTGGAGAGATATGCGTTTCTGACAATAGTGATGTATATATGAATGCTTTATGGGATAAGGAAGATGCTTCAACTTTTGTTAGCTGGGGTAGTGGAACCGATGAAGAAGAAACTGAAATTAGCACTCTTGGAGTAGTTGGGGGAACTCATGAGACAGGATTACTAGTAACTGCTAGTAGTCCGGCATATGATGCAGGGGGTCAGGATTGGCTCGATGAAAACTATGATAGCACCACCTATACATTTCCGGCAATGGATGCATGCACGGCAAAAGGAGAAGAGTGGCGACTGCCAAATGTTAGAGAATTAGATAGCATAAGAGATCAATCAAATTCTTCAGAACCTTATACTGATTTACCAAACACGGAAGCGACTTATTATTTATCATCAACTGAATATCAGGCTGATGATGTAGCGGCTATAAATTTTTATTATGGGACTATAGAGCAAAGAGCGAAACATTTATATGATAATGTTCGATGTATTCGCAGATAATTGCGCTCGATACCCTCTTTTGAAGAACCACCCCTCAAGAATTCCCAGCGGGATTCGGGGGTTATGCGCTCGTCGATTGATTTCAGCAAAGCTGAAAACCGTGCTCAATCGACTCCGCGAATTTCTTCAAAGAGGATATCTTCGCTTAAAATAAGATTCTGTCATTCTGAGAGCTTTGCTCGAAGAATCCCATCGTTAACAGTTAATGGTTAGTAGTTAACGGTCAAAAGTAAAATCCACAGAAGTGTGGATTTTCAATTAACAATTACCAATTAAAAATTAACAATTAATTTTCCAATGGAAAATTTTGTTAACAGTTACAGGTCAAAGGTCATTAGTAAAATCCGCTTCAGCGGATTTCTGATTAACAATTACGAATTAAATCTATATCCGTGGATCTCAGCCTTGTTTTTTAAGGTGATTTTATTTATAATTCCATAAAAAGAAATTTAATTTTAACTGGAGGTAATGGATAAATATCTAAAAGCTTCTGACAATTCAAATGAAAATGATCAATTTCCCGCTGAGTTAAGATACGACGTAGCTTCCAAAGATTGGGTTGTAATCGCTTCCGGAAGAGCAAAGCGCCCGGAAACTTTTAAAAGCAAAGAAAGACAAGAAAAATCCGATCCCGAAGATTGCCCTTTTTGCAAAAAGGAAACTTACAGTCAATTGGTAGAAGTTTTTAATCAGGGAGAAAAATTAGCTACGGATATATTACCCAAAGAATGGACAACGGTTTCGATTCCAAATAAATTTCCCGCCTTTATTCCCGCCAAAAAGCTGGATGAAAAAGAAGAAGGTGGTCTTTACAAAAAAGTAAATGCGGTTGGGTATCACGAAGTAATCATTACTAAAGATCATTACAAATCACTGGGACAGTTGTCCCTTAAAAAAGTAAGTGAGGTTTTAACGGTTTATAAGAATAGATATTTGGATTTAATGGATAGAACCCATGTAAATCATATTTCTATTTTTCATAATCACGGTAAAGAGGCCGGTGCTTCAATAGATCATCCTCATTCGCAATTAATAACCACTCCACTGATAGATAAGGATTTGAGCCTCTCTTTAAAGAATTCAAAAGAATATAAACAAGAAAAAGGAAGTTGTCTTTACTGTGATATGCAAAAATGGGAAATAAAAAAAGATGAACGGGTTGTTTATCAAAATGATGAATTTTTAGTGCTTTGTCCTTTTGCATCCAAGGTTGCTTTTCAAATGATAGTAACTCCTAAAAGACATTTTTCTAATTTTGAAAAAATAAATGAAAAGCAATTAACTTTATTAGCGGATGCATTTAAAGAAGCGTTGAGTAAACTTTATGAAGGTTTAAATAATCCGGCTTACAATTTTTACTTACATACTGCTCCTTGCGACGGAAAAAATTATGATCATTATCATTGGCACTGGACTATCTTTCCGAAAACATCCGTTTTCATGGGTGGTTTCGAATTAGGGTCGCAGATGGAAATTTCAACAATTAAACCGGAAGATGCAGCTAAACATTTAAAAAATATATGAAAAAAATAATAATTGGAAATTGGAAAATGAACCCCAACTCACCGGAAGAAGCGGAGAATATTTTTTCTTCGGTTAAAAAATCTCCCGGGTCTGCTGATGTGGAAACGGTAATAATTCCACCGGCAATTTATATTCCTCTTTTTAAGGACAGAGGGATAAGTTTAGGGGTGCAAAATATTTATTATGAAGAAAAAGGGTCTTTTACGGGAGAAATTTCAGCTCAGATGGTAAAAACAAGTGGATGTAAATACGTCTTGGTTGGACACTCGGAACGACGAAAATTTTTTAATGAAGATGATCAAATAATAAATAAAAAGATTAAAACGGCTTTACGAGCGGGGCTTATTCCTATTTTATGCGTAGGAGAGACAAAAAAAGAAAAAAATAATGGTGAAACGAGTAAAGTTATAAAAAAACAACTTAGAAACGCATTAAATGGAATTAAACAAGAGAAAAATATAATAATCGGATATGAGCCGGTTTGGGCCATAGGATCGGGAAAACCCTGTAAAGCGGATACGGCTCTACGAATGAGACTTTTAATAAAGAAAACACTTTCTCAAATTTTTTCCAGAGAAGTTGCTGATAATACTTTGATTGTTTATGGAGGTAGTGCCAATTTGGGAAACTGCCAAGATTACACTCAGGAAGCTAAATTTAACGGTCTTTTGGCAGGGGGAGCTTCTTTGAGACCAAATGAATTTTCAAAAATGATTAGACAAATATAAGATGTCCAATATAAAAAAAGGAAAATTTTATAATCCGACAAAAGGAATGCTTTATTTCGAAGAAGTAATGAGTGAAATTATTAATTATATGAGTGAATCGGCTAATGAATCTTACAGCATAGTGGTCGGTTGTGATTCTTCATCAGAAGAAAAACCACACTTTCCAATTGCTATTGTAGTTTTAAAAGAGGGACGCGGTGGTAGATTTTTTCTTAAGAAAACCGATTATTCCATCCTTTCCCGAAATAAATTTTTGTCTTGGAAAGAGCGGATTTTAGAAGAAACTTTTCTTTCTTGTCAATTGGCGGTTATGTTAAGAAAAGAGTTGAAAAGGGCAATTGAAAAGAATGATTTTAAATTGGATTATGAATTTGATTATATTCATGCCGATGTAAGCAAAAATGGAATCACCAAGGATATGATCAAGGAGGTAACCGCCTTAATCAGAGGTAACGGATTTGAACCAAAAATAAAACCTCATTCTTTTGCCGCTTCCATAGTTGCCGATAGATTTACTTAATAAATAGATAAAATTATGATTAATTCTAAAGAGTTAAGAGAAAAATTCCTCTCTTTTTATAAGGAAAGAGATCATAAAATTGTTGATTCCAGTTCACTTATTCCTACTGATGATTCGGTTTTATTCACCACTGCCGGAATGCAACAGTTCAAGGATTATTATGTTGATAAAGAATCACCTTACGGAAATCGAGTCACCACTGCTCAAAAATGTTTCAGAACTTCGGACATAGAAGAAGTCGGTGATAAAGATCATTTAACTTTCTTGGAAATGTTGGGAAATTTCAGCTTTGGAGATTATTTTAAAAAGGAATCTTGTCGTTGGGCATTGCAGTTTTTAACTGAAGAATGTGATATTGATATGGACAGATTAATTTTTACTTATTTTGAAGGCACTGAAGACGTTCCCGTTGACAATCAATCTAAAGAAATTTGGAAGTCTTTGGGAGCTAAAGATTCACAGATAGTTAAATTAGGTATGGAGGATAATTTTTGGGGGCCGACGGGAGTTTCCGGACCTTGTGGACCAACGACCGAAATCCATTATGACATAACCGGAAAACCGTGTGGAGAAGATTGTCATTTGGATTGTGAATGCGGGAGATACGTAGAGATTTGGAATTTGGTTTTTAATCAATATTTTCAGGATGAAAATAAAAAGTTGACACCTTTAGAAAAACAAGGCGTCGATACCGGAATGGGTTTAGAAAGATTAGCTATGGTGGTTCAAGGAAAATCTCACGTTTTTGAAACCGATCTTTTTATTCCTTTAAAAGAAAAAATAAATTCTTTAAGTAGTAAAGAGGTGGGAGAAAGAGAAAAAAGAATAATTGCTGATCACGTTAAAGGTTCGGTATTTTTGATTGCGGAAGGAATTAAGCCTTCCAATACGGAGAGAGGTTATATACTGAGAAGACTTTTAAGAAGAGCAATGCGCTACAGAAAAATTTTAGAACTTCCCGAGGACTCACTAGAGAAAATCGCCGGCGTTGTTTTTGAAATTTATGACGAATTTTACTTGAAAGAAATTAATAAAAAAGATGTTTTTGAAGTGATCAAAAAAGAAAGAAAGAAATTTGAAAAAGCTTTAAATAAAGGATTAAAGAAGTTTCAAAAAGCAATTAAAGATGGAAAGTTAAGCGGAAAAGAAGCCTTTCATATTTATAGTACTTATGGGTTTCCCATTGAGATGATTGAAGAAATTTGTAATGAGGAAGGTGTTGATTTTACCAAAGAAGGATTTGAAAAAGCTAAAAAAAATCATATTGAGGCCTCCAGAAAAGGAGCGGAAAAGAAGTTTGGAGGAGTAAGTAAAGATCCCGAAACCCAAGAGGTAAAATTACACACCGCTACTCACCTTTTACATGAATCTTTAAGGAGAGTTTTAGGGGAGCATGTAAAGCAAAAAGGATCGGATATAAATCCAAAACGTTTACGTTTTGATTTTTCCCACCCTCAAGGAATGACTAATGAAGAAGTTGAAAAAGTAGAAGAATTAGTTAATGAGCAAATAGAAAAAGGTTTAACAAGAAAAGTAGAAACTATGTCTTATGATCAGGCGGTAAAAGAAGGAGCTCTCTCTTTTTTTGAAAAAGATAGATATCCGGAAAAGGTTAAAGTTTATAGTTTTGTAGATGAAAACGGAAAAGTTTTCTCCAAAGAGCTTTGTCGTGGTCCTCATGTAAAAAACACTAAAGATATGGGTGAATTTAAAATTAAAAAAGAAAAGTCATCCAGTAGAGGTGTAAGAAGAATTAAAGCGATACTAAAATAAAAAAATATGTCTCAAAAAATATACGATATAAAACCACCCCAAGAAAAAAAACCGGAAAATAATAATACGGAAGGTAAAAAAAAGAAAAGTTTATTTTTTATCGGTTCGGTGCTTTCTTCCGCTTTAATAATTTTGGCGGTTATATATTTTTTTACTTTTCATGTTGAACTTGAAATTTGGCCGGAAACTTACGGAGTAGAAGTTGAAGATAAATTTACGGTAAATGCGGGTGAGGAGACGTCTTCAGAAAAGGAATTGGCGGGAAAAATATTTGAAACTGATTTTTTTGAGGAATATAGAGAATTCAAAGCTACCGGGATGCAAGATTCAGCTTCTCATGCTCGAGGAACGGTTGTTATTCAGAATAAGCAATGGGATAATGACCAACCTTTATTACAAGGAACCAGATTTGAAACCGAAGACGGTAAAGTCTTTAAAGCTGAGGACGGAATAATGGTTCCCGGAAGAAGTTATCAAGGGGGGCAAGTTATTCCCGGAGAAGTAGAAGTAGAAGTAGAAGCGGTAGAACCGGGTGCGGACTATAATATAAAACCGACTGAATTTAAATTACCGGGATTGGAAGGAACCGCTGCTTACGAAACAGTAATCGCCGTTTCCGAGGAATCTATGACCGGAGGCGGAGCCGGAGAAAGAACAATTATTAGCGAGGGAGATCTTGATCGAGCACGAAATCAAATTTTAAGCACTCTTTTAGAGGAAGGTAAAAATGTTTTAAGAACAGAGAAAGGCGAGCAGTTTTTATTGGAAGATGATAGTCAATTTGATTACATTATTGAAGAAGAGGATGTGAGTGGTAGGGTTGGAGAAGCAAAAGATAATTTTACGGTAAAGATCAGAGCTAAGGTAACTGCCTTAGCCTTTCCAAAGGAAGATTTCAATAACTTAATAAATAAACAGATTTTAGCTAATTTTGAAACCGAAGAAGAAGATGATTTAATAGACGGGATTGATGTTTATAAGCCAAGCTTAAGTCACAAATATAAATTGAATAATATTAATTGGAATGCGGGAGAAGCCGATTTGGATGTAGAATTTGCCGGAGAAGTATATTATCAGATTGATTGGGATGAAGCGATTATGATTTCTCAAGGCAGAGATAGAGAAGAAGCGACTAGAATTTTTCAAGAAAAGCCGTTTATCAAAAATGTTGAAGCCAGATTCAGTCCCTTTGGATTGGGATCAGTGCCCAAAAATAAAGATAGAATCAAAGGGTTGCTTAGTTTTTAGAGTCACTACTTGATTAAATTTAAAATTCCTTTATAATAGTGACTACATGAGTTGACAAAAATAATACTATTTGTTACTATTTTGGATTGTAATGGGTAAAGATAAAAAAGAAAAAATAAAAGGCACAGTTCTCGAAGCTCTTCCCAACACTCATTTTAAAGTGGAACTGGAAGATGGGAGAGAAGTGAATGCTCATTTAGCTGGAAAAATGAGAATTCATAGAATAAAAGTTTTGCCGGGAGACACGGTAACAGTTGAAATGTCTCCCTACGATAATGAAAAAGGTAGAATAATTTATAGAAAATAATGAAAGTACGCTCTTCAGTAAAAAAAATTTGTAAAGATTGTAAAGTCGTTAGAAGAAACGGCAAGGTTTATGTTCTTTGCAAAAACAAAAAACACAAACAAAGACAAAGATAATTTTTAAAATATGCCAAGAGTTGCAGGAGTAAATATACCAGACAAAAAAATAGACGTTTCACTAACTTATATCTACGGAATTGGTAGATCTTTAGCTAATGAAATTTTGGATAAGGCCGGAATTGATAATCAAATACAAATTAGTGAATTAACAAAAGAAGAATTAGGTAAAATCAGAAAGATAATTGAAAAAGATTATAAAGTAGAAGGTGAATTAAAGAGAGAAGTGAGAGAAAATATTGGAAGGTTAAAAAGGATTGATTGCTACAAAGGTAGAAGACACAAGAAAGGATTGCCGGCAAGGGGACAAAGAACCAGAACCAACAGCAGGACGGTTCGTGGTAACGTCAGAAGAACAGCCGGATCGGGAAGAAAAGCAGCTCCGCAAGCAACATAATCTCTAATTTTAATAAGTAAGGAAAGTTGAAAATAAAAATCAAAACCAGAGTAGGGGTAAAAAAAGAGTAGTAAAAAAAACAGAAGAAGAACTTCTTGCTGAAAGAGAAGAGCGAGAAAAAACAATAAAGGCTAAAGAGAAAAAAGCGATTAAAAAATCGCGAGTTAAACTATTTGAAAGTCGATTACCAAATAGGTTCAGCAACAAATATTATACTAAAACCTTTCTCATATGGCTTAATTATGGTAGATAGTTGGATGGGCCCAGGGTTGGAATTGGCCTTTGAACCAAACAACACATTACATTTGTTCGTTGATGAGAATGGGGCTGTTTACCCAAATCATGCAATGAATTTAAGAATAAAAAAAGCAAAAGAACTTACTATTCGAGATTCAAGGTATAGTTGCCCTCAATATTTTAGAATCGGCTCCAAAAATGTGGAAAATACTCGCCATCCAAACAAGTTCAAAACTAACAACAAATATTTCAGATTTTGCTTGGTTAACGTAAAAAATGAAGGTTATATT
>CAYWPY010000029.1:0-7895 GCA_964460255.1 uncultured Candidatus Saccharibacteria bacterium | reverse complement strand
TTAGAAGTTGGAATAAAATGGTGGTCATTAACAAAAATAGAAGAAGAAGGAAAAAATACTATTCCTTTGGATGTTTTTTCAAGCTTTATAAATTTATTACCGAAAGAAGAAAAAGTTGATATTTCAACTGATGAAAATAATTTATTAGTTGCTTGTGAAGATTACAATACTAAAATTAAAGGATTAGATCCGGAAGATTTTCCAATAATTCCTCAAGTAAAAGATAATAAAGAAATAAAAATAAATACAGCTGCTTTTTTTGAAGGTTTAAAACAAGTTGTTGATATTCCATCTAATACAAAAGTAAAACCCGAAATTTCAGGAGTATTTTTCAAATTTGAAGGAAAAACTTTAAAATTAGCAGCTACTGACAGCTATAGATTAGCAGAAAAAATTATATTTTTAGAAAATAGTGTTGGAAATTTTTCTTTTATATTACCTCAAAAAACTGCTAAGGAATTATTGAATATATTCAGCAATGAAGATAATTTAAAAATTAAATATGATTCCAATCAAGTTTTATTTGAAGTGATGATGGAAGAAGCTAATCACCCTAAAATTCAATTAACCTCCAAATTAATAGAAGGGGAATATCCTAATTATCAAGCAATTATTCCTGAAAATTCCGATACTCAAGTTTTACTTGAAAAAGAAGAATTTTTAAATAAAATAAAAGTCGCCAGTCTTTTTAGCGGTAGAGTTAATGAAGTTACTTTAAATTTCAATAAAGAAGAAAATAAAGTGGATATTTATAGTGAAGATAATGATTTAGGGAATTATAAAACTTCCATAGAAGGAAAAGTGGAAGGAAAAACTTTAAAAGTTTCTTTTAATCATCGCTTTTTAATGGATGGTTTATCTCAAATAAAATCTTCGGAGATTATATTTTCCGTTAGTGAAAATTCCGGACCGGGAAAAATTACTCCCGTTGGTAATGATGATTTCCTATATGTAGTAATGCCAATAAAAAATAATTAGTAATTATTTATTACTGTTTCCATTAAAGTTCTCCAAGCGGGCCCGGCTACTGTTAAACCGGATCCGTTTAGCATTGAAACATTATTATTATTTCCCGCCCATACACCAATTACTATTTCCGGAGTGTAACCTAAAGTCCAAGAGTCTCGATAATTTTGAGTAGTTCCCGTTTTAACTGCTACTCTATTATCTTCAAAATGAAGAAGTGAATTAGAACCGAACATTGGGGTTCTGGCTTTATTATCGCTTAAAATATCAGTAATTTCTTCTGAAACTGAAGAGCTTAAAACTCTTCGAGAAGTAGAATTATTTTTTTCAATTATATTTCCTTCCGAATCTTCAATTTTTAAAATAAATGAATTTTGATTTCTTAAACCGCTATTAGCAAAAACTCCGTAAGCGGAAGTTAATTCTAATAATTTTACTTCTCCACCACCTAAAACCAAAGGAAGCCCATAATAATAAGGATCTTGATCAAAAGTTGTAATTCCACAATCTTCTGCGAATTCAATACTTTCTTCTAAGCCGGCCATATTTTTTAATACTTTTACTGCCGGAACATTAAGTGATTGAGCTAATGAGTTTCTTAAAGTAACTTCTCCTCGATATTTTTCATCATAATTTTTAGGAATATAAGGATTTTCTTCTGATCCGAAGTTTTTTCTTTCGTCTATAACCGTAGTTTCTCCATCATATCCATTTGTAAATGCTTCTGCATAAACAAAAGGTTTAAAAGAAGAACCCGGTTGTCTACCTCTGGTAGCTACATTAGTATAAGGGTCAAAAAGACAAGACTTTCCGGGAATACAATCTTCAGGGTATTTATCACCGAAATAGTCTGCTGAGCCAACCATAGAGATAACTTCTCCCGTCTTGGGATCCATTATAACGGTTGCCATATTATGTGCGTTATATGAGCTACTATTCCTTTCTGCAAATATATTAATTATCCTTTCTGCTTTTTTTTGTAAATCAAAATCGAGAGTGGTATATATTTTTAAACCTTTTTTGCTCAAAAATTCTTTACCGTATTTATTTTCCAATTGTTCTTTTATATATAAAACAAAATGAGGAGCACGGAGGTAATTTGAAAATTTTGAAAAATCAGCTTCCTCAGCTAAAGCTTCTTCTTTTTCTTCTTCATTTATATATCCTAAATTAGACATTCTTTTTAAAATATAATCTCTTCTTCCGATTAAAGCATTAAGATTATTTCCATAAGGAGATAAGGACGAAGGAGATTTAATCATCGCTGCCAAAGTAGCTGACTCGGCAAGTGTTAATTCTGATGTATTTTTGTTAAAAAAGTTTTGAGAAGCAGTTTCTATTCCATAAATATTATGACCAAAAGGAACTTGATTAAAATAAAATTCCAATATTTCTTCTTTTGAATATTTTCTTTCCAACTCCAAAGTTAAAATTAACTCTCTTATTTTTCTTATAAAAGTTCTTTCTTGAGTTAAAAGAGAATTTCTTATTAATTGTTGTGAAATAGTAGAACCACCGGCAACAAGACCCCATTCTTTTATATTTGTAATTACTGCTCTCCCAATTCCTTCTATATCAATTCCAAAATGACTGTAAAAACGAGAATCTTCAGCGGTAATTAAAGCATTTTTAGTATGTTCCGGGATTTGATTTATATCTATAATTTCTCTTCTTTCTTCTCCATGAATAGTATAAAGTAGATTTTCTCCCGTTCGATCATATATTCGAGTTGGAGTATCTATATTGCGACCAATAAAACTTTCCGGACGGGGTAAATCTTTTGCAAAATAAATAAAAGTTAAAGAACCTATAAAAATAGATAGGAAAATAAAAATAATTACTGTATAAAATAAGCCGGCGAATAAATTTTTCAATTTGTTTTTTTTCATACTAATCAATATTATAACATTTTTTTGAATTCAATCAATTTAAAATTTAAAAGGTTTGTGTTAGAATAAATAAAAAATAAATTTACTTTATGAATAAAAATAAAAAAGAATTAATAAATAATATATTAGAGAGGGGGACGGAAGATATTGTAGGAAAAGAAGAATTAAGAGAAAAATTAAAAAAAGGAGAAAAATTAACGGTTAAACTTGGACTTGATCCGACCGGTAAAGAATTTCATTTAGGTCACGCTTCGATGCTTTGGAGGTTAAAATTTTTTCAAGATTTAGGACATAAGGTAGTTTTTATAATTGGAGATTTTACCGCTAAAATAGGTGATGCCTCGGATAAAGAAGAAATGAGAGATAAAATCAGCGATCAAGAAATTAAAGAAAATATGAAGGATTATAAAAAACAATTGGCTAGAATTTTAGATATGGATAAAGTGGAAATAAGATATAATAGTGAATGGTTTAATGAATTTAATTTGGAAGATTTTATTCCCTTAGCTATGGAATTTACCACTCAACAGATGATAAGAAGAAGAAATTTTAAAGAAAGATGGGATCAAAATAAACCAATCGGCCTTCATGAGATATTATATCCTCTTTTACAAGGATATGATTCGGTGGCAATAAAAGCTGATGTGGAAATAGGAGGTTTTGATCAATTATTTAATTTAAAAACGGGAAGAAAAATACAAAAGTTTTACAACCAAGAACCACAAATGATTATTACTTCCAAAATGCTTTATGGTCTTGATGGAAGAGAGATGTCTACCAGTTGGGGAAACGTGGTTAATATTACTGATAAACCCAAAGAAATGTATGGTAAGATAATGTCTCTCAGAGATGACCTTATTTTAAATTATTTCCGTTTATGTGCTTTTTATTCTGAAGAGGAATTAAAACGAGTAGAAAAAGAATTTAAAGAAACGGATAATCCTAAAAAATTAAAAAAGGAATTAGCTAAAGCGATTGTTCAACTTTATTATAATAAAGAAAAAGCAAAAAAAGCGGAAGAAGAATTTGAAAATGTTTTTGAAAAAGGAAAAAAACCGAACGATATACCGGAAATGAAAGTAAGTAAGGACAAAATGGGAGTTCTTAATTTAGTTTATGAAACCGGATTGGTTAAATCAAAATCACAATCAAAAAGGTTAATTAAACAGGGAGCGGTTAAAATTAATGGAGAAAAAATCAGTGATTGGCAAAGTGACATTAATTTAAAAGATAATATGGTTATTCAAATAGGAAAACGTAGATTTATGAAAATTAAGAAGTAATTGAATCACGAATTATTTTTTGAGAACCACAAATTGCTGCTCCTAAAGCATCGGCCGCGTCATTTGGACGGGGTCTTTTTTTTAATTTTAATTGAGATTTAATCATTTTCTGAACCTGCATTTTTTTAGCTTTACCGTGACCGGTGATAGTGGATTTAATTTGAGATGGAGAAAATTCATAAACCGGTATATTTTCCTTAGCAGCCTTAACCATTACCACTCCTTTTGCTTGACTTACCGTCATTGCCGTTTTTACGTTTTTACTGAAATAAACTTTTTCAATTGCTAATACGTTTGGTGAAAATTTAGTGAATATTTGTTCTATTTCTTGATCAATTTTTTTTAATCTTTTTGCATCCGATAAAGTTTTTTCCGTTTCAATAAGCCCGTATTCCAAACAAGTTAAATTCATTCCCTCTTTTTTAATAATCCCGTAACCCATAGTTGCCGTTCCGGGATCAATTCCTAATATAATCATTAATCTTTAGTGGTAAAATAAACTTGATCAATTTCTTCGTGATCTTCTAACTTTTCTAAAAAATCATCAATTTTATTATTTATTTCAGTTTTTCTTTTTGGTTTATATCCTAAATCATAAGAATTTATTTCCACTTCTTCATCTAAATTGTTTTTAACTTTGTTTAAATCTTCCGGTTTAGTATAAATTATTAAATCATCTTCTTTTTCTTCTATTGTTTCTGCTCCGGCATCAATTGATAGTAATTGGTTTTCTTCAGAATTTTCTATTTCAATAATTCCTTTTTTATCGAAAAGCCATTTTACCGATCCCGGTTTTGCCAATTTTCCACCGCTTTGCTTTAATATTTGATTTACTTCTGAAACCGTTCGATTTTTATTATCCGTTGAACCTTTTAAAATAAGAGCTAAACCGTTTGGTCCGTAAACCTCCAAAATAAAATCTTCTAGTTTTCCTTCTTTTCCTTCTCCGGCTCCTTTTTTAATTGCCTTTTCTATATTATCTTTAGGCATATCTTCTTCCCTCGCTTTTTCAATTGCTAATTTTAAAGAAGAATTCATTGAAGGATCCTTACCCCCTTCTTTAACAGCGGTTATTATTTTTCTGGATAATTTAGAAAATTTTTTAGCTCTTTTTTTGTCTTTTTTTCCTTTTTGTCTTTTTATATTACTCCAATGACTGTGTCCTGACATATTTTTCTATTTATTTTCTATTTTTAGATGCTGATAAGCTTTATCAGTAACCATTCTTCCGCGAGAAGTTCTTTTTATAAATCCAATTTGAACTAAATAAGGTTCATATATTTCTAAAATTGTATCTTTATTTTCATTTGCGGCCGCCGCTATTGCTTTTATTCCCGCCGGACCGCCCTTAAATTTATCAATAATTGTTTTAAGTATATTTATATCTCCCGATTCCAAACCTTTTTTATCTATATTTAAACTTTCAAAAGTTTTTTCCGTTATAGAAGGTGTTATTTTACCGTCTTCTTTTACTTGAGCAAAATCACGAACCCTTTTTAAAAGTCTATTTGCTACTCGGGGAGTGAATCTTGATCGAGAGGCTATCATTTTTATTGATTTGTTATCTATTTCAATTTGAAGAAGTCTTGCTGATCTTTTTATTATTTTTTGAATTTCTTCATCACTGTATGGTTCAAGACGAAAAGTAGCCCCGAATCTATTTCTGAGAGGGCCGGATATTAAAGCTAATTGAGTAGTTGCGCCTATTAAAGTGAAAGGAGGAATATTTAAATCTACCGTTCTGGCCATCGGACCGTTTCCCACTACTAAATTTAAACTGAATTCTTCTAAAACGGGATAAATCATTTCTTCGCAAACTTTATTTAAGCGATGAATTTCATCAATGAATAATATATCACCTTCTGAAAGGTTAGTTAAAATAGCAGCTAATTCGCCGGTTTTTTTAATAGCCGGGCCGGAAGTAATTCTTATACCCGCTCCCATTTCTTTTGCTACCAAATAAGCCAAAGTAGTTTTACCCAGTCCGGAATTTCCGTGAAAAAGCATATGTTCCGGAGCTGATTCCCCTCTTTTTTGAGCAGCCTCAATCATTATCTGAATATTCTTCTTTACTTTTTTTTGCCCTACATATTCTTCCCATTTATTAGGGCGGAGGGCCAAATCCAATGTTTTATCTTCTTTAATTTGTTCGGGAGTCGTTTTTTTACTCATAAACCTACAACTCTGTTAATTTCTTCTAAAGTAGTTTTACCTTCAATTATTTTTATTATTCCGTCCTGTTTTAAAGTTATCATTCCTTTTTCAATCGCCTTTTTTCTTATTTCGGAAGTGGAGGGATTGGAAAATATTAAGTCTTGTATTTCTTCATCAACTACTAAAGCTTCAAAAACTCCCAATCTTCCTTTATAGCCGGTAAAGTTACATTTTTTACAACCTTTTGATTTATAAATAGTATTTTCTTTAGAAACATTAATTTTTTCCATGCTATCTAAAGAATTTTTTAAATTTAAAAATTTATTTTCATCTATTTCTTCCAATAATATTTCCTCTTTACAACGATCACATAATTTTCTGACTAATCTCTGAGCTATGATTACATTTATTGCCGGAGCTATATTAACCGGTTTTTCTCCCAAAGCTTGCAATCGAGGAATTGCTCCCGCGGCATCATTAGTGTGTAAAGTACTGAATACGGTATGTCCGGTTAGTGCTGCTTGTAGACCTATTCCCGCCGTTTCCAAATCTCTTATCTCTCCGACTAATATAACGTCGGGATCTTGTCTAACTATAGCTCTTAAACCGTTTGCAAAATCATAACCTTTTGAAGGATCCACTTCTGTTTGAGAAATATTTTTTAAATGATATTCAATAGGATCTTCAATGGTTACAATTTTAATTCCCGGGTTTCTGATATATTTTAAAAAGGCATAAAGAGTAGTTGTCTTACCGGAACCGGTCGGTCCGGTTACTATAATCATTCCGTTCGGTTTATTTATCTCTTTTTTAAATATTTTTTCCAATTCCGGACGCAAACCCAATTTTTCAATGGTTATCAATTTTTTAGGATCTAAAATTCTCATTACGATGGTTTCTCCATATTCGGAAGGAAGAGAAGACATTCTTATCTCTATTGCTCTATTTTTTTCATCTCCGGGATAAAGAATTGTAAACCTACCATCTTGAGGCTTTTTTTCTACGTTTAATTTGACTCCGGAAATTAATTTAATTCTGGAAAGAATATCATTATATGTTTTTCTATTTAATTCAATTACGTCCTGCAAAACTCCATCTATTCTTATCCTTATTTTAGCCTTTTTTTCCAGAGGTTCTATATGAATATCGGAAGTTCCGATTACTACTCCTCCGGCCATTATTATATTTAATAATGTGGAAGTATTTTCATCTAAATTTCTTTTTAATTCTTCTTTAAAAGAAGAAAGATTAGTTATTCTTCTTTTTATTTTTATTGCCAATGACTCCTGTATTGAGATTTCATCGGTAATTTTCTCTCTTTTTTTATTCATGGTAAAATTAATACTACTATGTTAAACTTTAACCTAAAAATAGCTTAAAGTCAATTTATGAAAATTAAAACCCGAAGTGAAAAAGAAACAAAAAAAATAGGAAAAAAAGTGGCTAAAAAAATTAAAAAAGGGAAAAATAGAATTTTAGCTTTAGATGGTGATTTGGGAGCGGGGAAAACTACTTTTGTTCAGGGATTTGCAAGAGAATGGGGAATAAAAGAAATTACCAGCCCTACTTTTGTGATTATGAAAAAATATAAATTAAAAGAAAA
>CAYWPY010000028.1:0-8039 GCA_964460255.1 uncultured Candidatus Saccharibacteria bacterium | reverse complement strand
AACTCCGACCCCTAAAACAGAAGAAACCTTTAAAACGTCTTCTTTTTTGCTTTTTTCTTCAATCCAAACCGGAATTGTGCTTCCCTCATAGTTAAGCTTAAAATTCGTTTTATCACTTATGATTAAATCGCTAATAAAAAAATCAGCTTCTTTATCAAATCCATAACTTAAAAAACGCATTCTTTTTGCCGAGATTCGTTCTTTAAAATCATGATTTATAAGTAAAGTATTGTCCTTCCCTAAAAAGCTAACTATTTCTTTTTCTCTATCAATATCATCAGAGTTAACTAGAACAATCACTTCAAAAAATAAAGAAAAAAACTTATTTAATTTTTCTAATTCAAAATTATCATCGGCCAAAATAAAAATTTTACCGGAAAATAAAAATATTTCTTTAAGTCCAAGTAGTGGCTGTTTAATTTTAGCAACACTCCCATCTCTGGTTAACTTAAAAACCAAATCAGCAACTTGATCTTTATCCTTGCCTAAAACGTAAACCAGCTTTATCTTTTTTAATTGTAATAATTTTTTAATCATTTGAGTCCCTTACGTAATCGGGAGGAATTTGTTTATAATTTATGATGTATTCAGCTAACTCTTTAAAAACGGGAACTACTGACACTTCTGCCGTTGGTGCTTCCGGTTGTTCCATTTTTACTAAAATCAAAAATTCAGCATTCAAAGGACCGTAACCGATAAAGCTTTGGACTGTCTTATCAGAATAACCTCCTCCACTCTCTCCTAAAGCAGAGCGCGAAATTTGAGCCGTTCCCGTCTTTCCGGCAATGTAATACCCTGGAATTTGAGCTTTTCTAGCTGTACCGTTCTCTACGGTACTGATAAGCATAGAGGTTATCGCTGTTGTTGTTCCCGAAGATAAAACTCTTTTGGTTTCCGGCTTTATATTAAAATTATCTGCTACATATGGTCTTACCCATCTTCCTCCATTAGCCAACGACGAAAAAGCGGACATAAGTTGAATCGGAGTAACTTCAAATCCTTGACCAAAAGAGGCAGTGGCAAAATTTACATCATATCCACCTTTAAAACTTAAATTTTGAGATGCAACTTCTCCTTGTAAATCAACACCCGTTTTTTCAAAAAAACCGTAATCCTCCAAGTAATTTAAAAATACTTCGTTGTCCAATTGTTGTTGAACGTAAACCATTCCGGTATTGATTGACTTTTCCAACACCTCGGTCATAGTTACCAACCCGTGTTTTTTTTCATTATAATTTTTTAAAGAATATCCACTAACTACTTCGTGACCTTTGTCTTTATAAGTGTCATCCGGCTTTACCGCTCCTTCTTCAATTGCCATGGCCATAATTAAAGGTTTAAAGATAGAACCGGGTTCAAAAAGCGACTGTACCGTATCGTTTCTGAATACTTCCAATTTCTCTTGACGATAATTATTTGGATCAAAATCCGGATAATTAGCTAAAGCCATCACCTCTCCCGTTTTTGGATTCATAGCGATAACCGATCCGGATTTAGCGTTCCAATCATTAACATACTCCTTAATCAATTTTTCAGCCATGAATTGTATATTATAGTCAACCGTCAGATCAATATTGAGTCCCGCCTTGGCAGAATTGTTAACAATTCCACTTCTTCCCGGATTTCGCCATCCTTCCACCATTCCAACTGTTCCCTTTAGAGTATCGTTATAATATCCCTCTACTCCATATTGACCTTTTCCCACTCCCCCAATAAATCCAATTAAGTGAGAAGCTAGCTTTTGCTGTGGATAGAATCTTTTTTCTTGATTTTCCAAATAAACACCGGGATAATCAAGATCCTTTATTGAATTAATCTCTTCTTCGGTTAATTCATTTTTTAAAACTCTGTACGCACTATCTCTTTTCAATTCTTCTTCTATATCTGCCCTTTTTAATTCTAAAATATCAACTAAAGAAGAAATTAATTCTTCTTTATCAACGTCTTCTTCTTTTATTTTTCTTGGAGAAATGTAGGCTCTTTTCCAAACTCTATTCACTGCAACCGGAATAGTTTCTTCTTCTCTATTTCTAATAAAAATACTCCCTCGTTCTCCTTCTTTTTCCTTATTAATTTTCTGCTGTCTTTCAGCTTGCTCCGCCCAATGTTCAGCTTGAGTTATTTGCACTTTATAAAGACGAAAAGACAAAATAAGAGACAACAGAAAGAGAAAAGAAAAAAGTAAATTAACTCTTACTTTATTCATTTTAAATTATTATTTTACCACCACCTCATTTCCAAATACTTCAATATAACTGACTTTGTCTACTTCTTCAAAATTAAATTCTTGAGCAATATTTTGTATTTCGAAAAAAGAATTATTTTGGAGAAATTTGTATTCTAAACTTCTACTGTCTTGCTTGTAGGAATCTATCTTTCCTTGATAATCTTCCATCAAGTACGTTTCTTTTGTTAAAGCACTAACCTGAAACACATACAAAAATATAAAAAATACCAATACTAAAGAAGTTATTATATATTTAACTCTATAATTTTTATTTGTCATTATATTTTTTCTGCTACCCTTAATAATGCCGACCTTGAAGAAGGGTTTTGAGCCAATTCCTCTTCATTTGGAGTTATTGGCTTTTTATTTATTATTTTTAATCCCTCCTTTTTCTTAAAAAATTTCTCTACCTCCTTATCTTCCAAATAATGGAAAGATATGACCACGATTCTTCCTCCCGATTTTAATACTTTAAAAGATTGAGGAAGCACTTCTTTTAAATTGCTTAACTCCGCATTAACGGTTATTCTTAAAGCTTGAAAAGTTCTGGTTGCCGGATTAATTTTCCCATTTTGGTAATTTTTGGGAACAGCTTTTTTAATCACTTCTACCAGATCGGTAGTGGTTTTTAATGGTCTATTGTTTACAATTTCAGTTGCTATCTCCTTTGCGTATTTTTCATCACTGTAATCCTTAATTATTTTTTCTATATTTTTTTTATTCCATTTATTAATAATGTCAGCAGCGGTAAGTAAAGTGTCATTATTGTATCTCATGTCCAAGGGTTCTTCTTTTTGAAAGGTAAAACCTTTTTTTGATTTCTTTATATGCCAAGTGGACATCCCCAAATCAAGTAAAACTCCGGAAACCGGTTTAAAATTGAGCTTCTCTACCGTTTCCTTTAAAAAAACATAAGACTTATTCACCAATCTTAATCGTTCATAATCTTCTGCTTTTAAACGTTTATACATCTTTTTATCCCATTCAAAAGCAAGAACTTCACCTTCTGGACCGTTTTTCTTTAATATTTCTTTACTGTGACCTCCTTCTCCGGCCGTACAGTCTATATAATTCTCATTTTTTTTAATTTTCAAAAGATCAATTACTTCTTCTTTTAATACGGATTGATGTGTTTTATCCATAATTAAACACCTAATTCTTTTAACCTCTCCGCTATATCACCAACCTCATCTTCTGTGGCTGTTTTGTAATCCTCCCACTTATCTCTATCCCATATTTCCATCCTATTAAAAACTCCGGCGACGGTTACTTCTTTATCCAGGTCGGCATATTCTTTTAAATAATCGGGGATTAAGATTCTTCCCGAGCTGTCAATCTCCAACTCCATCGCTCCCGCCAACATAACTCTGGAAAAGCTTCTGGCATCAGCTTGCGAAAGTGGTAAACTGCTAATTTTTTCAGCCAAATTTTCCCATTCATTAATGGGATACATAAATAGACAACCGTCCAATCCTCTGGTAACAACAACTTTTCCATCCAAATCATCCCTAAACTTAGCGGGGACCGCCACTCTTTTTTTAGAATCAATTTTGTAATTAAATTCTCCTATAAACATTTGTTTTCCACAGATTTTAAAGGTTTTCCCCACTTTCTTCCACAATCTTCCACAACACTTTCATTCTATCCCACAATTAAACAGATGTCAATACTTTTAGCCCAATAAAAAAAGCATCTTTAGTAGATGCTTTTCAAAATGATCAATTAATAGTTTTTTCTACCTCATAATTCTATAATTGAACTCGGTAATTCTATCTCTTTTTCGTCTCCAAAATTATAAAATTGAGCATCAATCTTCAAAGTGGGGGATGATCCCGCATTGAAAGATTGAAAGGGTTGCTTAAATTCCAAATTTCTATTTAATGTTATCTCTTGATCGAGGTTAAGTTGGTAAAGATTTAAATCACTTTTCCCTAAAAATAATTCGGAGTCAATTTTATTATCAAATAAATTTTCAATAATTAAACCGGTTTTATAGTAATACATCTCTTCTTCCTTGAGTTCCTCGTCTTCAGAAATAACTTCTACATTCTCAGCTGGAAGTTTAAGGTTAAAATTAAATTGTTCTCCACTATCAAACTTTATCCAATTATTAACAATTCTCCTTCTGGTTATATCATAATTATCCAAGAAAAAGTTTTCTACTTCCCTTGATATATCTTCTTCTTTTATTTTTAAATATAAATCAGATTTATCAAAAATAAATTTACCTTTGATTGTTTCTTCATCTCCTAGTTCTGTAGTTAAATTAAAATCTCCTTCAGCCATATCTTTGCTTCTGGATCCTTCTAAAATTAAATCATAATACCCGGTTCTTCCCTCTTCTATGCTAAGTGTGGTCGAAAAATCAAAGTTTTCAGCTTTTCCAAAATTATATTCGGCCCGTTCAACTCTTTTTACTTCTACCGGTTTTACCTTCGTTGCCTGATAAGTTCCTACAATTAGAATTGTAAGAATTAAAATTTTAATTATTGTTTTTTTCATTTTATAAAATTAGTTATTTATCTTCTTTATTGAAAATCCGTCAGGATCAATTATTATTTTATCTCCGGCTTCAACCGTATCGGAAAGAAGTGCTGAAGCTAATGCGTCACCAACATTATTTTGTATTACTCTCTGCATCTCCCGAGCTCCAAAAACGGGTTCGTAACTCATTTCCACTATCTTTTCCTTCAATTCATCAGTAATAATAAAGTCTATATGCTTTTCCGTCAAATTATTTTTAAGTTTTTTTAATTCCAAATCGGCAATATCCATTAAATTATCTTTGGATAACGGTTTAAAAACAACCGTTCCATCAAACCTATTTACAAACTCCGGTCTAAACAAACCTTTTTTAAAGATATAATCCATGATTTGTTGCTTTATCTTCTCCAAAGGTATATTCTCTCGAACCGAATCCATAATTATCTTATAACCGGCATTACTGGTAGCAATCACCATGCAGTTTTTAAAACTAACCTTTCTCCCCACTCCGTCAGTCACATGCCCTTCATCTAAAATTTGTAAAAATAAATTTAATATATTTTTATGCGCTTTTTCCAATTCATCAAGTAAAATCAAAGAAAAAGGATCTTCTATTACTTGCTCTGTTAAAACTCCACTTTGTGTTTCCGAGCCGATCAATCTTGAGATATCGGAAATATTTTGATACTCCGACATATCGATTCTTATCATTTTCTTTTCCGATCCAAAATATATATCGGCAATTGATTTTGCCATTTCCGTTTTTCCTACTCCGGTTGGCCCCAAGAATAAAAAGGATCCGATTAATCCGGTTCTGGTATCTATCTCCGCTCTTGACCGACGCAAACTTTTAGCTACTTCGTTTACCGCTTGATTTTGATTGATCAGTCTTTTATGTATTTCCTCTTCAAGATTAAGAAGAACCTTCTTTTCTTGGTCAACTGCTTTTCCAACCGGAACTTCCGCTTTTTCGGATACGATCTTAGCAATATCTTCTTTTTTTAATATCTTCTTCTTTTTCTGGCTCGCATCTATAATCGCCTCTTCTAAAAGATCCATAGCTTTTTCCGGAAAAGCGCTTCTCGTTAAGTATTTTTCAGCCAATTCCACAGTGGCTTTTATCGCCTGATAAGAAATAAAAATTTTATATCTATTTTCTAATGAAGGGGTTATCATTTGACAAAGTTCTTCAGTCT
Source organism: uncultured Candidatus Saccharibacteria bacterium (assembly GCA_964460255.1). Classification (GTDB taxonomy): domain Bacteria; phylum Patescibacteriota; class Minisyncoccia; order Minisyncoccales; family PWPS01; genus PWPS01. The sequence continues at coordinate 2,132 of CAYWPY010000028.1, read as the reverse complement.
CTTCTTTTTCTATCTCATTAATCTCTATCTTCTTTAACCCTCCGCTTATTGCTTTATTTTTTTCAATAGTTCCTCGGTAATCACTATAATTGGTTATTCCTACCAGTCTAAAGTCTCGATAAGAAAGATACGAATCCAATATTCCCGAAATATCAACCACTCCCGTCTTATCGCTTCCGGCAACATATTCATGAATGTTATTAATTACCAAAATAATATTTCCGACTTCTACTACTTCTTTAAATATTTTATTAATCTCTTTTTCAGTCTGTTCTTTTCCTTCTACTTTCGCAATTAAGGATTGTAAATTTAATTTATAAATTCTTTTGTGATTAACTCCCGGTATCGAAAATCCAAAAAAGCTTCTTCTGGTTAATTCATCAATTAAACTTCTTCGACCGGTTCCCGGCTTGCCCACTATTATTGCGTTGTTTTTACTGTCAGCCGAAAGCACCCTTTCTAAGGATTTAATTGCATTTTGATGTCCGACAATCCTTCTGAATCCACTCTTTGATAACTTTTCAGTCCAATCAACAGCGTATTTATCTAAATTATAACTGGCTCCCGAAGCCCACTGCTTTCCGATACTTCCTATTTTTATAAGGTTTTGGTATTTCCAAAATTTATTATTTTCTTCTTCTCTCTTTTTAATTCTTGTATACCAAAAAGCAAGCGATCTTATTTCTCTGACTTTTAAATCTTTTTGTATTAATACCTCTCTAAAGTATTGATCATTATCCGCTAAACTAACCAATAAATCTTCCGCTCTAATTTTCTTCCCTCCTCTTTTAACGGCTACCGCCAAACTCATAGTTATGGTGCTCTTCAATGATTGGGTAATTTCTCTATTTCTAACTCTCCCCTTTAAAGATCTGGTAGCAGTTAATAAGTCGGATTTATCAATTAAAAGCCTTGAAAAGATAAAGTGGCTAAAATCTTTTTTAAGTAAATAATAAAAGAGAGTAACCGAGTCTTTACTCTTGCTTTTGATTGTTTTGTCAAGCAATTTAGCAGCTTCATAATTAAAAAACTGAGCAAAATTAATGTTTTCTATATTTGCATTTGCCTCTTCTAATGAGATAGGGGTCTGGTTATTCTTTAACCCATCAGTAAAAAAAAGATTAATATACCAAAATAAGAAATATCCAAAGAAAAAGAAAAATACATATCCCAAAGCGGAAACTCCGGATATTATTTTAAAATCGGATTTAAATGTAATTAAAAACCAGAAAGCAGTTGAAATTATAAATAAGTAAAAAAATATTTTCTTTACTTGCTCGGATTTTCGAACCAAAAAAGGTGCTTTTAGAGCTTTAAAAACGGGAGCTTTTTTTGGTAGAAATTGAAACATTAAATAATTAAATTAAAGCTAAAAAATAATCCGATCATAATTAAAAAGGGTAATATAAACCAAGCCAAAAATATAAATACACCCAAAAAGAAAATGACGGTAGTAGAAATTATGCCGGCTATTATAATTACAACCCTAATAATGAAGGCAATTAATCTGGAAAATGTGTTTAAGATAAAAATAGGGATATTTTCATCCAAATTAGCTAATCCTTTTTTATAATTTTGAGAAACTCTCTTCCAGGGATAAAAAAGAGTTTTAAGTAAAAGTTTAATTGAGAAAAAATCCAAACTAAAGCGTAAGTAATCCCCCGTTATACTAATAATTTTAACCGGAGCATCCTTAAAATGCCATAGAAACCACTTTAAAAATATATTACTTTCAGTTGCTTTTATCATCAAATGAATTATATATTATTTTTAAGTTGTTGACAAAAAATAATCTGGAATTATAATGACCCCAAGAAAGGTCGCACTATAAAAAATCAATAAATATTTTTATGAAAAATTTAAAAGAATTAGAATTAAAATTGAATCCCGAAGAAGATGATGAAGATTGGGATGACGAAGATGGAGACGAGGAGGATTGGGATGACGACCTTTTGGACGATGATGACGAAGAAGATTGGGAATAAAAAAAATAAAACTCACCTCTTTTTAGGGGTGAGTTTTAAATTGGTAGAATATTAAATCGAGTTACTACATAAAAAAATAAAATAAAAAATAATATTATTATAATTATGTCTGAAAGGTAAAAATTAAATATTTTCATAAAATTAAGT
>CAYWPY010000027.1:0-8589 GCA_964460255.1 uncultured Candidatus Saccharibacteria bacterium | reverse complement strand
ACTGAAAAATGAAACCAGAAAGAATTTCCTTGCTCAATTAGGAAAAACGGCCAAGAAAAAAGCTTTCAAACTTTTTGAAGAATTCAGAGCGGAAGGAATTCCGGTTTACGAATCGATGGGGCGTGATTCTTTAAAATCACAAATGGCTAAAGCGGATAAACTTGGAGCCGATTACACTTTGATTTTGGGAAGACAAGAGTGTATAAAGGATCAAATAATAATCAGAGAAATGAAGACCGGTAAACAACACACTGTTAAATTAGAAGATATAATTGACGAGATAAAAAAAAGATTGTAAAATATGAAAGATTGCTTATTTTGTAAAATAGTTAATAAAAAACAAGAAGCCGATATCGTTTATGAAGATGAAAGTATTTTGGCTTTTGAAAATATCAGACCATTGGCGCCGGTCCATGTTTTAATCGTTCCCAAAAAGCACATTTCTACTGTAAACGATATAAAAGAAGAGGATAAAGAGCTTATCGGTTATTTGTGGAATAAGATTCCCCAAATTGCTGAGTTGAAAAATGTTAAAGAGAGCGGTTACAAGGTAGCCGTTAATGTGGGCGAAGGAGGTGGTCAAGAAATATTTCATCTTCATTACCATCTATTAGGTGGGTGGAAGTCAAAAAAGGACAGAGACCTTCCCAACATGCCTTAAATAATTAATAATTGATAATTATTAATTGTTAATTAAAAAAATAAATAGTAGAATTTTTTAAAATTCCAAGTGAAGAAAATCTTTTTTTAAAGAAGTTCGCGGAGTCGATTAAGCATGGTTTTCAGCTCTGCTGAAATCAATCGACGAGCGTACAACCTCCGAATCGTCGCTGGCGATTCTTGAGAGGTGATTCTTTAAAAAAGATATTCGAATGCAGTTAATAGTAAAAATCAAAAATTACAAATTACAAATTAAAAATTAAGTCATATGCCTTTAGTAACAAAAAGAAGATCAAAAGAAAATAATTCTCGATTAGTTCATCGATTTAATCGTGAAATGAGAAGATCGGGAATAATTAATGAAGCTCGTAGTAGAAGATTTTTTACCAAAAAACTTAATAAAACCGCCAAAAAGAAAAGAGCTCTCAGAAAAAATGAATTGACTGCTGAATACAACAAAAAAAGAAAACTGGGAGAGATTTAAAAAATTATGATTGAAATAAACAACCGCACCGAATACGATTTAGAGGTAGAAGAGTTAAAAAATTTGGTGGCTGATGTTTATTCCGGAGAAAAAGATATTTCCATTGCTTTTATTTCCCCCTCAAAGATCTCTATTCTTAATAAAAAGTATAGAGATAAAGAAGGACCTACCGATGTTCTTTCTTTTCCGGGGGATCTTTTTTTAGGAGAGGTTTTGATTGCTCCCCAAGTAGTTAAAAAACAAGCTGAAGAAAGCGGTATTGATTTTGATGATCAACTTAAACGCGTTCTTGTTCACGGTGTTTTACATCTATTGGGCTATGATCATAAAAATAAAAAACAAAAAGAAGAGATGAGAGCTAAAGAAGAAGAATTTTTAAAGCGGGGGTTGACAAGATAAATATTTTTTATCCGTCAATTTTCTTATCTCTTTATTGGTAATTTACAGCTTTTTTTATCGGCTTCGACTTCTTGAAAAATGTTTTTAAAAAAGTTAGAATAAATGTAGCGAGTTATCTTTTTTTTAATTAAAGAAGCAAATCCAATGAGCAAAAATCCGATTATTGCTGGGCTTGATATAGGATCATATTCAACAAAAATTTTAATAAGTAAAGAAAAACCCGACGGAAGGGGTTTTGAAGTACTGGGAAGAGCAATTAATCTTTCTGAAGGAGTACGTAAAGGCGTTATAAATAACCGCAAGAAGGTTTCCAAGGTAATTAAAGAGGCTATTGAGCATGCCGAAAGAGAAGCGGGAAGAGAAGTGGATGGCGTTTACGTAAACTTAAATGGAAGTCATATATTTTGTATTTCTTCAAAAGGATTAGTTTCGGTTTCCAGGGCCGATCAAACTATCTCAAAACAAGACCTGGATAGAGTCTTGGAAGCAGCCAAGACTTTTTCTATACCCTCTAATAAAGAAATAATAGAAGTCATTCCTCAAGAATATATAATAGATGATCAAGATGGAATAAAAGAACCTCTCGGCTTACAAGGAATAAGATTGGAAGCTAAAATTTTGGCCGTTGGGGGTTTTACTCCTTATATTGATAATGTTTCACAAGTAGTTCTTGATTCCGGAGTAGAAATTTACGATCTTTTTCTCGGTTCTTCGGCTGCTGCCGAAGCTGTTTTAAATGAGCAAGAAAAAGAATTGGGAGTTGCTGTTGTTGATTTGGGAGCGGGGACAACTTCCGTTGCCGTTTATGAAGAGGGAGAGATGATTCATACCGCTACCTTACCGATCGGAATGGATAATGTTCGAAACGATATTGCTATTGGATTAAGAATTAGTATTCCCGCCGCTGAAAAAATAATGGAAGAAATGGGCTCTCATATCTTGGGAGAAGCTACCAATAGACGTAAAGCTGTTGATATTTCCGGCGGAGAACAAATTACTTTTAAAGAAGAAGATTTGAAGAACATTGCCAAAGCCAGAATTGATGAGATTTTTGAATTGGTTGATGAAGAACTTGAAAAAGTGGAAAGATCCGGACTTTTACCGGCTGGAATTGTATTAACCGGAGGAGGATCAAAATTGGAAAATTTAGTTGGTTTTGTAAAAAAGAAAAGCGAATTACCGGTTCGTGTAGCTGCTCCGACTGATTATTATCCTTCGCAAGAAGACCCTTCTCTCTCTACCGTTTGTGGTTTGGTAAAGTTGGGATTTAAAGCTGAAAAAGGAGAAGGATTTATGGATTTTCAATTCAATAGCGGATTGACTAAAAAGCTGAAGAAAGCTTTTAAAATATTTATGCCTTAAAAAAATATGACTAAACAATTACCAAAAATAAAAGTTGTCGGTATCGGTGGTTCGGGCGGAAACGCCATCACCAGAATGATGAGTTGTGATATAAAAGGTATTGAACTTATTGCTATTAATGCCGATTTCCAAGACCTTAAACAAACCGAAGCTGATAAAAAAATACGAATAGGAAAAGAATTAACCGAAGGTTTGGGAGCGGGAATGAATCCCGAAACGGGAAAGAAAGCTGCTCTTGAAAATGAAGAAGAAATTAAAGAAGCTCTCCAAGGATCGGATATGATTTTCTTAACTTGTGGATTGGGAGGAGGAACCGGAACAGGTGCTTTACCGGTTGTTTCCGAAATCGCCAAAAATACCGGTGCTTTAACCGTTGCCGTAGTAACCATGCCTTTTTCCTTTGAAGGAGAAATAAGAACAAAAATTGCCGAAGAAGGATTAGAAAAGTTAAAAGGAAAAGTAGATACTTTAATTCCAATCGCTAACGACAAACTGTTGAGCACTCTCGATAACAACATCAGTCTTTCCGAAGCTTTCTGGCACTGTGATGAGATTTTACGACAAGCGGTTCAGGGAATATCCGATCTTATTGTTCTACCGGGAATAATTAGTATTGACTTTGCCGATGTAAAGGCAATTATGAAAAATTCCGGTTCGGCTCTCTTTGGAAAGGGGATTGCCAAAGGCAAACGACGTGGTGAAGAAGCAGCCGGTAGGGCGCTTGACTTGCCCTTGGTTGACCTTTCTTGTGAAAATGCACAAGGAGTTCTTTTCAATGTTGGTGGAGGAGACGATCTTTCTTTGGCTGAGATTAACGACATCGCCAAAGTAATAAAAGAACGTGTTTCTCCCGACGCGCAAGTAATTTTCGGTGCCGTTGAAGACGATAGCTTAAAAGAAGGAGAAATCAAAGTAACCGTAATTGCCACCGGTTTTTAAAATCGTTGACACTTTTGGTGAAAAATAATAGACTATTAATAGTTAATAGTAATAATTACTAATAGATAATTAATCAAATAACAACCCGCTCGGGTTGTTAAAATTTTCAAAATTTTAATACTCAGTTAGACATGATATCAAAAGTTGAAAAAAGAAATGGAGAAAAAGTAGACTTTGACAAGTCAAAAATAGAAAATGCGGTCTTTAAAGCTCTAACTTCTTCCAATCAAGGAGGGAAAAAGGAAGCAAAAGAAATTTCCGATCGAGTCTTTGATTTATTATTAAGAAGATTTAGTCGTGATGAAGTACCTCAAGTAGAACAAATCCAAGATATAGTAGAAGAGGTCCTCATCATGGAAGACCTCACCAAAGCGGCAAAAAATTATATACTTTACAGAGAGAAAAGACGTGAAATTAGAGAAGTTGAAGCCGAATTCGATAAATCTGCTAATCTGGTTGAAGATTATATTGATGAAATTGATTGGCAAGTAAAAGAGAACGCCAACATGACTTACTCTTTACAAGGGCTTAATCAGTATGTCACTTCTCACGTTTCAAAAGAGTATTGGCTTAATAAAATTTACCCCGAAAACGTTCGTCAAGCAGCCAAAAATGAAGATATTCATATTCACGACTTAAACTTACTTGCTACTTACTGTTGCGGTTGGGATTTACAGGACTTACTTATGCAAGGTTTTGGAGGAGTTACTTCCAAAATAGAATCGTCTCCTCCCAAGCATCTCCGTCCCGCTTTAGGTCAAATAGTTAATTTCTTTTTTACCCTTCAAGGAGAATCTGCCGGAGCGCAAGCAATGAGTAATTTTGATACTTTTTTAGCTCCTTTTATTGCTATTGATAATTTAAGTTACAAAGAAGTGAAACAGGCGATGCAAGAATTTTTATTCAATTGCATGGTTCCTACCAGAGTTGGATTTCAGACTCCCTTTATTAATGTTTCTTTGGACATTAAAGTCCCCAAACATTTACGCGATCAGTCAATAATAGTCGGAGGAGAGCCTCAAGATGCTACTTACGGGGAGTTTCAAAAAGAAATGGATATGTTCAATCGGGCTTTTTACGAAGTAGTCATGGAAGGAGATGCCAAAGGAAGAGTTTTCACTTTCCCGATTCCCACCATTTCCATCACCGATGATTTTGACTGGGATAATGAAACCCTTGATCCGATGTGGGAAGCGACCACTAAATACGGAATTAATTACTTTTCCAACTTCATGAATTCGGACATGGATCCCGAAGATTTCCGCTCAATGTGTTGCCGACTTAGACTTGATAATAAAGAATTGATAAAAAGAGGAGGAGGTCTTTTTGGAAGTCAGCCTTTAACCGGATCCATCGGAGTAGTCACCGTTAACATGCCTCGCATCGGCTATCTTTCCAAAACCAGAAAAGAATTTTACAACCGCCTTGAAAAGATGATGGATTTGGCTAAAGAATCGTTGGAAATAAAAAGGAAAGTAATTAACGACTTTATGGAAAAGGGGCTCTACCCTTACAGTAAACATTATTTAAGAGGAGTCAAAGAGATGCGCGGAACTTATTACGGAAATCACTTCTCAACAATCGGTCTTATTGGAATGAATGAAGCTTGTCTTAATTTCTTGGATCAGTCGATTGCCAGCGATGACGGAAAGAAGTTTGCTGAAGATGTTCTTGATTTTATGAACGATAAATTAATTGATTATCAACAAGAAACTGGTAATTTGTATAATCTTGAAGCCAGCCCCGGAGAAGGAACGGCCTACAAACAAGCAAAAATAGATAAAGAGAAGTATCCCGATATCATTGCCGCCGGAACCAAGCAGGTTCCTTATTATACCAACTCAGTTCATTTGCCCGTTGATTATACTGATGATCCTTTAGAAATAATCGACCATCAAGACAGTCTTCAGACCAGATTTACCGGGGGAACGGTTATTCATCTCTTTTTGGGTGAAAAGGTTTCCAAACCGCAAGCGGCTAAAAATTTGATTAAAAATATATTTAAAAATTACGAATTGCCCTACATATCGCTAACTCCTACTTTTTCCGTCTGCCCTAATTGCGGATACATTCACGGCGAACAATTTAGATGTCCAAATTGCAAAATAAAGCATCCAAAAAAGGTCAAAAAAAATATTAACTAATCTAAAAAAAATATGAAAGGTATTGCTTCCAAAATTTTTAACAAAGAAAAAGAAGCTCTTAAAAACGGGACTTGTCATGATTGTGGAAAAAAGTTGACTATAAACGACGGGCAAATAAAAGACGGCGCTCTCTTAATCTATGAAGACGGTAATGAAAAAATCTCCATTTTAAAATGTGATAAATGTTATCAAGAGGATCCTTCCTTGAAAAATTACAAAAAATGTGAAGTTTATTCTCGAATTGTCGGTTATTTACGCCCGGTTCAGGATTGGAACGAAGGTAAATCTCAAGAATATTCCGAAAGAGCTACCTTTACCATTTAATAATGAAGATTGGCGGTCTTCAAAAATTAACTCTTATCGACTACCCTCAAAAACCGGCTTGCACTGTTTTTTTAGCCGGTTGTAATTTCTCTTGTCCTTGGTGTCATAGCCCTACTTTGGTAGTGCCCAAGGAGATTGAAAAAGCCCCCGAAGTGGAGAAAGAATATTTTTTTAACTTTTTAGAAAAAAGAAAAAATGTTTTGGAAGGAGTCGTGATTTGTGGAGGGGAGCCGACCATCCACAAAAAACTTCCCGATTTTATTAAGAAAATTAAAAATTTCGGTTATTCGGTTAAGTTGGATACTAACGGATCCAATCCCGAAATGTTACAAAAGCTAATCAAAGAGTCACTCTTGGATTATGTAGCTATGGATATCAAAGCTCCTCTTACTGATTATAAAAAGGCGACCGGAATTGATATTGATTCCCGAATTATTAAAAAAAGTATTGACTTGATCATGACTATGGATGACTATGAATTCCGAACGACCGTTGTTCCCGGTATTCATACTGAAGAAGATTTAATTTCAATTGCTAAAGAAATCAAAGGAGCCAAAAATTATTTTTTACAAACTTTCAGAAATAAAAGAACGATTAGTGATGATTATCAGAAAAAAGATATTTTTACTGAAGCGGAGATGGAAAAACTTAAAGAAAAAATTAAAAAATACATAAAAAATTGTCAACTAAGATAAATATACCGATTATATTAGCAACAGCCAGAAAAGGAAGGCAATCTGCAAAGGTTGCCGATTTTATTCATAAAAAGACCACTTTTAAAAGTGAGATTATTGATGTCAAAGACTGGGTTAAGTCCGCTACTAAAAGATATCCCGATAGTCAAAAAGAATTACAAGAAAAATTTAAAAAAGCGGACGGTTTTATAATTGTTTCTCCCGAATACAATAGCGGTTATCCCGGTGAATTAAAAATACTTTTGGATAGTTTTTTGGATGAGTATCAACGGAAGCCGGTTGGTATCGTTGGTGTTTCGGCCGGTAGTTTTGGAGGAATCCGAATGATTGAAAAGCTAAAATTAATTTTACTTAATTTGGGAATGATTCCATTCGGAAACATTGTTACCTTTAAAAAGATAACCGAGGTTTTTGATCAGGATGGAAATTTAAAAGATGAAAAATATATTGATTTAGTTGAATCTTTCATCACTGAAATTAGTAAAGAGGCTAAACGCTTTAAAAAAAGAAGATAGCTTTTTTATTAGAGGGGATTAATCTTAATTAAAAAAAGTGACTATTATGGGTCATTTTATTTTATCAAAGGTTGTCTTTTATTCCGCGCTCTCTTTTTTGTTTGGATTATTTCTTTCTTCCTATTCGGAAATTTTTTATTTACTCTTTTTAATTCCCGTTTTCTTAATTAAGGATAAAAGAATTCTTGTTTTCTTAATTCTTACCTTTTTAGCCGGCACGTCTTATTACGATCTTTTTTCCAATCGGGAGTTTGTTTTACCCTTGTATCAAGATCAAGAAATTACCGTTGAAGGTAGAGTAGTGGAAGATGATAGAAATGTTGTCTTAATAAAAAATCTGGAAGAAAACAGAATTAATGAAAAAGCCGTCCTCTGGATTGACGGAGATTTAAATTACGGAGAAATTATTCGCCTTACGGGTCAACCGATTCCGATTGAGAAAAAATACCGTAATTATTATCATAAAGACAATATAACGGTCAGCTTTTTTAATCCTCAAATAGAAACAATCGGCAAATCTGATGATTTAAAATCACTTTTATTTTCTTTTCGCCGAAAAGTAGAAACGAAAATTGAAACCGGTTTGCCTTATCCTCAATCAGCAATAGTTAAAGCTCTTCTTTTGGGAGATAAATCCGATATTCCCCCCGACCTTTCTGATAAATTCTCTCTAATCGGCGCTGCTCACCTTTTAGCTATTTCCGGGACTCATATAGTAATAATTGCCGGAGTTTTGGTTTCTTTTGCTAAAATTTTGGGAATTAAACATAAAGCTTTTTTCTCCCTTTTCTTTTTAGCTCTTTTTATTATTTTTGTCGGCGCTCCCGCTTCCGCTCTTCGGGCCGGGTTAATGGGTTCTGTCTTTATATTTTCTCAAAAAGTAAAACGACAGGTTCGTTCTTTACGTTCTTTAATTTACATTGGATTACTTCTTTTAATTTATAATCCTTGACTTATTTGGGCGGTCGGTTTTCAACTCTCTTTTTCCGCTACGGCGGGTATAATTCTTTTTTCTTCCAAAATAAAAAGATTTTTAATTTCCAAGCCCCGTTGCGTGAAGCTTTCTT
>CAYWPY010000026.1:0-8751 GCA_964460255.1 uncultured Candidatus Saccharibacteria bacterium | reverse complement strand
GGACGATTTGAGATGTGGTCTCTCAAAAGAGGGTATCGAACGCAATTATCGGGGCGGTTCTAAATCTTCAACTTCCAAAAGAACATCAGAAAGATCATTGAGATGCTCCAAGGCAAACCCGGCTCCTCTAGCAACAGCAGTAAGAGGATCATCAGCAATTTTTGTTTTTACTTTTGTCTCTTCTTCAATCAGCTTATCCAATCCTCTCAATAAACCTCCACCTCCTAATAGATAAATACCTTCGGACATTATATCAGCTAAAAGTTCCGGGGGAGTAGCTTCTACTGTTGCTTTAATCGTATTGATAATTTCTCCTACCGACTTCTCCAAAGCTTTTTTAATATCTTGATCGGTAACCAATACTTCTTCCGGAAGACCGGTAACCAGATTTCTGCCTCGCATGGTTGTTTCTATTCTTTGATCCAAGGGGTAAGCAGATCCAACATTTATCTTTATATCTTCAGCAGTCCTCTCTCCAATTAAAAGTTTGTATTCCTGTTGAGCAAAATTAATAATATCTTGATTCAATCTATCTCCGGCAACCCGTAAACTCTCTGAGATAACCACTCCGCCAAGCGAAATAACAGCTACTTCGGTTGTCCCTCCACCGATATCAATAACAAAATTACCTCCGGGTTCCTGAATTGGTAGTCTTGCCCCTATTGCTGCCGCCATCGGTTCCTCAATCAAAAATACTTCACCCGCTCCCGCATTTTTACCGGCATCACGAACTGCCTTTTTCTCTACTTCGGTAACTCCACAAGGAATTCCAACCACCAATCTGGGTCTTGGTCTTAAGGGAAAGGTTCCTTTTTGAGCTTTTTCAATAAAATATCTGAGCATCTGCTCGGTAACGTCAAAATCGGAAACAACTCCCGAAACTAAAGGGCGAGTAGCTACAATATGAGCCGGAGTTTTTCCCACCATTCGTTTAGCCTCTTCTCCAATAGCTAATATTTTTCCCGTTTTTTTATTAACCGCCACCACTGAAGGCTCAGAAATAACAATTCCTCTGTCCTTAACGTAAACTAAAGAGTTCGCAGTTCCTAAATCAATCCCTATATCAATAGAGAATTTTTCCATTAACTTTTTAAACATAACTTTGTAGATTATCAATTTTAACTAATTTTTCCTCTTTTTGACCTCTTTTTTTAATTTCGACGGAATCTTCTTCTAACGTTTTATCACTTATCACAACTCGATAAGGAAGTCCGATAAGATCAGCGTCGGCAAACTTTTCTCCAACTGCTCCACGCCGATCATCATATAATATTTCTCCTCTAAGGTCTTTATATATTTCTTCTGCTTTCTCTTTTGCCTTTTCTCCAATCGGAATTAAATGAAGCTTAAAAGGGGCTATTTCCTTTGGCCAAATCATACCTTTTTGATCACTATTAACTTCAATAATCGTCCCCATTAATCTACCGACCCCGATTCCATAACAGCCCATATAAACCGGTTTTTCTTCACCACTTTCATCAGTATAAGTTAAATCAAAAGGTTTGCTGAATTTTGTTTTTAACTTAAATATATTTCCGACTTCTATTGATTTTTTCTTTACTAATTTATTTTTATCTTTTTTACAGTTTGGGCAACTATTTTGCTCATCAATAATTTCTTCATTTATAGCTAAATTACAATCTTCGCAAAGATAAATAAGATCTTCTCCCGCCTCGGTAACAGTTTGAAATTCATGAGAATATTTTGAAAAAGTGCCTCCATCGGCAAAAGTTAAATATGTTTTATTCCCAATTCCCGTTTTTTTAAATATATTTTTATAAGCTTTTTTTGATTTCTCATAATAACCGGCAAGATCCTCTTCATTTTGATGAAAAGAATAAAGATCCTTCATTAAAAATTCTCTTCCCCTTAAAATACCAGATTTTGCTCTTAATTCATTACGGAATTTATTTTGAATTTGGTAAACATAAAGAGGTAAATCACGATAGGAAAAGAGATGATTTTTAACTAAAGGAACTACAATTTCTTCATGCGATTGACCTAAAACCAAGTCCCGTCCGGTTGCCAATTTAGTTTCAAATAAAATATCAATATCATCCCGCCCCGTCTTTTTGTAATTTTCTATCGGATGCAAAGCGGGCATAAATATTTCTTGAGCTTCCAGAGTTTGCTCCATCTCTTCTCTAATTATATCTTCAATATTTTTCATCACCTTTAATCCCAAAGGTAAAAAAGAGTAGACTCCGGCCATTTCTTTGTTGATAAATCCGGCCCTGATTAAAAGTTGAGCATTTTTTGCCTCTTCTCCTTTTGGATTATCTTTGGTTGTTTTCGTAAATAGTTTCGATTGTCTCATAAAATTTAAAGAAGATTAAATATATCTCTAGCCGTAACCGCTACCATTAAGGTTAAAAGAAGGATAAAGAAGGCGGCATTTAGCCTGCTTTCAACTTTTTCCGATATTGGGCTTCCTTTTATCTTTTCGATAAGTAAAAAGAGTAATCTTCCTCCGTCCAAAGCGGGAATCGGTAAAATATTCATAAAAGCAAGAATGCTGGAGATTACGGCCACAAAAGTCAAATAGTCAGGCAAACCTCTGTTTAAAGCATCGGTAGCCATATTACCAATCATTACCGGCCCTCCAAATTCTAAATTTTCGGGAAGTCCGGAACCGGTTATTGCTCCTTTTAAAATCATTCCTATTCCGGTTGCTTGAAACATGGTAACTCGATAAGTTCTCATAACACCGAATCCTAAAGCTTCAATCGGACCTTTTTTATCATATGTTAACTCCAAAACCTCTAAATTATTAAGTAATTCATCTCCATCAATACCATAATCGGAAAGTATAATTTTTTTATCTTGACCACTTCTCTGAAGTGTTATTGTCTCTGTCTGGTTATTTAGCTTTTCTTTAAAATTATTCAACCCGGAAAACTCTTCTCCATCTACTTTTACTATTTTGTCTTCCGGGTTTATTCCTTCCGAAAGCTCCTCCTTGACATTACTTACAAAAATATAAGAATTATCTACTTGCTGATCCGGGCTAACTTCACTTAAGACTCCCCACTGAAAAGAAACTAGCGCAAAAATAAGTGCCGCTACAATCCAAAAACTAACCACTCCGGCCACCAATATAACTGCTCGTTGCCAAATCGGTTTTTCCGAAAAACTTCTCTCATCTTTAACTTTTTCGTCCTCACCCATCATGCGAACGAATCCACCCAACGGTAATAAATTTAAAGAATAAATGGTTTCCCCTATCTTTTTTCCGATTACTCTCGGTGGAATTCCGATTCCAAATTCATGCACTTTAACATCAAACTTTTTTGCAAATAAAAAATGACCCAACTCATGCAAAGTTATTAAAAAAACCAGACTAGCAACTACAATAAATATATCCATTATTTTTTAATTTTATCTTTTTTATTTTCAACAAATTTATCAATTTTTTCATTATACTCATCAACTAAATCTTGAAGTTCATCTTTCCCTCTGAATTTATCATCCTCGGTAATTTTACCTTCTTTCTCCGCCTCATTTATCTTTTTCCAAGCTTCTTCTCGAGCTCTTTTAATGGATACACGGGCATTTTCTCTTATTTCCGAAAGTTTTTTTATTAATTTTTCTCTGTATTCTTGAGTCATCGGGGGTAAGTTTACTCTGATCAACTTTCCTTGTGGCATCGGATTTAATTCACTATTAGCTTTCTGGATTGCAGAAACAATACTCTTAATATAATCCTTATTCCACGGTTCTATTAAGATTTGTCTTTCTTCCGGACAAGAAATGGCCGCCATCTGTTTGATTGGAAGTTTTTGATCAAAAGCATCCACTACAATGTCTTCAACTAAGGAAGGTGTTGCTCGATCAGCTCTTATCTTATCCAATTCTTTTTGTAAATAATCTACAGCGTCTTCAAAATCAGGTTTTACCTCTTTTATATATTGTTGATATTTCATAATTTTATAAATTAATTATTACTCTCTCCAACGATAGTTTTAAATTTACATTTGTTTTGGAAATTAAAAATAAAATCTTCATTATTTCTTCCATCGGCTCGACATTTTTCATTTTTCCTTCAATTAATTCTTTTCTAAAAAATGAAAGCCAAATCTTTAAGGTTTCCTCCGCTTCTTCTCTATTGTCCGATAATTTTTTAATATAATCAAATCTATCCGAATAAGTAGCCCTTCTCAACTCTTCTAAGTCTTTCTTTTTTTGTAACCACTTTTTCTTAAAGCTCTTACTTTCAAAAAGCTTTATTGCTAAACCGGGTCTGGAAAAACTCAACTTTGATAATTCTTCAGCTGTTTTTTTGTCAGCTCCTCTTTTTACCAACTCTTTTTCAATAAGATTAGTTTTAACAGCTGAAAATTTAACCGGCCAACTTCTGGAAAGAATAGTATCTAAAAGCAGGTTCGGATATTCGGTAATTAAAATAATTAAAGCGTTTCCTTTCGGTTCTTCCAGGGTTTTAAGTAAAGAGGCCTGTGCTTGAGAATTAAGTAAGTGAGCTTGATCAATAATTGCCGCTTTGAAAGAGTCTTTTGTCCTTCCGGTTAAAGAAAGCTTTTTTTGAAGCTCTCTTATTTGATCTATCTTTATCTCTTTTTCTCCACTAATCATTAAAAAGTCAGGATGCCTTCCATTTTTTAATTGACGACAGGAATCACACTCTCCGCAACAATTTTTATTTTCACAATTAATGAGTTTAATGAACTCTTCGGCTACTCTCTTTTTTCCAATCGCTTCCGGGCCAATAAATAGTAGGTTGTGGGGAATCCTATCAGAATTCGCTATCTCTTCTAAAAGTTTTCTTTGTTTCCGATGTCCAATAAAATTCATTTTCTAGTCATTATACTTCTTTTGTAAGCGTCCAAATTATCCAACACGGTTCCGGTTCCTTTTGCAACGCAAAGTAACGGATCTTCAGCAACAAAGGAAGGAACACCCGTTTCTCTGGTAATTAAAGTATCTATATTTCTAATTAAAGCACCTCCTCCGGAAATAACCATCCCCTTATCCATAATATCAGCTGAAAGCTCCGGCGGTGTTTCTCTAAGAACTTTTTTTATTACTCTTACAATCTCTTCTAACGGTTCGGAAATCGAATCAGCTACTTGATTGGAAGTAACGGTAATCATTCTCGGCAAACCGGAAATTAAATCTCTTCCTCTTATCTCGATTTCTTTTTCTTCTTTTTCGGACATCGCCGTTCCTATCTTTATTTTTATTTCTTCAATAGTCTTTTCTCCAACGGCTACGTTATGCTTATTTTTTATAAAGTCAGCAATCTGCTCATCCATTCTATCTCCGGCAACCCGTAAAGACTTGGCAATTACCACCCCACCCAAAGAAATAACCGCCACCTCGGTGGTTCCACCGCCGATATCAACAATCATGTGCCCCGAGCACGAGTCAATGGGTATTCCGGCACCAATTGCCGCTAAAATAGGCTCTTGAACGGTATAAACTGACTTTGCTCCCGCGGAAAGTCCCGCTTCAGTAACCGCTCTTTTCTCTGTCGAACTTATTCCCGCCGGCACACCAACCATTAATTCCGGTTTTAAAAACTTTATTCCCGGAGTTTTTTCAATAAAATATCTGAGCATTGCTTCCGTAATTCTGTATTCGGCGATAACACCATCCTTCAGGGGTCGATAAACTCTTATCGTATCGGGAGTTCTTCCGGTCATCTCTTTTGCTTCTTTTCCCACTGCTAAAATTCTATTTTCAGCAACACTAACAGCTACCACGGAAGGCTCATTAATTATAATGTCTTTCCCGGGCATAAAAACAAGCGAGTTAGCTGTTCCCAGATCTATTCCAATTTTTCTTGTAAACATAATATTATTGATTCCAATTATTCTTTTATTCTCTTAACGTCTACCCCTATTTTTCTTAGTCTTTTCTCTATTTCTTCATACCCTCTGTCTGCCTGAGAAACATCTTTTATAATCGTAGTTCCGTCAGCAATTATTCCCGCAATTATCAGTGCCGCTCCCGATCTTAAGTCAAGGGGATCGAGTTGAGTTCCGTGAAGCTCAGTGGGACCGTTAATTATAGCTCTGTGCGGATCACACATAACGATTTCGGCACCCATTTTATTTAATTCTTCTAAGTATTTTAATCTTCCTTCATACATAGGATCGTGAATTAAAGTCAAGCCTTCAGCTTTGGTAGCCAAAACTCCTAACGGAGATTGTAAATCAGTGGGAATTCCGGGATAAGGCATTGCTTGAATCTTGGGTATTTCCAAAGTTCCATTTCCACTTACTTCCAGAACATTATTTTCAATTTCTTTAATATTCCCGCCGAATTTCTTTAATTTTGAAATTGTTAATTCCAAATGATCGGTAGGAACGTTATTTATCTTAATTTTACCTTCGGCGGCCAACCCCAATATTATAAAAGTTCCCGCTTCCAAATAATCGGGAATTACTTCCTGATTGGCTCCTTTTAAAGCACTTTTTCCTTTTATTTTATAGGTATTAGTTCCGGCAACTTCTATACTGGCTCCCATTTTATTTAAAAATTGAGCTAAATTCACTACGTGCGGTTCAGCAGCAGCAATTTTTAGAGTAGTCTCTCCATCTGCTAAACAAGCAGCCATCAGCATATTTTCAGTTCCGGTAACCGAAAATTCATCCAAAATAATCTCTTTTCCTTTTAAATTATCAGCTTTTAAGTGATACATGTGAGCTTTTTTTGTCTCCGCCGTATCCGAAGTCTGAGAAGCTCCAAATTCTTCAATTTCAATCTCTACCCCTAGATCTCGTAAACCATTTAAGTGAGTGTCAATCGGTCTTGCTCCAATTAAACAGCCTCCCGGATGTCTAATGGATAACTTTCCAAATCGAGCTAAAAGAGGCCCCATAACTAAAATTGACGACCTCATTTGGGCTACCAGTTTTTGATCCATTTTTTCCGGATCAATATCAGTAGCATCTACCAAAATACTTCTTTCCCCTTCCCATTCCACTTTAGCTCCTATACTTTCAATCAATCTTATCATTTTATAAACATCGGCAATAAGGGGCAAATTAGTAATTTTACAAGGCTTTTTCTCTGCTAAAAGAGTAGCGGCAATCATCGGCGTAGCTGCATTTTTAGAACCTCTAACATCTATAGAACCACTTATCTTTTTTCCTCCTTTGATTATTAGTCTGTCAGGCATTTTTAAAGTTCGTGCTTTTAAAACTCGAACTAATTATAAATTTAAAATTTAGAACAAGATATTTAAATCTTGGACTATATTATATTACACGAGGGTTAAAATATCAAACGTAAAAATCCGCCGGTGCGGATTTTAATTGTTGATTTGTTGATTGTTAATTAGAAATCCGCGAAAGCGGATTTTACTGTTTACTTTGCCAAGCAAATTACCGAGCGCATAATCCCCGAATTCCCGCTGCCTGCCTGCCGGCAGGCAGGCAGCGGGAATTCTTGAGGGATGGTCCTTCAAAAGAGGGGGTCGAGCGCAATTATCTGCGAACGCAACGGACTCGATAATTGTTAACCTTGGTGTATGTGGTGCCCGCGGTGCCATCATTGAAGTTGAGGTACCACGCAGAGTTAGAAGAGAACTCAGTAGATGACCAATAGTAGTCGGACTCGGCGTTATAGTCATAAAAAGGTATTTCGCCCTCTTCATTATGGAGACTTTCTACTGTATTTATAGCTGGTAAATACCAATCTCCCTGATTGCTTCCCGCCCAGGTTAGTTGATTACAAGCTTTGGCAGCTACGCTTTCTCCACCACTGCCATCCATACAATCCTCAGCTAAAATAGTGTCCGTATTTACTACTCCATCAGTACTACTATCGGCAAGAATTTCAGTTTCGTAACAGCCCCACTCAAATGTGGCCGTAGTTCCGTCAGTGGCATCACCTAGGCCAGATAGGGTTGGTGACCACAAATTTCCGTCATTATCACACCAGACTACATCTCCATCTATAGTTCCTTCAGTTCCATAATCCGCGGAATCTTCGCAAAAAGCAGCTGCTTGTTCCGCTTGACTTATTCCAATGCCAATAAACCTAGTTTCCGCTAATGGAGCTACTAAAATTATACTTCCCTCCGCTACTTCATATCCGGTTCCGTCTCCAGTTGCTTGCGGGTCAACCGGTATTTGGTTTAGGTGTCCTTCATCTACTAAGTCTGATAGATCAATTAGCGATCCACAACTTCCAGGATCAACTTGATTTGTATTGCAGATCTCAGTAGTTTCAGTTGTTATTGGAAGTCCAGAGAGATTTCCATTGTTTGATACTTGGTATGATAGTAATCCACTGTGTAATGTATTGATATGTGATTCTCGGGTGGCATCTCTGGCTTGGGCGAATTGTCTACCCGGATTAATAGCTACTATTACTCCGGCGGCAAGTATTGCTATTATTCCGATTACTATGAGTAGTTCTATGAGGGTAAAACCCTTTTTGTTCATAAATTTATATAAAAAACATATAATAACTAAATAATTGTTAAATTATACCATAAATTCCTCTCTGCAAAAAAAATAAAAAATCCGCTGATTTCTCTAACGAGAACTAATCTTCTATCAATAATCGTTAATCTTTAATCAAAAAATCCGCTTTTGCGGATTTAAGTTAATTGTTGATTTTTAATAGTAAATAGTTAATCGTTCCCTTAAGCGAAGATACCCTCTTGGAAGAAGTTCGCGGAGAAAATCCTAAGCGAAGATATCCTCTTTGAGAGGACTCTCGGAGGTGTTTCAGCATGGTTTTCCGACTTTGTCGGAAATGAAACGCCGAGAGCGTAAGATC
>CAYWPY010000025.1:0-9071 GCA_964460255.1 uncultured Candidatus Saccharibacteria bacterium | reverse complement strand
TATTGATTGTTATCGATTAAAGGATAAAAAAGAACTAAAACAGCTTAATTTTAAAGAAATAATAAAAAATAAAAATAATATTATTTTAATTGAATGGCCGGAAAAGATAGAAGAAGCTTTAAAAAATGAAATTAGAATAAAATTTAAATTCATTTCTGAAAAAGAGAGAGAGATTGAAATTCCCGATAAATTAAACTTGAAAATAAAAGAAAATAAGTTATAATAAAAAACATGTTTTTATGGGCCCGTAGCTCAGCGGCCTAGAGCGCATGCGTGGCACGCATGAGATCGAGAGTTCAAATCTCTCCGGGTCCACACTTTTTGCAAAAGTTTATTAAATAGTAATTTTCGTTTGCATAATTAATTGGTGGGGTGGCTGAGCGGTTTAAGGCGGCGGTTTCGAAAACCGTTAACCTTTAAGGGTTCGCGGGTTCGAATACCGCCCCCACCGCAGAAAAGAAAAAACACCATTTTAACTCAAAATAAAATTTTAGAATTGAACCGGAAGGATAAGGTTCTAATTAAAAGAAATGACTAAAAATATTAAAACAAGACCGCCAATAGTGGCTGTTTTAGGCCATGTTGATCACGGGAAAAGTTCTATTTTGGAAGCAATTAAAGATTTAAAAATAACTGATAAAGAAGCGGGAGGAATAACTCAACATATGGGTGCTTATATGGTTGATCATGAAGATTCCAAGATTACTTTTATAGATACTCCGGGTCACGAAGCTTTTTCGGCAATGCGTTCCAGAGGAGCTAAGGTTGCTGATATTGGAATTTTAGTTATTGCTGCCGACGAAGGAGTAAAAAAACAGACTAAAGAAGCTATAAAACATCTCAAAGAGGCAAAAATTCCTTATTTGATAGCTTTGAATAAAATGGATAAAAATGGGACTAATGTAGCAAAAGTAAAAAAAGAGCTTTCTTTGGAATCCGTTTTAGTTGAAGAATACGGAGGCGATATTCCTTGTGTAGAAGTTTCAGCTAAAGAAAAAAAGGGAATGGAAGAATTATTGGAAATGATTATTTTATTGGCGGAAATGGAAGAAATAAAGACAGATTATGATAAAAAAGCAAAAGGAGTGGTTATTGAAACCCATGTTCATCCCCAAAAAGGAGTCAACGCTACGCTTTTAGTAAAAGAAGGAACTTTAAAAAAAGGTGATGTGATCGGAACCAGTTGTTGCTTTGGAAAAGTAAAGAAAATGACAAATTTTAAAGGAGAAGAAATAGAAGAAGCGACTCCCTCCCGTCCGGCTAGAACTTCCGGACTAAAAATGAACCCTCATGTTGGAGAGGAATTTGCAGTTTATTCTTCAAAAAAAGAGGCTAAAAATAAAACTACAAAAAGTAAGGGAGTAGTTGATTTTTCTGAAGAATTCAGCCCTAAAGGAAACGCCTTAAATATAATAATTAAAACTGATGTTTTGGGCTCTTTGGAAGCTATAAAAAATACTTTGGAAAAAGTGTCCAGAGAAAAGGTAGGAATAAAAGTACTCGATTCCGGAATTGGAAAAGTAGGAGAAAATGATGTTGATTTAGCAAAGACATGTAATGGAAAAATATTTGCCTATAGAACTGAAATTGATAAAGTAGCCTCCGATTTGGCCAGACAAAATAATATTGATATTTTTCAATATGATGTTATTTATAATTTATTAGACGGAATAGTAGAGGAGATGAAGAAAAAATTAAAACCGGAATTGGAAGTAAAAGAGATGGGTAAAATTAAAATATTAGCCATTTTTAAAGAAGGAAAAAGACAAATATTGGGCGGCAAGGCAGTTAAAGGGGATATTGAAAAAGGAGCTAAGGTAAAAATAAAAAGAGATGGTGAAGAGGTTGGAGAAGGAAAATTGATTAATTTAAAAAAAGAAGAAAAAGATGTGGAAAAGATACCGGAAAGAGAGAATTTTGGAATGCTTTATGAAGGAAGCGTTAAAGTAAAAGAAGGTGATGTTTTAGAAGCATACAAAGAAGAAAAAATACTTCCCGAGCTTTAATTTTAAATACCCAAAAGGCCTGGTAGCCAAGTGGCTAAGGCAACGGTTTGCAAAACCGTCATGCGCGGGTTCGAATCCCGCCCAGGCCTCATTTGATTATTTTTAGATTTTATTTTAAAATGGATTAGCAATTGAAGAGCGTGAAGTGCATTAGCCGCGGTGCTGGAATTGGCATACAGGGCGGACTTAAAATCCGCTGAGCGCAAGCTCGTGTGGGTTCAAGTCCCACCCGCGGCACCACAAAGACCCGCTAGCCGGGTCTTTTTTCATATCCCCATTTTTACACCCCGTAGGTGTAAAAATTTTAAATTTACGTTATAATTAATTTAACAATCCCTTTTAAATATAAAAATATAAAAATAAAAATGAAAGAAAAAACGGAAACGGGAAAAATATATCATATATTTAATAAAAGTATTGCCGGTTATAAAATATTTAATTCCGGAGATGATTATACAAGGATGATTCAAGGAATGAGATTTTTCTCTGTAGATAATAATTTACCTAAATTTTCTCAGCTGATAAAGTCAAAGGAGGTAGAAAAAAAGGGGTTAGCAAACACTATTCGAGAAAGAAGTGAAAATAGTTATTATGTGGATATAATTGCTTACTGCCTTATGCCCACCCATTTTCATTTTATATTAAAACAAAAGAAAAAAGATGGAATAAACAAATTTGTTGGTAATTTATCCAATTCTTATTCTCGTTATTTTAATAATAAGTACGACCGGAAAGGTCCTTTATGGCAAGGAAGATTTAATAGAATAAAAGTTAAATCTAATGAGCAAATAATTCATTTAACCAGATATATTCATTTAAACCCTACTTCTGCCGGATTGGTTGAAAAACCGGATCAATGGAAGTGCAGCTCTTATCGAGAATTTATAGAACTGGAAGAAATTGAGAATCCACTTTGTAATTATCAAAATCTTTTGGATATAGATCCGGATCAATATAAAGAATTTGTAACCAGTAGAATCGATTATCAAAGAGAATTAGAAATAATAAAGAAAAATATAATTTTAGAATAAACCTTTTTACACCTGCGGGGTGTAAAAAAGGGCAAGCATTAAGAAAACCGCCTTCCGGCGGTTTTTATTGATAATTATTATTTTATGAATTAATCCAAGATTTCTATTTCTGCTTTAACTCTACCGAAGTTTTTTGCTTCTTGCCTGCTGGAGAACCAGATATCCATATAACCTTGATAAGAACCGTCTTTAGGAGCGCTGTAACGAGGATTCATTCTGTCTCTAACCGTGAACACTTTATCTCCAAAATATTCGGGGATTCTTACTCTGGTTCCAAATTCAAGAAAATTAGCGGCCACTATTCCGTCAGCAACTTTATATCCGGAGGCGGTAATAAAAGGTTGAGAGTTAGTTTGATCAACCGTACTGGAATAACCGGTAAGTTCTATATAAACAACCTCTTTTACTTTTTCTTGATGAGGGTTATCAATTGCTGATACTTGGGGTTGATAATAATTAGGGGAATAGTTAGTAGAAACAAAACCCTCTCCGGAAACCAAAAAATCATCTCCTTGACTGGAGACTTGTTCAGAAAACATAATTGAGTTGTCTGTTTTTACCAATTCTTTACTTTCTGTAAAAAAAGCAAAGCAAAAAATTGAAATAGAAGCTATCGAAGCGATCAAAAAAGTCTTAACTGAGCTCTTAAAATTGTGGTTAGTACACATTTAATAATATTTTCCTTGACCTAAATCAATTCAACAGCTTTACAATAACACAAAGTAAAAATTTGTCAAGTGAGCGGGAGATGGGATTCGAACCCACGACCTTCTGCATGGCAAGCAGACGTTCTTCCACTGAACTACTCCCGCAAAAATTAAAATTAACTATTAGGATTAATAATTAAAAATTATCTATCAATTTAAATTGTGTGCCGCAGGCCAGATTTGAACTGGCGACCTCCTCTTTTTCAGAGAGGCGCTCTACCCCTGAGCTACCACGGCATCTTTTTATTTTATTAAAATTGAGATTTTAATTACAAACAAAAGTGTGGGCGGTGTAGGATTTGAACCCACGACCCTCTCGATGTAAGCGAGATGCTCTGCCGCTGAGCTAACCGCCCTTAAACGCTAATCCATTTTAAAACAAAATTAGCAAATAATCAAATTTAAGTAACTATTAACAAATAATCAAATTCAATAGCTATTAAAAATTAAAATTGCGAATTAAAAATAAATTTTAAATTTACTTTAAAATTTGTGCCCAGAGTGGGATTTGAACCCACACGTCCTAAACGGACACAAGGCCCTCAACCTTGCCTGTCTGCCAATTCCAGCACCTGGGCTACTTGCTATTTTGCTTTTAACTTCTTTCTTATCTCTTTTCTTGATTTATTTCTAAGGAAATATAATTTTGACTTTCTAGCTTTTCCTCTTTTAACTAATTCAATCTTTTCTATATTTGGGGAATGAAGGGGAAATATTTTTTCGATAAAATGTTTATCTATCGATTGTCTTACCGTTATTGTAGCGGAAGGATCGTTACCGTGCTTTCTGGCAAGAACCAATCCTTCCGTAATCTGAACTCTTTTTTCTCCTCCGACATCAACCTTGTAATGTACCTTAATTCGATCACCGGGCTTAACTTCGGGAAGATCTTTCCTTTGCTTCTTTTTAAAATCTTCTAATTTGTTAGACATTTTATTAATTAAGTTACTTCTTTAAATTATCTATTATTTTTTTTAAATCCATTGGTAATTCCGACTCAAATCTTTTTTTACCATTCTTAGTTTTTATTTCTAAAAAACGATTGTGTAGGAAGTGCCTCTTCATTTCTACGGGGTCTCTTTGGTCTTTAAAGCTGTAAAGCTTGTCTCCTACGACCGGATGTCCTAAAAAGGCAAATTGACTTCTTATCTGGTGTCTACGCCCCGTTTTTGGAATTACCTCAATTAAACTATAATTCTCAAAATTTTCAAGCACTTTATAAAAACTTATTGCTTTTCTTCCTTCTTCTTCTGGTGGATAAGATTGATGTTTTCTTCTATCATTTTTACCTCTTCGCATCGCTGTGATTATCTTACCTTTTTTCTTTTTCATCTCTCTCCAAACCAAACAGATATATTTTTTACTTACTTTTCTATCTTTAAAGCTTTTTTTTAAAGAATTTAAAGTTATTTCGTTTTTTCCAAAAAGCAAAACTCCGGAGGTATCTTTATCTAATCTATGAGCTAATCCGTAGCGAGGTAATTCTTTCAATTCTTCAATTTCATCTTTTAAATTATTAGCTAAGTCCTCCACCACAATTCCGGCTTTTTTATCTACGACCAGCAAATTATTACTTTCAAAGATTATCATAATTTAAGCGAACAAGAAAGGTGGGTGGCAGAGGACTCGAACCTCTAACCTTCTCCACGTCAAGGAGACGCTCTGCCTTTGAGCTAGCCACCCAAAATATTAAACCTTAATTTTAAATTGTCAACTATTGATTACTTATTTTAACAAACTATTCGGCTTAATGTGGGCGTACCAGGAATCGAACCTGGAACCTCTACTTTATAAGAGTAGCGCTCTGACCGTTGAGCTATACGCCCATATGAATTTCTAATTATAAAAAGAGCTTGTTTTAATCTTCTTTCTTCTTTTTATCGTTTTTTTTAGATTTGTTATCACTCATTATCTCTTCAAACTCTTCTTTTTCAATCGTTTCCTTTTCAATTAAAACTTTAGCTAATTCTTTAAGCTTTTTCTCATTTTCTTTCAGAACTTTTTCCGCTTTTTTCTGAGCTGTTCTGATTATTTTAGCAATCTCCTTATCAATTTTAGAAGCTACTTCTTCAGAATAATTTTTTTCTTCGGAAATTTCTTCGCCCAAAAAGACGTGTTCTCTTTCTCCTCCGTAAGAAATTGGTCCCAAAGAAGACATTCCGTATTTCTTTACTAATTTTCTAGCATATTTTGAAGCTTTTTCCAAGTCATTGGAAGCTCCGGTTGTGTTTTCATTATAGATTAATTTTTCAGCCATATATCCACCTAAAAGAACCGATATTTCGGATAAAAATTCCGCTTTTGTTTTCATACTTTTTTCTTCCATCGGCATTTTTAAAGTATAGCCGGCTGCTTGACCTCTGGATATAATTGATACTTTTCTAACTTCCTGAGTTTCTGCTAAAACTGAAGAAACTAAAGCGTGTCCCGCTTCGTGGTAAGCGCTTATCTCTTTTTCTTTATCGGTTAAGATGTGACTCTTTCTTTCCGGGCCCAGTAAGACTTTTTCTATTGATTCCAAAAATTCGGATTGATTGATTTTTTCACCTTTTCTTCTGGCCGCTAAAATAGCAGCTTCGTTTGCTAAGTTTTCCAAATCAGCTCCGGAAAAGCCGGGAGTTCGTTCGGCAACTTCTTGCAATTTAACGTCATTAGCCAATGGTTTGTTGCGGGTATGAATTTCTAAAATTTTCTTTCTTGCTTTTAAGTCCGGTGAATCCAAAACCACCTTTCTGTCAAAACGGCCCGGCCTTAAAAGAGCGGGATCCAAAACATCGGGACGATTGGTGCTGGCTAAAACTACAACCTTAGTATCTTTATCGAATCCATCCAACTCTACTAAAATTTGATTTAAAGTTTGTTCTCTTTCGTCATTTCCTCCTCCTACTCCGGCTCCTCTTTTTCTTCCAATGGCGTCAAGTTCATCAATATAAACTATACAAGGCTGCTTTGCTTTTGCTTTTTTAAATAAATCTCTAACTCTTCCGGAACCTACTCCGACGAAAAGCTCGATAAATTCCGATCCGGAAACTTCAAAAAAAGGCACATCCGCTTCTCCGGAAACCGCTTGAGCTAAAAGAGTTTTTCCCGTTCCCGGAGGGCCGGTGAGTAAAACTCCCTTGGGAATAGTAGCTCCCAATTTATCAAATCTTTCCGGATTTTTTAAAAAATCAACTATCTCTTTAATTTCTTCTTTTGCTTCTTCCAAGCCGGCTACATCATCAAAATCAACGTCTTTTTTTGGCATTCCTCCTTCCCCAAAAAGGCGAGCTTTTGCTTTTGAAAAATCAAGAGCGCTATTTGCTCCTCCTTTTGCCTGTTTCAGTATCATTTGAAAAAAGAAAAATATAATTAAGAGAGGAAGAAAAATCATTGCTAAAGTACCCAACCAACTCCAATCAGGCTCCTCTTTATAATCTATATTTAAAGACTGTAGACTTTCTTTTTCTACTCCCAATTCGGTTAAGAAATTAATTAAAGAAATTTCATTTTCTTTTCTAGTGACCGATTTTGAACCGTCTTCTCTTTCTATTTCTATTTGATTACCGGTCAAAGTTAATTTTTCAACTTTGTCTTCATTTATTTGCTCTACTAAGGTTTGGCTACTTATTTCAGTTGGAGGATCAATTATCCCCAAATCTTCAGAAGCAATAGTAAAAATTCCTGCCATAATAAGAAGGATAAGAACAAACGAGATTAAATTTTTAGTTAGATTTTTAAACATTTACGTCTATTCAGAATAACACAAATCCCGAAAAGTTCAAGTTTTAATCTATTGACTATCTGCAATTAGTTTGTATAATAGTTGTAGTCAAAATGCCTCCATAGCTCAATTGGATAGAGCACGGGCCTTCTAAGCCCGGTGTCCAGGTTCGACTCCTGGTGGAGGCACATATGGCGACCGTAGCTTAATTGGTAAAGCACTCGGTTGTGGTCCGAGAGTTGGTGCCGGTTCGAGTCCGGTCGGTCGCCCACTTAAACGAATCAGAGATTCGTTACTATTAACTAATAACCTTTAACTATTAACAATTAACTATTGACTTTTGACTTTTAACCATTGACCGTTACTATTAACAAAAACCGCCAAAAAGGCGGTTTTTTTGTTAATAATTATGAATTAAAAATTAACAATTATAAATCATTAATTAAATTTTCTCTGAAAATTTAATGTGCCCTCGAGAGGACTCGAACCTCTATCTTTGCGTTAGGAATGCAGAGCTCTGTCCTGTTGAGCTACGAGGGCGCACCACCATTATAAAGAAAGTTATTTTTTAAAGCAATAAAAAAGAGGATTTAGTACAGAGCATAAATCCTCTTTTCTTACTTTCTTTTCTTACTTTTCTTCTTTCAGCCTTAAACTTAAACGGTGATCTTCAGCGTCAATTGATAAAATTTCAAAATTATATTTTTCACCAACTTCCAAAGCGGCTTCCATTCTTTCTTTGGTTCCGAATTCGGAAATATGGCAAAGTCCTTGAATTCCGGATTCTAATTCTACAAAAGCTCCGAAGGAAACAAATTTAGTTACTTTTCCTTCAATAATATCACCTTTGGAATGCTTTTCTTTAATTGTTTTCCAAGGGTCTTCTTTTAAAGCCTTAAGCGAGAGAAAAACCTTGCCGTCTGAAATGTTGATTATTTTAGCTTCTATTTTTTCGCCCTCTTCCAGTATGTCAGAAGGATCGGAAACTAGACTCCAATCCAGTTCCGAAATATGAATCAATCCTTCAATACCTTCTCCAAATTTAATAAAGGCTCCAAAATCGACTATTCCGGTAATTTGACCTTCTACTACATCTCCTTCTTCATATTCTTCCAAAGCTTTCTCTTTCTTTTCCATTTCTCTTATCTTTTCGGATAAAATTATCTTTTCATCGCTTTTTGAAAGATCCAAAATTCTAACTTCCAACTCCTCTCCAACTAAATCTTGAAGCTCTTTTAAAATTTTGTCTCGATCTCCGCCTTCTACGTGCGGGTAATTTTTAGAAGAAAGTTGTGATGAAGGAAGGAAGGCGGAAATTCCAAAAAGTTTAGCAAGTAAACCACCTTTGTTAGCTCCTTCAATTTTAACTTTTATAGTCTCACTCTTTTCCTTCTTCTCTTCCAAAACGTCCCAAGCCATATCTTTTCTGGCTTGGTGGCGAGAAAGTTCAACGTAACCTTCGTGGCCGTCAATTTTTACCACCTTAACGGAAACACTTTCTCCGTTTTCCAAATCTTTAAGTTCTTCTTTGGCGGCGTAAAATTCTCTTCCGAATATAATTCCAGTTCCAAAAATACCCAAGTTAATATAAGCGGCGGCTCTTCCTTTACCGACCACTTCTCCT
>CAYWPY010000024.1:0-9215 GCA_964460255.1 uncultured Candidatus Saccharibacteria bacterium | reverse complement strand
TGTGTTTTTCATATGTTTTATTAAGACTTTTTAAAAATTAATTCGCTAATGAGTGATCGCTCTCTTCAATCCATTCATCAGCAGTGCTGATTACTTGCAAATTGCTACCATCGGCAACTCTGACCCAATAAGTTGGTGTTTCAGTTCCACCGACATCTTGCTGAGGATCAGTTGGTATTTCATTTATATAGGAATTATCGGTGACTAAATCCGCTTCAAGATCAGCAACAGGAACTGAGTTTTCTTCTTCCCAAGCATCATCGGATGAAATTTCCTCATCCTCTGTACAAGTGCCGCCAGTCCCTTCACAAACCTCCGGGATATCAGGAGGAAAGTTTCCGTCGTTTTCTGCTGCATAACTCATAATTGCGCTTCTAATTGTTCCCATATGAGTACTTCTGGTAGAGTTTCTAGCTTGCTCAAATTGTCTACCGGGATTAATGGCGACGATAACTCCCGAAGCCAAAATAGCGATTATTCCGATGACTATAAGCAGTTCTATAAGCGTAAAACCTTTTGTGTTTTTCATATTTTTTTATTAATTAAGACCTTTTAAATTTAAATTATTGAATTACTTCAATTCCCGCCGTCTGAGCCTCCTCGGCATCAGAAGTAATTGCGATTCTGTTTTCGGAAGAATCTACATACTGAATTAAATAGCCGGTACAATCATCGGGTTCAGTAGCGGTGCAGTAAGTATTATCCGTTCCCCCGACAGAGGGATCTTTGGGAAGCTCATTTATATAATCTTCCAATTCGGCCTGACATTCGTGTAAATCAACCGGATCTCCATCTGAAGCAGCAATACAATCGGGAAAATTTCCGTTGTTAGAAATTGCATTGGAATAAACGGCGTTGACTATTGAGTTCATATGCGACCAACGAGTTGCGTTTCTGGCTTGCTCAAATTGTCTACCGGGATTAATGGCCACAATTACGGCCGAAGCTAAAATAGCGATTATTCCGATAACGATTAATAATTCTATAAGGGTAAAACCTTTTGTGTTTTTCATATTTTTTTTATTTATTTGGACCTTTTTTTTGATTCTTATTTAATTTTACTAAATTTTTTTGTGTTTGTAAATTTATTCTCCTTCATTCTCTACGACTTTAATATATTTTTTTTCCATCCATCCTTTTACGCCACCATCTTGATCTTCTAACCTTACCCATTCGTCTTTTTCTTCCACTTTTTTATAAAACTCTCCCCCACTGACCTCAAATATAATCGGCCGTTCTTTATCTGGTTCGGTTCTAATACCGATATCTTCTTCCTCGTCAATATTAGTGACTTCAACCACTTCAAATCCTCCTTCTCTGACTTGTTCCAATTGTAAATAAGTCAGTACTCTGACTCTCAAAGGTTGCATCGGTGTTGGGATCGGTAAAAAGGCAATATAATAAACGGTAAAAATTAAAAATCCGATTCCGGAAAAAGCAATGAAAATAGCAGTTACATAAACGGGCATATCCTGTCGCTTTTCTTTTTGTGTGTCGTCTTCTAATTCTATTTCCATAAGATTTTATTCTATAAGATTTTGAATTACATCTTCTACTTCTTGATTTGGTTCTAAAAATTCTTCCAAAATAATAATTCTCTCTTCATTTACCCATCCGTTACTTCCGTCATAAATTAATTCTACCCATTGACCCTTTCTACCCGCATATTCAAATATTTCTCCCGGCTCAGCAGTCCCGATTATCTCCGCTTCTTCATTTGGTTGATTTCTTAAACTAACTTCGGTTTCTAAATCTTCGTTAATTTTAACCAATTTAATTGGAGTCGCTTCTTCACTTCTTTGATTATCTTCTTCCTCCTCAACTTCTTCGTCAGGTAATTGATCGGACTCCTCATTTAAGGGACTAACAAACTCTATTCTTTCTAATTTATCTTTTTTTACCCACCCTTCTACATCCGTCGTTTTAATTTTAACCCAATTATCAATTTCTTCAAGTGCCGTCTGTCTGGTGCCCGGATTTATTTGACCAACAACCTCTTCCGAATCCGGAGTGGCGTAAACTTCAGCTCGCCCTTCAAGATCACGGCTGACAATTACAAAGTTATTATTTTTATCTTGCTTAATTTTTTCTATAAGCTCAGTGTCTATAGAATGAAACGGTTCGGTGGTCGGTAAATAGACAAAATAATAAATAACAAATCCGAAAAGAGCAAGGGCTAAAGTGGCAACCGTAATCGCAATGGCCAGGTAAAACCGTTCTTCTTTTTTCTTTTCTTTAGCTTGGCTTTTTACCTCTTCGGGAAGTAAGTTTATTCCTTCTTCAATAGGCTTATCAAGAAGAGATCTAAGGCTTAATCCGATTACATTGGAGTATAGTATCGGATCTTTATCACTTAAAATTTTCCCATTTTCTATCTTTCTCAGCGGATTTCCCGATTTCACCTTCGGGTTTAAATTATCATCTAAAAATTTACCGATACCGGGCAAAAGCGAAGTTCCCCCGGCAATTAAAATTTCTTTAACCTCTCCTCCAAAATAATTTTCATAATAAACGATTGCTTGTTTGATTTCTTTGACTATCTTCTTCCCGTGCTCTTCTAAAATTGCACCGGTTTCGCTGTCTTTACTGAAACCTTCTTTCTGTTTTTTTTCTTCAGCTTCCTCTATCGAGATATCCAATTTTTCAGCTACTTTCTTAGTAAAATAATAACCGGCGTAAGGAAGTGATACGGAAAGAGCTAACTCGGCATCTTTATTAAAGATACTGAGAGCTGAAGTTCTGGCTCCCATATCAATAATCATTCTTTCCTTGCCGTCGGCAATCACTTGTCTCTTTTTTTTCCTTTTTTTCTTTTTTATTGATACCTCTTCTCTTATCGTTTTTAAGGGTAATAAAGCTCTTCCGATCGAATCTCCTTCAATCTCAAAAGCAACCGGTTCGATATTAGTTGATTTAAAGAAATAAATATACATATCAACAATATCTCGAGAAGCAGCTACACATAAAATATTGTTTTTATCTTTTCCTTTCAACTCCATAAAATCCCAGTAAAGCTCTTCAAAATCGAAAGGAATTGTCGCTTTTACTTTTTTCTTTACTTTTTCATATAAATTTTTATTGTTCTCAAACTGAAAAACTTGAATATAAGTTTTTGAATCGGGAAGACTGATAATCGCTTTATGTTCTTTTTTCTTTAATTTTATTTTTTTTAGTTTTCTGGTATGCTCGGGAACTTCAAGCGGTTCCGGCTTCGTTTCCGAGAGGGTCTTTTTCAAAATTTCAGATAATTTTTTTTGATTTATAATTTCACCGTTTTGAACTATTCCTTCTTCTAAAATTGATCTCCCGTAAGAAGTTATCTCCCTATCCTTATTTAGAAGCAAAACTTCAATCGAATGATCACTTATATCAACTCCGACTAATAAATTTTTTGTAAAAGAAACAGCGTCCAAAAGTTTTCTAAGCTTATCCGAAGTGGTAAATTTATTTAAGAAGCTTCCGGAAGATTTTTTCTTCTTTTTCTTTTTTCTTTTCTTTTCTTTTTTGCTTTTCTTTTCGGTCTGCTTTTTAGTTTTATTTTTTTCAATAATCTCATTTAAGACGGCCTTCGCTGATTTTTTTTCTTTCTTCTTTTTTAAATCAGCAGCTTTTTCGGGATTTGCCTCAATAATCTTATCCAGAATCCGACTATCGGTAGCTCCTCTTTTTCTGGCCTTTTTAATTGTATTTATGATATTTCCCATTCTAATATTATAACTTAAAATCTAAATCGGAGAGGTCAATTTTTTTATTTTTTTGCTTTTTCTTCTTCTTTTTTGCTTTTTCTTCTCTCTTTTTATCCGTTTTTTTCTCTTCTTTTTTTTCTTTTACCTTTTCTTCTTTTTCTTTACTTTTACTTTTATTTTCTTTTATTACTTTTTCTTTCTTTTTTTTCTTTTCACGCTCCTTCTTTTCCTTTTCTATTTTTTTATCAATTTTTTCTTGCATTTCTCGGCTATCCTCAACTAAAGAAGTCTCTTTAGCTATTTGTTTAATTTCCGGTTTGTTTTTTTCTTCCTCCAATTTTTTAATTATTTCAGAAAAAGTAAAAGCTGCCGGTTGATATTCCTCTTTTTTGAAAAGCTCTTCAGCTTCCGCATACTTTGAATTTAATTCTTTTAAAACTGCTTCTTTCTTTTCTTCCATTTCATATTCTTTCCGCTCTTTTTTAATCTTTTTTATTTTTTCTTTTTTTGTTTCAATCTTTTTTCTTGCTTTTTCTTTAAAATCTTTATCATTTAATTCTTTTAATTGCTTCTCTTTTTCTTTAATCTTTGTATTTACTACTTCTAAATTACCATTTTCATCAATCGAAATTTTTTCCAATTCTTTAAGGAAAGATTCTTTTTTGTCTTCTGCTCTTTTGTTAAAGATTTCTTTTTTTCCTTTTACTTGTTCTATCAGTTTAAGAATAACTCCCAAGCAAACCTCTAAATTTCTTCTTTTTTCTTCCAAATTATCAAATTTATTTTTTTCTTCTTTTAGTTGTAAAGCTTTACTCACCTTTTTTTTAGTCTCCAATTGTGACAAGAAAGAACCTAATCTTTTTTTTATTTTTATTCTTTCTTTTAGAAGTGCTTGCATCTTTTTAGCTAATTTTTTTCTTTCAGCTTTGATTTCATCCAAAATATTATTTAATTTCTCAAAAGAGTTATTGTCCTCAAATTTAATTTTATTAATTTCCGCCTTTTTTTGATTTAAAAATTCAATTCTTTTCTGGTGGCTTTCAGTTTCTTTATTATTTTCAAGTTTATTTTTTTCAAGGTTAATTTTTTCAAAAAGATCAAGCCCTTTTTCATAATAATTTTTACCCTTAAAAATTCTCATTAAAAAGCTTTGCTTTCTTTTATCCGTCTTTTCAATCATTTCTTTTATTAAAGGAATGGCTCTTTTAAAATTTTCGTTTTTATACTCTCTTTCAGCTTTTTTATAGAGGCTTTTTATTTCTTCTTTTTCTTCTTCGTTTTTTTTCTCTTCTTCTGCTTTTTCTTGTTTACTTTTTCGGGTTTTAAGATTTTCTTCAAATTTTTTCTTTTTTTCTTTTACCTCTTCAGCAAGAACTTTTATCTTCTGATAATAAGAAGTTTCCTCTTTTATTTGTTTGTATATTTGATTGCTTTCATCCTTAAAACTATTTAGAATTTGATCCAATTTCCGCTCCGAAGATATAAAATCGTCCTCCTTCAGATGATCATCAATCTCCTTAATAATTTTTTTAAGGTGTAGTTTTTCTACTTCTTTTCTTTTTTCCTTCTTTTTTTTATCATTAAATTCTTCTTTTACCTTTTTTAATTTGGTTTCTTTTTCTTCAAGCAAATCAATCTCTTCTTCCAATTTTTTTAATTTTTTCTCTAATCTGTTTTTAGTTTCAGTTAAATTTTGCTCTTTTTCTTCTTTTCTATATTCTTTTACTTTTTTATTTATTTCTTTTAATTGATTTTCAATTTTTTCCAATTCATCTTCCGATTCCCAAATATCTTCTTCCAAACTCTTTCTTTTATCCTCCAAGTCCCATCTCTTTCTTTCAATCTTCTTTTTCTTATCAAGATCTTCTTCTCTTTTTTCCTTTTTCTCAACTTTTTGTTTTTTCTCTTTTAATCTTGCTTCTTCTTCTTTCTTGCTTTTGATCTCTTCTTGTAGAGACTCTTTTTTAGAACTTAAATCAGCTTTATTTTTTAATAAATTTTTCTTTTTGGATAATAGTTCATCTAAGCTATTTTTAATTTCTTTCAATTCTTTACTTAACTCACTTCTCTTTTCTTTCTTGTCTTCTTTTCTCATTCGGTTGGCTTCTAAAAGCTCTTTCGGATCTTCATTTTTTTTATTATTTTTCTCCATTTTTAATTTATTCTATTCACCTAAAAGTTTTTAATACAGCCCTTTGGTTACATCATAAATCGGTAAAACTATAGCCATTGCTAAAAAGGCAACAAAAATACCGATAACAATAAGTAGAGCCGGCTCGATTAGAGTCGGTAAACGTTTGGTTTTCTCGGTAACTTTATTTGCAAAGAAGTTAGCTAAATATTGAAATGAATTTCCATAAGATCCCGTTTCTTCACCGGTAGCAACCACCGAGATGAAGACTCCGGGGAAAAGTGCAGGATGTTTTTTTAAAGCTTCGGCTAAAGAAGTTCCTTTAGCTACTCGAGCCCTAACTTTTTTTATCGCCTTTTCATATGTAATGTTGGTAACCGATTCGGCAATAATATCCAAAGAATCATTTATGGTTAATCCACTTTGAAAAAGAGTGGTAATAAGTTGAGAGATAACGGTGAGCTGATACTCTCTGGAAATAGTTCCCACTACCGGCATTTTTAATAAAAGCCAATCCCAAAGAGTCTTAACCGGCCTCCACTTTAGAAGGATGAAAAAAAGAGTAATAAAACCAAAAGAGCCACCAATTATAAAAATTCCATAACTTTGCATTAAATCTGAAAACCAAAGCAAAGCTCTGGTCGTCGGTGGTAAATCAACATTCAAAGTATCAAATACAGGAACAAGTTGAGGTAAAATAAAGATCGATAAAGCTCCACCTAAAAGAATGGCGAAACTAACAATAATCTTAGGATAAAGAGTTGCTGAGCTAAGCTCTTTTTGAAGACGGTTATTTCTTTCTAACCAACGAGCTAAATAATCCAAACTTTTATCCAAAGTTCCCGATTCTTCTCCGGCTCTTATAAAACTGACAAATATTTTTCCAAAATTAGAGTCATCTTCAAAAGCCTCATAAAGAGAAGTTCCTTTCTCTAACTTTTCTTTAGTACTATTAAGTGATTTTTTTAAACTCGGATTTTCAGTCTGCTCTGCCAAGAGGCCAAAAGAATCATTTATCGGTTTTCCACTTTTTACAAGTAAGGATAAATTATTTACGAGATCAACCTTTTCTTGAGTTTTTATTTTATCAAGTAGCATGTTTTTGTTTTACCTCCTTTTTATTAAAAAATAAATTTATATTTACCCTCCTTTTTTATTAAACTTTGGCCGCTTTTTTTATTTCTTCTAAAGTAGTTATTCCTTTTAAGGCTTTACTGACTCCGTCGTCAACCATAGTGGTCATTCCTTTTTCAATCGCTTTTCTTTTAATTATGTCCGATGATTCTTTTTTTACGATTAAATTTTTAATTTCTTCATCTACTTCCATCACTTCAAAAATAGCCGTTCTACCGTTATAACCGGTCTCTTTACAATACTTACACCCGGATCCTTTATAAAATTTAATATCCTTTAATTTTTTCTTACCGGAAATTCTTTTCACTCTCTCCGCTAACCTTTCTTCTTGTTTTAATTTTTTAATTTCTTCTTCATTTAAAAAATAACCTTCTCTACATTCGCTACAAACTTTTCTAACTAATCGCTGAGCAATGGCTACATTTAAAGAAGAGGCAAC
Organism: uncultured Candidatus Saccharibacteria bacterium; assembly: GCA_964460255.1. Taxonomy (GTDB): domain Bacteria; phylum Patescibacteriota; class Minisyncoccia; order Minisyncoccales; family PWPS01; genus PWPS01. The sequence continues at coordinate 1,825 of CAYWPY010000024.1, read as the reverse complement.
TAAAAACGGTTCCGCTCCCATTTCTAAAAACCGGGGGAAGGTAGTAGCCGCATCGTTAGCATGCATTGTAGAAAGCACCAAGTGCCCGGTCATTGCTGAATTAAGTGCCATATCAAACGTTTCTTCATCCCTAATTTCTCCGACCATAATAATATCCGGATCCTGACTAACGATAGCTCTAAGGCCCTTGGGGAAAGTTATATCTTTAGCTCGGTTAACTTGCGTTTGTTGAACTCCTTCTACATTATACTCAGTCGGATCCTCAATGGTCATAATATTAACTTCCGGCTCACTAAGCATCTGCAAAACAGAATAAAGAGTGGTAGTTTTACCGGAACCGGTCGGTCCAACAACAATAATCATTCCGTACGGTTTATTGGCCGCCGCTTTCATCTTTTTTAAGTCGTGCTCTAAAAGACCCAATTCGTCAATAGAAAATCTTTTTCCTCTTTGCATTAAAAGTCTCATTACAACATTTTCTCCTTCCGTAGTGGGCATGATGGAGACACGAACGTCAAATCCCCCTCTTCCGGTTCCAAACTCAAATCGGCCATCTTGTGCGGCTTCTTTTTCATCGGTTCTTAACTTGGCCATAATCTTAAGTCTGGCTACGACCCGGTTATGGATTTCTTTTGGGTATTCAATTACTTTGTGAAGTATTCCGTCAATTCTATAACGAACAATAGCTACTTCACTTAACGGTTCAATATGAATATCGGAAGCTAAATTACTATTGGCATATTCCATAATTAAGTTTACCAAATCAACAACATTCTCTTCTTTACCAACTTGAGACTTCTCCAATTCCTTTATCATTCTCTTCATTTTGGCAATCAGATCTCCTTCGTATTTCTTAAGGGTCTGATCCATGTCGAAGGGAGTAGCATAAAAAACCTGAATATCCTTATCGAGTTTTTTTTCTAATAACTTGATAAACGGATAGTTATCCGGCTTGGAAGTAGCTAATTTTAAGTAATCACTCCCCTCTTCAAAAATAATCGCTTTCTGAGCGAGAGCAACTACTTCGGGGATGTAATCCAACATATCCTCAGTAATTTCATCAATGTTGGCTTTTTTTATATCTATAAAGTCATATCCGGCTTCATCGGCAACTATTCGTCCTAAACTTTCATCCCGAATAAGCCCTTTTTCTACAAGTAATCTCTGTAAATCCATATCCTTACCGGCCGCCTCACTTTTGGTCATCTCAAAATCATTCTCTTTTACATGACCGGGTTCTACCAATAACTCTTTTAATTTATCTTCCGAAATCAACATGAAAATTTAACTTGAAGTTATTATTTTTGAAAATTATTCGCCGAATTAATTAAAAAATGATTTTAAATCCTGATCATCTTTCTTAGAACGGAAATACTTCTATAATTTTAAAGTATTTTAAGAAAATATACAAGAAAGAATAAATAATTTAATTTTTAGCAGTGGTAACTTTTTCCATATCTCTTTTGTTTTTAAAGTAGGAAAGCTTTCGATAAGTATAAACTACAGCTAAAAAACTAACCGGTAAACTGATTCCGAGCCCGATAAAGAAAAGAAAAAAGCCGGCTACATTCATCAATCCCAAGCACATGTATAGAAAAAGAAGATTAAAAAAATATCCCTCGGTTATTAACCAGCTTTTTTTCAAAGATTCCAATGCAGAACCCTCTCCTTGCAAAATAAAGAAAAGAGCAAAAGAAAACCTGATTGCAAGATAGATGCCGGGAATAATTAAAAAGAGAGAACTAATTAAAACCAGAATTAAATAAAAAAGAAACCCGATTAAAAAGTCGGGTAATTTAGGGTAATGAAAAAAAAGATCCCTAAG
>CAYWPY010000023.1:0-11628 GCA_964460255.1 uncultured Candidatus Saccharibacteria bacterium | reverse complement strand
CACGGATTAAGTTAAAGGTTAAGGATTGAGGGTTTAAGGTTAACAGCTAAAGATTGTTTTTAGTATCCTTTCAATTTTACTACATCATCTTTATTTCTGATTTTTTCCAATGCTTTAGCTTGGATCTGTCTGATTCTTTCTCTGGTTACATCAAATACTTGCCCTACTTCTTCCAAGGTATGCGTGACTCCGTCATCAAGACCAAAACGCATTGATAAAATTTTCTTTTCTCTGTCGTCCAGGTCGGCCATAACTTCTCCAAGTCTTTCTTTTAAAAGTTTTCTACCGGCATCAACGGAAGGAGAAATAACGTCTTCATCCTCTATAAAGTCAGCTAAAGTAGAATTATCATCGTCATCACCAACGGGAGCTTCCAGAGAAGTTGCCGTTTGATAAATTTTAATGATGTGTCTAACTTTATCAACCTCCAATCCCATTTCGGCAGCCACTTCGTCAGCGGTCGGTTCTCTTCCCAAAGATTGGAAAAGATCTTTTCTTACCTTCGTATACTTGGAAATCTTTTCTACCATGTGGACCGGGATCCTTACTGTCCTTGATTGATCAGCGAGAGCCCTGTTTATAGACTGTCTTATCCACCAAGTTGCATAAGTCGAGAATTTGTAGCCACGTCGCCAATCAAACTTCTCTACGGCTCTAAAAAGACCCAAATTACCTTCTTGGATAAGATCCAAAAAACTAAGTTTCGGTGAGCGACCAATATATTTTTTGGCAATAGAAACTACCAGTCTTAAATTAGCCCTAATCATTCTTTTTTTAGCTTCCATGTCTTCCTTTTCAATTCTTTTGGCTAATTCCACTTCTTCTTCAGCACTAAGTAAAGGTTCTTTGGAAATCTCTTTTAAATAAGTTTGAATTGAATCAATCTTATTGGGGGTTATTTCACTGATACCCGCATCTTCATCCGGTCCGAGCAAACTACGTTCTTCTTTTACTTGGATATTACTCTTTTCCAATCTTTTAACTATCTTTTCCAATTTATCAACATCTTCTTCTGCGTCGGGGTAGTACTCAATAATATCAGAGTGATATAAAACTCTTCCCCGATTACGCCCCATACGAAGCAATTCTCTCATCTTCTTGGACATCTTTTTCTTTTTGTTTACTTTTTTAGGTTCTTCTTCTTTCTTTTTTTCTTTATCTTCTTTGTTGTCCTTTTTCTTCTTGCTGTCCTCTTCTTTTTTACTTTCCTTTTCTGTTTTTTCTTTTTTATCCTTCTTCTTTTTTTCTTCTTTTTTATTTTTCTCCTTTTCTTTTTTTTTGGTTTTTTTCTTGGTATCTTTCTTTGCTTTAGTCATTGTATTTTTGTAGTTTTTTAGATAGATTATAAGCTTCTTTGGTGTGTTCTTTTAATTTCTTTTTATTTTTATTTTTTTCCGCTTTTTGTATTTTTTTATGAATATCTCTTAATTTGTTTTTTAAATTATATTTATCTATTTCTATTAAGCATTCTTTAAGTTCTTTTTTAGGATGCTCCATTCCGTTTTCCGGCTTTAAGGCGTAGTAATCTATTTTTTCTTTATATTCGGGATCGTTTTCTTCTATCGCCTTGATTAATTCTTTCGCTTTTTCAGAAAAAACACTTCGGTCTTCAACAGCTTCCAAAAGATCGGGGTCTTTGGCAATAATGGATATAACTCTCTCTTCCAAAATTCTTTTCTTGGACTTCTTCCGACTATTCTTCTTGCTTTTTCTTTTTTGATTTGTTCCTTTTTCTTTATCTTTTATTTTTGTCTTTTTAAGCTGGTCATATATCGCTTCTTCGGGAACATCCAGCTTTTTAGCAAGCTTTTTAGCCCAGTGAGATTTTTCTATATCGTTGGGTATTCTTTTTATAAGGGGTAAAAGCTCTTTAGCTATATCTTTCTTATCCTTGGGGTTGTCTAAATCCTTATCGTCGCAAGCCGATTCAAAATAGAACTGCATTGCGTCCTTAGCATCTTTGACTCTTTTTTTCCATTCCTCGCTATTTTTTTTAATTAAATCGGCGGGATCATTTCCAGCCGGAAGAGTGATAACTTGAACGTCAAATCCCAAAGAACGGGCCATCTCAATTCCTTTTTTAGTTGCCGAGATTCCGGCGTTGTCCATATCAAAACAAGTAAAAAGATTTTGAGTGTATCTGGAAATTATATTCAATTGTTTTTTTGTCAAAGCGGTTCCCGAAGTTGAAACTACATTTTTAAATCCCGCTTGATGGCTCATTATTACATCAGTATAACCTTCTACCAAAATGGCTTGTTTTTGTCTTCTCATCTCCACTTTGGCTTTACTTATTCCGTAAAGAACCTTGCTTTTATCGTAGAGCAAAGTTTGGGGACTGTTCATATACTTGGCAGTATCTTCGGAATCACCAAAAATCCTGCCTCCAAAAGCGATCGGGCGGCCGGAAGTATTCATTATCGGAAACATTATTCTTCCTCGAAAACGATCATAAGAATGATTGTCTTTTTTAATTGCTAATCCGGAATCAATGATTTTATCTCTTTTAAATCCTTTTGAAATCAAAAACTCAGAGAGAGACTGCCAAGAGTCGGGACTGTATCCCAATCGCCAATTTTTAATTGACTCCTCTGAAATTCCTCGCTCTAAAATATATTGTTTAGCTTCTTTACCTCGTTTAGAAGCTTCTAGTTGCCTCTCAAAAAATTTAGTGGCTAACTCATAAAGCTTATAGAAATTCTCTTTTTCACTAACCGTTTCGGGATTGATTTTTTTAATTTCAACTCCCGCTTTTTTAGCCAATATTCTTAAAGCTTCCGGAAATTCAACTCCTTCTATCTTCATTACAAAGTCAAACATATCACCTCCATCATTACAACCCCCAAAGCAACGCCAAGACTGACGAGTAGGAGAAACGAAAAAAGAAGGTGTTTTTTCAGCATGAAAAGGACAAAGGGCTCTTAAATTGGAGCCCACTTTTTCTAACTCGACATACTCTTTAACAATATCAACAATATCAAGTCGGGATTTAATCTCTTCAATTGTATCTTCGGACATATCCTTTTTATTATAAAGAAAAACGCTTAATTTTGCAAATTAAATCCATTCTACTTTTAAGTCATCGTCATCATCTTTTCTTTTAACTTTCCAAATATTAACTCCAATAATTAAAATCAAGAGTGCCCACGGTCCTACATCTTGCCATCCGTAATCGGGATAAAACTCTTCTACCCTTTCATTACTCGCCTTATCAACCGCCTTTACTTTAATTATGCTGTTTAAACTTTGATCTTTTAAAAGATAAGGACTTTTAGCTTTTTGCCACTCTCCTTTTCCAAACTCCATAAAACCAAGTCTCTTTCTTTCTAAAACTTCGTAATAATCAACTCCGGTCTGATAGTCAACAGTGGAAAAGAATAAAGTTTTTTGATTGTCATAAATTAGAGAATCTTCACTAATTCTTAAACTAAAGCTTTCGGGTGGAGTCTTATCTTCTTTTAATTTTTTCTCCCAAGGATCATCCTTTCCATCTGAATAATCGGGAGAAATGGTAAAATATCCACTTTCAGTGACCACTTCGTCAAGAGTAGCTTCTCCATCGTCTAAAAAAGCTTCAACTTCCAAAAAGACTACTTTTTCAACTATTTTATTTGATACTTCTTTGGTTTTAAAAATTATCTCCCCTAAGGACTTAAATTTATCTTCACTGCAGTAACCACCGGGAATCCCTCCGGAAAAAGAAACTTCTCCTTGCTGATTATTAATTTTTGGGTCTTGAGGCCAAATTTCTAAAATTGACCCGGCTTGATTAAAATCAACAGCTTCTAAGATTTGTTGGGGAAACTTCAAGCCAATTCCCACCGCATTTATACATTTATCTTCGGTATTAATTTGAATGTCCAGAATGAAAGAATCATTAATTTTATGCTCAGAAAAAGAAGGTTCCAATTTTAGAGTCGTAGCCGAAACAATAACCGGAAGAGTTAAGCAAAAGAAAGCAGCTAAAATCAAGAAGTAATTTTTATTTTTTTGAAATTTATTTTTCACTTTATTTAAAGATTATTTTTTAACCCGTCCAATAATTCATCATAATACTAAAGTCAGTCAAATCAACAGTTCCATCATTATTAATGTCTCCTTCGGCAGCGGATGTGCCCCAGTAGTGCATCAAAATACTAAAGTCAGAAAGATTAACCGCTCCATCATTATTCAAGTCGGAGGAAGTGGCTCCCGTTTCTCCAACACTAAGAGTTATCGAATCGGTGTAGGAACTTCTCTGTCCGGAGACAACCATTCTGGCCTGTAAGTTATAACGCCCTTCAGCAAATCTTTGCTTTTCAACGGACATACTCCAATCACCATTGGATCCGGCGGTTGTTTCTCTGGTTATTTTTTTATCCTCCCCCGAAAATCTGACTTCTACCACACTTTCCGGAGCCGCCCGTCCGGAAACGGTAACCGGATTATCTTCGGTAACCTGATTCCCGTCTGCTTCAATTGTGGGCGGAAAGACGTTGCCGGAGATTAAAATCATTCTTTCCGGATTTCCTTCAGCCGTAAATGAAATTTGAGAAACATTACCTCCTTCTTCGTCTTTTCTAATAAGCATAAAATCAAAAGTTTCTTCCGACGGCTCGTCTATTTCAAACCTAAAATTGCCCTCTCCGTCAACTTGAGTGGTGTCAATTTGCTGATTTTCTTTAACCAAAGTAATCTCCGAATTTAAAAAGGAGGTTCCGGTAAAAACCATATAAGGAGGAGGGTCGGGTAAATCCTCCGGAGGAGGATTAGCCGGTTCACCGGGGTCATCTGTATTTGATCCCGGCGGAGGTGGATCCGGGTCACCGGGCTCATCTTCCCCTTCACCTTGCTCATTATCCGGATCACCGGGTTCTTCTCCCGGTTCATTATCTTCTTGTCCGTCATCTTCAGAATCAACTTTTTCAGTAGTAAATTCTTTTATCAAACCATGAGCTCTTTTAGTTGAAGAATCAACCCATTGAACCGCAGCTCTAAACTCATAAGTGGTTCCCGGTTCCAGCTCGGAAATATCTTGTGAATAATTATCGGGAGCGGTTCTTGTCTTCTTAGAAGTTTCGGTCCAGTGACCTTCTTCCTGAGTGTAACCCAAATCCTCTCCTTCCAGCTCTTTTATTCTATACTCAAAGAAAACATCAACACTACTTATTGGTCCTAAAGAAAATAGTTCTCCTTTCAAAACAGCTTCTTCTCTTCCCAAAACAACCGCTTCTTCAGTAATTACTTGGGGAGCGGGAGAAGTACCTACATGGATCGGTTTAATAATGGCAATTAAGGTGTTTCCCCGATCTAAAAGATCACCTTCGGCATTAAAAGTATTTATTTTTACTCCGTAAGTTCCTTCTTCGCTTGGATTTATTATTTTTCGGTCGCCATTTCCAATTTTAATGGTGACCTTGTCATCAGGTTCAATAGTCAAATTATCAGCCAAATTAATCTCTACTCTTCCTTCAAATCCGGGCTCTACATAAACTCCACTAAGATCAGAATCGGGACTTTCAGCTAACTCTTGTTCTTCTCCATTTAACCAAAAAGTTACGTGTTCATAACTAAGTCCGGCCTCAATATTAAAAGGATCATCAGATATACTCTGGGGGGTGACGACAACCTTACCTCCGGCCGGTATTAAGCTGGAGGCGGTAAACTCTACCTTGTGAATCGCTCCCGTATCGGGCCAGGAAGTAGAAATCGTATCGGAAAGACTTCTTACTCTGGAAATCGAATAAACACTTTCAAATCCAAAAACGAAAGTTAAAAGAATAATAAAAAGTGCGGCTACTGAGAATAACCGGTTTTTTTTGGAGTAATTCATCTATTTATATTTCAATTTCTCCTTTATTTGTTAAATTAAGCGTAACTTTTGCGAGCTTTAAAATCAAGATAAAAGTTAGCAGCGACCATAATAAATAAACCGATAATAAAGACAAATATCAAGTTTAAAATTGATTCGCTTTGTTGTCCTTGTTCCTGAACCATTAAGGCTAAAGCTTCTTCTTTTTCTTCTAAATTTTCTTCTTTTTCTTCTAACTGTTGGGCTAATCGATTATAAGGGTTTTCAGGAACACTAACCTGGGTTCCGGTTGCCGCTCCCACTTCAGCTGATAAATAAGAAGTAATTTCAATTGGCTCCACACCAAAATAATAATAAGAAAAAATAAATAAAAAGGCTAAGCAGATTGTAATTCCGACGGTAGTTGTTTTTAGTGCTAAATCAATCATAATTTTGTTTGCTTTTTTTATAATTTTAAACCTTATCGTTAATTAATCAAGATTCATTACTTTTTTTTGCCAAGTAATACTTTAAATAAACGGAAGCCAACCTAACAACAGCGAGTAAGATTAAAAATACGAATACGATAATCGCTATCAGCTGTTTTTTGGAAGGTACTATCCAAAAATTAATCGAACGAGAAATTGAATTTTTTTCTTTTCGTCCGTAAACTAAATTCAAAGAAGCCTTGTATTGCCCGGTTTTAAACATGGAGTGATCCGCTTCCCACAAAAAATTCCACGTTCTTTCGTTTTGAGGTAATATGTTTCCATAGCCCAACTCTTTATTTATTACTAATTTTCCAACTTCTTCGTCTTGACTGTTATAAATAGTTATATTTCCTTCCGGTCGTAGATGAACATTACCCATATTTCTAAGTTTCAGTTTGAAAGGAATTTCATTCTGGTCGTAAAAAAGATCGGGGGTAGAAAAATCATTAATATTAATGTTTTCAATATGATCACCAATAATATTAACCAACATTAAAGAAGAAACTCCGGGGGAAGTGGTTACCCCACCTCTCTCTTCTCTCGGTTCTTTAGCCTCAGCAATAATAGCGGCATACATTCCACCCGGAGGAGCGTGCTCGGGAATGCTGATCTCAAAAGAGACTTTTTTGGATCCGTTGGCCGGTATCAAAAATTTATCTTCACTAAGCTCAATCCAATTGGTTAAAAGAAACTCTCCTTCAGTGTCAATCTCCTGAATAAATTGAGCATAACCCTCTCCTTTCCCTTTGAAATTCATCGTGGAAAGGTTAAACTCCAATTCTCGAGAATTGCTATTAAAGACTTCCACTTCTCCTTCCCAGGTAGATCCCGGTTCTATATCTATATCCCTTATTAGTGGTGAAATTGACAATCTTATTCCTTTGCTTTGAGCAAAAACTCCCCCAGTGGAGGAGAATATTAGAAAAAAAAGGAAACCAAAAATAATTATTTTTTTTCTCATAAAGCTAACCATTAAGCTGAGCTCTTTCGGTTAATTTTTTAATTAGGATAATAAGAGTGACGGTTAGTCCTAAAACAAAGAGAGTAAAGATTAAAACCAAAGGCCAGGGTAGAATCCAAAAGTAAATCGTTCCTTGTAAATCTCTGATTGTCTTTTCTCCGTATTCAGCTCTTAAAACCGCTTTGTACTTTCCAAAGCCCCCTTCTTTCCATAAATTTTCAAAATTAATCTCTTCTTGGGGTTTTACAGTTTCTTGATCCGAATTTATATCAACTACTCCCACTTCCCGATTATTTCTTTCTTTGTATATGAATATCGATCCATCGGGTTTTATCTCTCGATTTCCGATGTTTTGAATTTGAGTAGAAAACCGGACATCGGAGGTTAGAAAGATATCCTTGTCAGTAGTGAAATTTTTAAGCTGAGCATTTTCCACTATCCCTTCAACAACCTTGACTCTGACGAATACTTCCGGATAATTATTGTTTTGGGCGTTTTCTTCGGCATCTTTTCTGGTTGATCCTTTGGAAAAGATAATCTTCCCGTAATAAGTTCCCGGTTTGACACCTACGGGGATATCGATAGTTAAATCAAGCCTTTCAGTTTCTCCACTTTTAAGTTGAAATCTGCCTCTTTCCAATTGAAGAAAATCAGTTAAATTTTGATCCTCATTAGATTTTTCGGAGTTAAAATCAGTACCCCCTTCTTCTAAAAAATTAGCTAAAACCGGATAGAAGCGAGCCGTAGAATCACCTTCGTTTTCAACTAAAAGCGAGAAGGTAAAATTATCTCTTATTCGAGCCGTTTGATCGACAACGGAAGGATTTGCCGTCAGTTGGGCAAACCCAAAAAAGGGAAGTGTTAAGAGTAAAAAGACTGAGATTACAAATTTTTTAACCATAAGTTAAGAAAAAAGCAAAAAGATAATCGTTCCTCCGATTGAAAGTAATAAGATTAAAATAATAGCTACTATCAAGTAAAAATAAAGATTGGAAGAGTCTTTTTTGTCCAGAAGCGAATCATCTCCACCCGCTTTTTTAATCGCCTTTTTAACCGTCTTTTCTTTATAACGCTTAAAGAAAAAGTAAATACCGATTCCGATTAAAATTAAAATAATGATAACTCCGGCAACCAGCTTCCAAGGAATAATCCAAAAAGAAGTTTCGGCGGTGGTAGTTTGAATTCCCATTCCTCCTTGCGAAGGAGGAGTTCCAAAGGATAAGCGGAGTGTTGCCGTGTATCTACCGAATCCGAATTGATCACCCCACTCGTTTTCAAATTTACGAACGGTTCCCGGTAAAATATTTCCTCCCATCTCATTTACCTGCATGGTAGCCACTTGAGAGCCGACCATGTTGGTAATTTCAATCGATCCGACCGGTTTGATGTGAACGTTTCCTCTATTTTCCATCCGGGTTGCCAAGTCAACTTCAAAAGGAGTAAAGTAAAGCATTTTATCAGTAATGAATTCCCTGACTATCGCCTCTTCGTCAACCATTCCTTCAACCTGAAAAAGAGCTAAAACTCCCACCTGTTGAGAGAAAGAAATATACGCCCCTTCTCCTTCGGTAACATCTTCGGGTGGATTGGGTCCAAAAAGAATTGCCCCGTAGTAACCACCGGGACCAACGTCTTCGGGAATATCAAAAATTATCGGAATCTCTCTTCTCTCTCCGGGTCCAAGACTAACCTTGCTGGTCGGCAAATTAACCCACTCCCGCAGAGAATCTTCTTTTTCCGAATTGTCGGGAACCAAAATAGCTTCTCCCCCCTCTCCACGAGGCATAAAATCTCTAACCTCGCCGTAGAAAACTTTGTCTTCATCAGAGTTGTTAGTAATGGTTATGAAATTAGTCGTTGTCTGGCCCGGTTTAACTGTTTCTTCTATTCTAAAAGGAGTAATTCCAATGCCTTCACCGAAAGCGGGAGAGAGAAAGCCGAAGCTGAAAATTAAAACGAGTAAAAATAAACTACTTTTTTTTATATTCATATTTTATTTGTTTTTACATAAACAAAAGGCTCCTAAGCCTAAAACAGCTCAAGAAGCCCTCCGTTTTTGCAAAAACGGAAAATCCGTTTATTAAAAGGTCGGCGTTGCTATGTAGGTAAGAGTATTCTTGTATTCACCAGCCGGTTGCAAAGCGCTAACCTCAGCTTGAAAACCGATTCTGGTAGTTCCTTTGTGTTCCGTTTCTCCGTCGGATGGTCCGACGTGACACATAACCTCTTCTACATCTGTGTTATCAAATCCGGCCCAAACACTTCCGTCAAAATAGACATCCTCACTGGGAGTGCCCGGATCAGTCAAACAACTATCTGATACTTGAGTGTCTTCGGATGTAAATCCAAAGTGTCCGTAAGTGTCGTGTTCGTCAAGTGTGGCAGATGGAGAAGCCCAACTTTCAGCGGCACTGGTAGCTACTGGAGTGTTATCTTTAAAACTACTAATTTCATCTCCGTCAGCATTAACCATGTTTCCATCTTGAAAGATGGTGACCGTAAATCCATCAGAAGCATTGGTTGCTACCGCTAAGTCTTGAGCAGCAACTTTGGGTACATCCGGCTCTAAAATTCCAAACGGAATTCTAGTCGCTTCAGTATCAACATCGGTAGTTTCCGTGTTAACCTCTTCACCATTGTTTACTCCGGTAACATCAAATGTTAAAGAAGCATTAACCGTCGCTCTAACCGTAATCGCCTCAACTATAGCAACCATTACCTGACCATTTTCTATTTTTTCATCCGCATCGTCACGAGTAGCCAAGTCGACGGTATAAGTATCCGCAACTCCTTCACTTTCCACTTTTGCCGGGTTAGTGACTCCATCGACAGAAATTTCGTAACTGTCGGCAGGAAGAGTAGCAGCGGAATCTACTTCACAATAAATGTTATCTGATTCTTTTTTAGCGGTTGAATCCGTAGGACAAGTTATATCGCTTTCTGACAAATCCCCTAACCAATCAGTATCCGGAAAAGTTATTCTAATATCTCCGTCACTGGGAATTTCAGAACCGGTGGTAAAACTAAAAGTATAATCAGCAGTAGCTTCCGGAGCGGAATCAGTAATTAAAACACTTGATTGAGTTAAAGATTCCACTTCAGCATCAGTAATTAACGGAGCCATTCCGGTAAAAAGAAACGCGAGCACTAAAGCAATTCCTAAAAGCTTTCTTAATATGTTTTTCATTATCCGTAAATATTTACTTATCTCTCTCCCGACCTTTCCCCTCCTTAAAAATAAATTATTAATAATATAAAGGAGAAGAGAGAGAATATTAGATAATTATATTTAATTAGAGCAGGCTGTCAATAGGAAAAGTTAACTGTTAACTATTGACCTTTGACCGTTGACTGAATTTTTAGAGAAAAATTAATTGATGATTGTTAATTGTTGATTAAAGTTTTTTTAAAATAAGCTTTGTGTTATAATTTTAAAAATCAATAATCAGTTAAAATTAAATGAAAAAAAGTCTCTTCATCTTTATAATCAGCCTAATTATCTTTTTACTCATTCTTACTCCTTTAAGTAAAAAAATATCAGCGCAAGTAGAAGAAGATACCTATTTTACCGCTCCTCACTTAACCGTTAATTCCAAGATGACAATCAACGACTTACTGACTACTAACGGTTTACAAATAAAAAAGGACGATCTGTTCGGATTAATAAATGTAGAGGATTTGTCCGATCAAAGAGAGTATTACTTACCCGACTCTTCGGGAGAAATTTGTCTTAGCTCGGGAAACTGTGATTCCTCATCGGCCGCCGGGGAGGTAAACAATTTGGCTAAGTTCAGCAGTCAAGGGCTGACCGATTCTTCGATAACCGACTTAGCGACTACAAATTCATTAACTATCAGTGAAAGCGGTAATTTGGGAATAGGAAAAGAGCCGGAAACCGCTTTGGATGTAGAAGGAGATATCACGGCCAGCGAAGATATTTGCGCCGAGATGGGCGAAGTTTGTCTTAGTAATCTCCAAGAAGATTTGGAGGCCTCCAAAGAAGGAACTCTTTCCAGTATAAAGGCCAATGGAGAAGGAACAACCGGAGCTATTCCGATCTGGAGAGATGACGGATTGGGTGACTCGATAATGACCGAAAAAGACGGCAACGTCGGTATCGGATCAACTCCAAGAGCAAGATTGGACGTTTCCGGTGATCTGAGGGTCTTGGGTTTTAGATTTCCGGTCAGTGCCAAAGAGGGGTACGGACTGCTTTCCGACGACAACGGAGTCGGGACTTGGGAGCCGGTTTTAACTCCGGAAGATTCTCGAGCGGACATTGCCGAAAGATTTCCGATTGATAAAGATAAAGATGATAAAACACCTCAAGCCGGAGAATTAGTTTATATAAGTAAAAACGGAACCTTTAAAAGAACAAACGAGGCTTATCAATCAACTTTAGCAGG
>CAYWPY010000022.1:0-11723 GCA_964460255.1 uncultured Candidatus Saccharibacteria bacterium | reverse complement strand
TTCTGTTTGTTCTATAAAGTTTCTATCACTGCTATACAATCCACCTCTAGCAAATTCTGCATCTCCAAAAATAGTTTGAAAATAAGCATATAATTTATCCAAATCACCTCCCACAACTGCTTCATCACGCGTTCCGACAAGCATGCTTAAATTTCGATCATCATCTGAAGATCCTACTTCATCATACCCAAAAGTAGGATCAATCGTAACCGGATAACTTGCCTGGCTTAGCCAATCTTCATCCACTTCTACAGTCAGCAATCCTTCATCTTCATCAATATTAAGCTCACCCCAAATCTCTTCGCCTTCAGAGTCATAAATAAGCGGTCTGTAGATATGGAAGGCTTTCCCCGTTTTGTACTTATTGTTTGCTTTTGAGTCGTGATAAGCGGCGTATGATCCCATTACGTTTTCCGGTCTAAACGTTCCTTTTTCTTCCATTTCTTCCTCTGTTAATATTTCTTGATAATAAAAATCAAGATTCTCGCTATCTATTTCAAACTCAAAAGTGTTGCTTCGAGGTTCTTCTTCTAAAAGAATATCAAACTTTACGCCTCCGTTGTGGAACTGCTTTACATTCCTCTCTTCTCCGTTAATGCTCTCCGCTTTCTCGGTAGGTTCCAATACATTGAAAACAACTTCCCTACTCTCACCGGGATTTTTTGTCTCCGTATTCCAAGAGAGTCTTTCTCCGTTATTTTCAGCTTCAGAGGTTATTTCATAAGGCATCTTCAAGTTGAACTTTGCCTCCTGGTTCCATTTCTCCATACTTAGTTTTGGCGCTCCGTCTTCATCTTTAATCTCTATAAGATTATCATCCATAGTCGTGAAAGCATAGAGGTCTTGACCAACTTCAGTAATTTCAAGTTTTTTAGGATCTTTTGTTTTTTTAGGTAAAAAGAAAAAACCAACTGCAAAAACGGTGATAATTATTAGCAAAATTATTATTTTTTTATTTTTCATAAACTATTTAAGTCTACTCTATTTTTAAAAATCAAAGTGAAGGATCTTGAGGGATTGAATTTATATGACCATCTTCTACTAGCGGAGAGAGATCAATACACTCACTAACATCTGCAGAATCCGGGTTAGGATTTGAACCGGTATTGCATATTTCATCAGCTTCTTCAGGAATACTTATCTCTCCCCAATTTCCTTGATTTGCTACTTGATATGAAATTAAAGCATTTTGTAAACTACTTACATGTCGCTCTCTGGTTCTATCTCTGGCGGAAGCAAACTGCCGGCCGGGATTAATGGCAACAATAACCCCCGCGGCGAGTATGGATATTATTCCAATCACGATTAAAAGTTCTATTAATGTAAATCCCGTGAAATTTTTATCCTTGGTAGAATATTTTTTTGAAAATATTTCACTGAGATGAAATCTTCCTCTGTTCATATTTTTATTATTGTTTCTAAAAAAGTATATTATAAAATAATACCATAAACTTTATTTTCATAAAATAATCACAAAGAAAATGCATAAAATAAAATCGCACTAAAACTTTTGTGCAAGGTTGAACCTGTTATCCATTAAATTTAAGTTTATGTCCAAGTTGTGCAAGATTCAACTGCCATATTAGTTTTATTTAAAAGTTTTGGTTGAATAAGTAAAAATAGTTCTCGTTTACTTTTTTATCTTCTAAAAACTTGTGGGTTTATTTTAATTATCTTATCATCATTCTCTCTGGGGTTTCCTCGCCCGTCGGTATTGTTAGTTAAAAGATAAAACGATCCGTCCGGCCCTTCTCTTACGGCTCTCATTCTTCCAAAATCTTTTTCAAAGTGAATTAAAAAGTCATCCACTTCTCCGTCAACAATTCTTGCTTCGTAAAGTGCCGAACCACGTAGTCCTGTAAAAAAAACGGATCCGTCCCAAAAGATAGTTCCAGTTGGTGCCCAAGTATAGTCGTCACCGGAATGTAAAACAGGATTTTCCATCCCTTCCGCCTCCTGATCTCCGATTATCTCCGGCCATCCGTAATTATTTCCGGATTTTATTAAATTTAATTCATCATTAGCACTTGGGCCGTGTTCGGTTGCCCAAAGATTATCCTCATTATCCCAGGTAATTCCTTGTGGATTTCGATGTCCGTAAGAAAAAACTTCTGTCCCAAAAGGATTATCTTCCGGAACATTTCCTTCATCTGTAATCCGTAAAATCTTTCCGGCTAAAGAATTTTTTTGCTGAGCTAGATTATCATTTTGTGCATCACCGGTAGTTACGTAAAGATAACCGTCCGGTCCAAATTTTATTCGCCCACCGTTATGAAATCTATTTGCCGGAATATTATCAATTATATTCTGATCAAAAACTAAACTTTCTCCATTAAAAATATATCTATCAACCTTATTCTCAGTTTCCGTAGTCATATAAAGATAAAGGTATCTATTTTCTTCAAAGTTAGGGTGAATGTCCATACCCAAAAGACCTCCCTCACCTACATGTCTGACTCCCTTAATTTCATATTCCTGACCTTCATTAATAAGTAAAACTTTTCCGGGTCTCTGAGTAAGCAACATCTCTTGGTCTGATAAAAAGATAATTTCCCAAGGTATTTCTAAATCTTGAGCAATAACCTCCCTCTCATCCACTTCTTCTGAACTTAGCCCTTTTTCAACTCCTACTTGCTCTTGAGGGGTAAAAAATAACGGAAAGATAAGATCACGCATAGAATAACCTCCCCACAAAACAGCTCCGATTATAAGAACGGTAACTATTATTTTTTTAGTCATATATTTAAATTTATAGTTAATGTTATATATAAATTATAACACAAAAAAAGACCGGCTTCTAAAATCGCTCCAAATAAAAATTATACAAGGGAATCGTTGCACACTTTTAGATAAGATTCTTAAAAAAATAATTATTTTAGTCAAAATAATTAGTAAAACTTTGTAAATAAGGATAACCATTGTTTTTAGTAGGATCAATAGTCCAAGTGTTGGTAAAATCCCAATTAGTATAACTAGATTGATTCTTCATTTCTGCTGTAGTTAAAGCTGTGCTCTGAATTGAACTTCCAGAATCTCCAATATTTCCCACCAAAACATCTGTTCCACTAATATCTTTATCAAGAAAACAATCAGTTACTGTCAAGCCGTAACCAGTATAAGAATCGGCAATTAAACCTCCATAAGTGTTTGCGCTGGAGAAGTTAAGCACTCCTGCATAATAAGAGTTTTTCATCTTAGGATGCCCTGTATAACTTGATATAAAGCGACCAAAAAGACCTCCTACTAAATCAGTACCTGATACATCAGCTATAGATGCGCAATTAGTAACTTTATAGTGAGTTTCACTATAAGTATCATGTGTTCCTCCAATTCCTCCTACAACATCACCTGTAACAGAACCTTTTGAAAAAGAATTATGACATTCTCCATAATCAAAATGTCCATATAATCCACCAGCAGATCCTTGAGATACTACTTCTACATCGGCATAAAAATTATTAAGATAAGAGCTCATTGCTAATCCTAGAACTCCACCTACACTGGTAGTACCACTTACTCCACCTCTCGCATTTACGTTATCTATTGTAATACCAGAGTTTATAAGACCTATTAAACTTCCAACATATTCATTACCAGTAATATTAAAATCAACTAAATTTACATCTTTTATAAGAGTGTTTTCACTCCCATTAATATAATAACCAAATAACCCAACGAAATCTTCAGCGGGTCTATTTATATACAATCCATCAATTACATTGTCTTGTCCATCAAAAGATCCTTCAAAATAATTTTCAGAATCTCCAATCGGATCCCAGCCGGCACCACTATTCCAATCTTCTGTTCCCTTGGCGTCTATATCGTTTTGTAAAACGTAATAAGCGCTCAAATCACACTTCATTGCTTGCAACTCATGCAGATCAATTATTTGATAAGGGTCAGCTTCTGTTCCCGATCCGCCAGAAAAACCTCCGTTATTTCCAAAATCAGTGCAATCGCTATAAGCCCACTGCATATCTTCCGGATCAACTGTATTTGAAGTGTATTCTTCTTCTGTAATTCCGATTCCTATAAAACTATTCTCCCCATTTTTTGCTAATAAAATTATTTTGTTATTTTCAATAGCTATAAAATAACCAGTACCATCAGCATCCGTAGCTACACTTCCTTGTGGATCAACTGGTATTTGGTTTATATGATCATTATTAACAAGAGAAGATAAATCTATTAAAGAGCCACATGTTTGATTTTCTAAATTTGTATTGCATATTTCAGTTAAATTTTCTTTTCCTTCTGGTAAATTAAAATCAGAAAAGTTTCCTTGATTTTCTACTTGATATGAAATTAAAGCATTTTGCAAACTATTTACATGTCGCTCTCTAGTTATATCTCTAGCGGAAGCAAATTGTTGACCGGGATTGATAGCAACAATAACTCCTGCAGCAAGAATAGAAATTATTCCGATTACGATTAGGAGTTCTATTAATGTAAATCCCGTGAAATTTTCAGCCGTGCTGGAAGACAGTCCTTGATTGTATTTTACTGAGCTAAATTCTTTTTTGTTCATTATTTTTTTATTTATAAAAAATTACAAAATCTAAAATTCATTATAACACCATATCATAAACAATTTTTGATATCCACCTGTAATACCTTTTTTATAATCTGTATGAGGTTTGTGTGAGTTCTAACCTCACACAAAAAAATTAAGTTCAAAAAATGTGCTAGGTTAGACCTAGCACATAATCTATTTCTTTTTATTTAAAATTAATCTCTAATACAACGGACAGAATGAGCAATATATTTACCATTAAAATAACGTAGAATATCTGAACGAGTATAATGTATTGGTCGATAACCAGCATTAGCAACACCATCAGCAGTAGAAGTCCACCAATAGGCTGCTCCGTATCTATCATAAAAATCTCCACCCGTTCGTCTTCCGCCGGCCATCCCGTTAAATCCGGTTTCAGCAAAATCACTATGGCTGGTAAGAGTTCCGGAAGCCCATAAGTGCCCACTTCCGGCAAGTTTAGATCCAGCGGGATCACAACTCCAATCATCTCTTTCCGGATCACAAGCATTACCGTCAGTTTTTAGATAGTCCTCTAAAACATACCAATCATAATCAGTTGGAACATGCCACCCGGCAGGACAAATTCCCCGTGCTCCTTCTTCTGTTGAGCCATCCATTGCTGCGGACCATTGATATAAAAGTCCAAAAGTATCACAATTTGCTTCGTTTTCTTCATAACAAGCACACCACCCTACATCTTTAGATTGTTCCCAAGTAACGGATTTACAGCCGTTATCATAGTTTAAATTCTCTGCCATCCAACACTGAGAACCTATTTTTACAGTATCGTAGGCTTGTCCGTCAGGATCCGTTATTTGATTTCCACAAGAAAAATTATAAGTCTTTTCATCTATATTAATTCCTATGAATTTTGTTTCGGCGTTGTCAGCAACCAAAGCAAGCTTTCCTCCAGAGATATAATATCCCGTTCCATCCGGATCATCTCCCCCTTGTGGATCAACCGGAATTTTGCTTATATAGTCCTGATCTACAATAACTGAAATATCTATTAAATCTGAACAATCCGCATTTTCAAGATTTGTATTACATATTTCAGTCATTTCCTGAGGTAAGGTAACATCTTCCCAATAACCATCATTTACTAATTTATATTCCATTAAAGAGTTAAAAAGATTATTAATATCGGTTTGTCGATTGGCATCTCGTCCCTGTGCAAATTGTATCCCTGGATTTACGGAAACCATAATTCCAGTAGCTAATATTAAAATTATGCCTATCACTATTAATATTTCCATTAAACTAAAGGCTTTTTTGTTTAATTTCATAAGATTTTATTTATATTAACCCTTTATACTAATATATCCTAAGAATTTAATTAAAGCAAGAAGTTTTTATTTTACAAATTAGTAATTTTATTATATAATAAAAAACTAATCAAATACTACAATTATGAAAAATTTAAAGTTTTGCTTTTTTTTATTACTATTAATTTTTTCTCCCCTACTTTCTTTTGCTTCTCAGCCCGCTCCTGCAGACTTTGAAGTTAATTCAGAGGGAGAGATTTTTGGAAACTTGGAAGATGGAACCGATTTTTCGCAAACTAATATCTATTCGGAGCCCAGAATTCAAAAATTTACTTGGGAAAAAGATTCTTGGTACGTAAGTAATAAAGGAATAATTAAGGCCGATAGCGATCTTCAAGCTTTATCAATCTACTTAAATTCCTAATAAAAAAAACGGACTCAAAAAGAGTCCGTTATTTTTTTATTTTCCTTAATCTACTCAAGCTCTAACAGATCACTGATGTCTTGCATTGCTTCCAGACTAAGACTGATGAACTGATCCAATTCCATAAAATCTTCACACGTTTTTATCATCTCTCTGTTTGCTCCCCGGGCAAAAGAAGTTTCCCCAAATCTTCTCATTACAAAATCTCCGTCGATTTTGTTTATATTCTTTTCCGGAGAAATTAAAGTAGAGGCAACAATAAGTCCGGTTAAGGGATCGGCTGCTCTAATCACTTTTTCCATTAAAGAATCGGCTTCCTTACCGGATTTCGGGTTATGAGCTAAAATAGCTTTAAATATTTTTTCATTATTCAATCCTTCTTCTTTTAAAATCTCTACCGATTTTTTACCGTGCTTTTTGGGATTATTCTCATAATCCACCTTTTCCATATCTATGTCGTGTAAAAGTCCGGCAATTCCCCATAAATCCTCATCTTTATTGAAATGTTTAGCCATTTTTCTCATTACCGCTTCGGTAGCAAGCATATGCTTAACCGAATTTTCTGTTTTTACGTATTTTTTAACTAATTTTAAGGCCTGATCTCTTTCTATCATAAATTAGTTTTCTTGATTATTAGTTTCTTCTTCTCCATTATTCTTGTTTTTCATTGCCGGAAAAAGAAGTATTTCTCTTAAGCTGTGTGAATTAGTCAAAATAGCTACCAATCTATCAATTCCCATTCCGAACCCGGCAGTCGGGGGCATTCCGTGTTCTAAAGCTTCTAAAAAGTCTTCATCCTTAGGTTGAGCTTCTTCAAATCCCTCTTTACGCATCTCTTCTTGTTCCTCAAATCTTTTTCTCTGTTCCAAAGGATCATTTAATTCGGAGAAAGCGTTAATAAATTCCCATCCGGCAACACAAGCTTGTATGGTCGCCAGTTTGTCTTCGTCAGCATCTAACGCTTTTGCTAATGGCTGAAATCCTTTAGGGTGGTGAATTATAAAGGTCGGTTGGATTATTTTGTCTTTACACTTCTCAGAGAATATCTCGTCGGCAATTTCCGCCTTCCTAGCTCCCGGCTCTATATCAATTCCCATGTCAGCAGCTTCTTTCCTTAAAGCTTCGGAATTCATTTCTTCTATCTTTAATCCCGTTTCTTTTCTGATCAATTCTCCAAATTCAACCCGGTCAAAGGGAGCCGAAAAATCAATTTTTTGATCTTCATAAACTATCTCTGTTGTGTTAAAGATATTTTTAACCACCGTCTCCAACATATTTTCGACTAGCTTCATCATATCTTTATAATCAGCATAAGCCCAATAAAATTCAAGAATAGTAAATTCCGGATTATGACTTCGATCAACTCCTTCGTTTCTAAAGCATCTCGCAAATTCACACACCTTTTCCCAGCCACCGATGATAAGTCTTTTTAAATAAAGTTCGGGAGCAATTCTTAAAAACAAATCACTATTTAAAGTATTGTGGTGAGTAGTAAAGGGTCTGGCACTGGTTCCACCATAAACCGGTTGAAGGACGGGAGTTTCTACTTCTAAAAAGTCTTCCTTTTCCAAAAATTTTCTAAGTTCTTTTATAATTTCAGATCTTTTTTCAAAAGCTTTTCTAACTTCTTTATTAAATATTAAATCCAAATATCTTTTTCTATATCTATCTTCTACTGATTGTAATCCGTGCCACTTTTCGGGAAGTGGTCTAAGTGCTTTGGATAACATTTTATAGTCAGCTGCTTTTATTGTCTTTTCTCCTCTTTTAGTTTCAAAAAGAACCCCGCGCACTTCAATAAAATCACCAACATCAAAAGTATCTAAAAATAATTGGTAATCGTTCTCTCCTAATCTATCTTCAGCAAAAAAAGCTTGTATTTCCCCACTTCCGTCTTCAAAATTTAAAAAGGAAATTTTACCGTGTTTACGTAAAGCCCTAATTCTACCTACCAGAGTTATTTGCTTTTCTTGTTTTGAAAGAGTTGGAAATTGATCAAGAGCATCTTCTATACTATGAGTTCTCCCCGTATTTTGAGGATATCCAAGAAAGCCAAATTTTCTTAAATGTTCTAACTTCTCTATTCTATTTTTCCGCAATTCTTCTAATCTATCCATGTTTTTAAAAATTATTTAAAAAATTAAGAAATGTCCAAAATTTTATAAGTCTTTTGACCTTGAGGAGTTTCTACTTTACAAGCAACTCCTTTTGGTTTTTTTAATAAAGCTTTACCCAATGGAGCTTGGCATGAAATTTTACCCTGAAATGGATCCGATTCAGTTCCTCCGACAATAGTAAATTCTTTCTTTTTCCCATCAACTTCCACTTTTACTTTTGATCCTACTTGAACCCAATCAGCATTATCATCATGCTCAACGATTTCAGCGTTTTTAAGCGTTTGTTTTAATTTTAAAATTTTAGTTTCTAAATTGCTCTGTTGTTCTTTAGCATCTTCATAAGCTGCGTTTTCAGATAAATCACCATAAGCAGCTGCTTTTTTAAGATTTTCAGCCACTTCTTTCCTTTTGTTTTTTTCCAAATTTTTCAGTTCTGCTTCTAGTTTCTGGTAACCTTCCTTTGTCAATTTTATTTTTTCTTTATTCATATTTTTACGTTTGTAACAAACTAAAACTAATTTAATTAATCTTTATAAATCTTCTTCTTGCTTAAAATACCAATCCAGTACGTCATAAGCGATTCTCGAAGTAGTAGCCCTTATCCCTTCTACTTCTTCAACTAAAATAGTTAAAACTATTTCCGGATCATCATAGGGGGCAAAAACAGTAATCCAGTTATGGAAGTGCCCTTCTTTAGAGATTTGAGCCGTTCCGGTTTTAGCTCCGACTTCAACTGGAAGTTGACCTAAATAACTGGCTGTTCCTTCCGGTAAAGTGGTGGTCATCCTCATTCCCTCTTTAACTATTTCAATATGATCAGGGTCGATAAAATCCTCTCTTTTAACTTTCGGCTTGATCTCTTTTATTAATTCATCATCATGATATATTCCCTTTGCGATTTTCGGTTCAAAAAGAGTACCGCCGTTGGCAATTACCGAATAAGCACTGGCTACCTGCAAAGGTGTTACTTCTAAATAACCCTGCCCAATTGATGTGTTATAAGTATCTCCAAAAGTCCAACTACTTCCAATTGTTTCTTCTTTCCATTTTTTATCCGGAATCCTTCCATTAATCTCATTAGGTAAATCAACTCCCGTTTTTTCTCCCCACCCAAAGAGATTTAAATATTCTTTTATCCTCTTTATTCCCAATCCTTTCTGATTTTCAGAACCTCCTCCCAGAGTATAAAAATATACATTGCTGGAAACGGCTATTGCTTTTCGCATATCAGTCCATCCATGTGGTTTAAAATCCATCATCCGGGTTGGTTTACTTGGATCCCAAGGATTTGGAATTTCAAAATAACCGGGTGAGTGAATTTCTTTTTCCGGAGAAATTATATCTTCTTCTAGACCGGCAATTGCTAAAAAGGGCTTTATTACTGATCCAGCCGGGTATCTATTTTCTATTGCTCTATTTAAAAAAACTCCTTCTTGATCTACTAAAAATTTTCTTAGAAGGTCTTTATTTCCGGTTCTGCTAAATACATTATTATCATATCCGGGAGTAGACATCATAGAAATAACTCCTCCCGTTTTGGGATTCATTGCCACTACTGCAGCTTTATTTGATCCCACTTCATCTAAAAGTTTATTTGTTGCTTCTTTTACTTTATTTTGCAAATCGGCATCAATCCAAAGTTTTAAATTATTCCCCGGAATTACCGGATTAAGCTCTTCTCTTTCTAAAAATTCTCCTTCGGAGTCTGTTTTTATTTTATACGAACCTCTCTCTTTTGCCAAATCATCCTCATAGTACTTTTCCAAACCCGCCTTTCCTATATAATCATGAATCATATACTTTTCCGAATTCTGATTCATTTCTTCTTCAGTGACTCCTCCGGTATATCCTATCAAGTGAGCTAAATTACCCGTTTGGTCATATTCTCTTTCAATCGTTTTTTCTATAAAAACACCCGGATACTTATCTCTGCTAACCTCAATCATTATCGCCGTATTATGTGAAATATCAGAAATTAACTTTCCCTCACCTTCTATCTCTTTAACTTTTTTATTTAATTCACTTTGCTTTTCATTTGATAAATCAGCAACTTCATCTATTAAATCATTATAATCTTCCGGTAATTTACTTTTATTTACGTAAAGATCAAACACAACATTATTATAAACTAACTGTTCTTCGTTATTATCATAAATAACACCTCTTAAAATCTGGGCCGGTTCTATTACCGTTCTGTTTTTATTTGCAATTTGCTTATATTCTTCCGCTTCTATTACTTGAAGCTGAAAACTTCTTCCCAGTAAGACAAATAACAAAGTAAAAACAACCAAAGAAAATCCTTTTAATATCCAACCGGGTAGATCAACATTCATTTTTCTCTCCGAAAGACCCATCTCTTCTTCTTTTTTTCTGGAAAGCTTATCTAAAAAAACTTCCTGTGGTTCAACATTACTATAATTTTGTTTTACTTTTCCGTTAAATTTACCTGATGAAAGAAAATTGAACATATTTTTTCAGCAATATCTTTAAAATATAAACCATACTAAAACTAATTATCATATAAAATCCAAAAACCGGACTAATTAAATCATTAAAAAATCCGGCTAAAAAAGCAACGAAAAAAGCGGTGTTTTGATTCGGCTTCTCAAAAAAAGTATAGATTAAGGAAGTGATTATTAAAACATTAGGAATCAAATTAAAAGGAAAAAGGATCGGTAAAATATTAAATTGAATTAGCGATAAAAAGAAAAAAATAAATGTTATCAATAGTAATTTCTTCATCTTAAAAATCAGTTATCACAAATAAATAATTGATGTCAGTAGGTTTAAAAGCAGGTTTAATTTTAACGCTTTGAAATGCATTGGCATCATCTTTAATTATTTCATCAATTTCTCCAATTAAAATTCCTTGCGGATAAATTCCGTCTTCGGGATGAGTTATAATTTCATCACCTTCTTCTAAGGCAACTTCTCTCTCAATCATTTCCAAAAAGAGACCGCTGTTGTTTTCTAAAATTCCCAAAGAATTATCTTTTCCTTTTACTTTAGCACCAAAACTTACTTCTTCACTTGTGATTAAACGAACATGGGAAAAATTAGGTAAAGTTTTATAAATCTTTCCAATCAATTCTTTTGATGACGTTACCACCGGCATCCCATCTTGAAGACCGTCTTTTGATCCTTTCGACAATAAAATAGAATCACTTTCTGGCGTTTTAGCTACTACCCGAACATCAGTAAATTCAAATTCTTGATAATTGTCCAAATTAAGTAGCTTTCGAAGCTCGTCCATTTCTTCCAATTGTCTTTCCAGATCAGCAATTTCACCACTTTGATCTTCATTATCTCCACTAAAATTATTTTCCCTAATAGAAATTGCTTTTGACCAAAAAGTAGCTTGTAGAGGTGACGTTATTTCC
>CAYWPY010000021.1:9277-12063 GCA_964460255.1 uncultured Candidatus Saccharibacteria bacterium | reverse complement strand
TGCACAAACAAGAAGCATGTCTTTTGGCGGCGGCGGAGTCACTTATAGAGATACTGGTGAAATCGATCCAAATGATACCGGTGATAACAATCAAGGTGGTGGAGAAGTAGAGGGGGCTACGGATGAAAAAGACGACGAAGAAGGTCAAGGAGAAGTAGAAGGAGCCACCGATGAAAAAGAAGTTTATGATCCTGACAAAGACTACCTTGCAACCGACGGAATAAATGTTGCTCAAGGTGACAGGCAAGAAGCAGAAGATACTGAGGATGTAACTACGGAAGAAGACACTGAAGAAGATACCGAAGAGGATACGGAAGAGGAGGATACCGAAGGAGATGAAGATTCTGAAGAAGAAGACACTGAAGAGACAACTACAGAAGAAGAACCGACAGAAACTGAAGAAGGCTCCACTAACTGGATCTTAGTTATTATCGGACTTATCGTCTTGGGAGTTATAGTTTATTACTTAAAACTTAAAAAATAGTAATTATAAACTAAAATAAAGCAATTAGCCGAGGTTATCTCGGCTTTTTGTTTTTAATAGTTGCCTAAAAGAGGACTCTTTGGTATAATCTAACCGATAAAAAAATACAATATAATGAACTTATTTCCCAAAAAGCCAAAATTTTTAAAAGCCAGAGTAATTCTTTTGATTTTCTTATTTACCGTTTTTAATGAATTTTTATTTTTAGCCGATCACACGGGTAGGATTTCTTTAAAAGATCTTTTGGCTAAGGTTTCTCCGGTAGAGTTAACCGAGCTAACCAATAATAGAAGAGAAGAGGCGGAAGTAAATACTTTAACTGTTGACCCCAGACTTATTGGTGCTGCTAAATTAAAGGCTGAAGATATGGCAGAAAATGAATATTTTGATCACGTTTCTCCAGAAGGAGTTGAGCCTTGGCACTGGTTTGAAGAAGCCGGTTATGAATATCAATATGCGGGTGAAAATTTGGCAGTTAATTTTTCTGAGTCTTATCAAGTTGATGAAGCCTGGATGGATTCACCTTTACATAAAAAAAATATAGTTAATGAAAATTTTGAAGATATCGGAATAGCTACTGCCAAGGGAGAATATAAGGGTCAGGAAGCCACTTTTGTGGTTCAGCTTTTTGGAAAGAAAAGAAGTCAATACGCCAGAATGATTTCTCAGGCTGAAGAAGCGGCTGAAGAGCAACAAGAAGATACAGAAGAAGAAATTGATCAAGAGGACGTTTTAGGAGAAGAAACTCAAGATTTATTTAGCGCAGAAGAAGATACAGAAGAAGATATAGAAGAAGATACTGAAGAAGAGCAACAACAAGAAGTAAGAACATTAACCGTGCAAGATGAAGATCAAGAGGCTACACGGGAAACTTCAGAAGAAAAAGTTGAAACTGATAATCTGGAAAAATCTGAGAAGCCAGAAGAAGAGAATGAAGAAGAATCATTTGCTCTTATCAGTAAAAAGGATGATCAAAACAGTTTATTAACCGGAACCTTAGAAGAAGTAATTAAAGAAAACAACGCCAAGTCGGAATATGTCAGTTTTTGGAGTAAAGCAACTTCTTCGGCCAGAAGTTTAGGTGGATATCTTCTTGCCTTAACTTTGATAGTTACGCTTGGAACTTTAGGTATAAATAAAGGATTTAATGAAGATCTTCGCCTGCCGGACGTTTTAGCTAACGAAACTCTGGTTTTATTAGCTGTTTTCTCTGCACTCTTAACACAACACTATTTAATACAAATCGCCACCACACTCCTCTAAAAACCACAACTCCAAAACAAACACCTAACAAAAAAATACCAAAAAATCAACTGACTGTGTGAGGTCCAACCTAACACAGTTTTTTTTGAACTTAAATTTTGTGCTAGGTCCAACCTAACACAGAAATTAATTTAATTTAGGTGGCTAAACTTGAATATTTTTTTATTTTTGTAAATAATAAATTAAGGTTATTTCATTTTAATAAATACAAATTATTAATATGAAGACGGAGCCGGGAGGAATATATCATATATATAATAGAGGTGTGGCTAAGAGATCTATTTTTAATGTAGATAGAGACAGGTGGAGGTTTTTACAAATTTTGGGTCTTTTCAATTCTGACGAACCAAAAGAAAACAAGTTATGGAAAATGGAGGAAAGAGGGGAAGGAGCAAATATGAAGACTTTAAAAGAATATTTAAAAGATAGAAAAGATAAACCGCTGGTAAAAGTTATGGCTGATTGTTTGATGAACAATCACTATCATCTTATTTTAGAAGAAGTTACAGAAGGAGGTATTTCTAAATTCATGCAGAAGATCGGAACCGGCTATACAATGTATTTTAATAAGAAATATAAAAGGTCGGGAAGTTTATTTCAAGGAGGCTATAAATCAATAAGAGTAGATAACGATCTGTATCTACAATATTTATTGGTTTATATCAATCTTATAAATCCTGCTGAAATAATGCAGCCGGATTTAAAAGAAGCGGGAGTTAGAGATGTAGATAAAGTAATGCAATTTACAGCTGATTATAATTGGAGCACACACAGAGAATACCTTCAAAAGAGGGATTCTTTTATTATTGATAAAGGAATATTGGGAGAAATTTTTAATAATTCAAAAAAATACCAAGATTTCTGCCGAATGGTTTTAGAAAGTGAAAAATATAAAAATTTAGATAACCTCACATTAGAGTAATTCATTATTTGTGCTAGGTTGGACCTAGCACAGAATTTGAACTTAAATTTTTTTGTGTTAGGTTGGACCTCACACAGTTGGACCTCACACAGTTATGGGTTTAGTTGTGCTATTTTT
>CAYWPY010000021.1:0-9177 GCA_964460255.1 uncultured Candidatus Saccharibacteria bacterium | reverse complement strand
GAAGGAGTAATAAGAAAAGCTATTTTAGCAATGAAAGGAAGCGGTAACTACCACGCCGGAGAAAAGATTATGGAAAAGGCTTTTAGTGAGATTTTGCTTACTCAAAATAGGTTTTATGACTTTTTAAATTTTCTTTTAGATGAAGAAACTAAAATAACTTTTGTTCCGGCGCATAAAAAAAAGACAAAAAAATTAAGAATAGATCTGCAAAATATTTACGAAAATAATCATTCCGAGGAATTAGCTAAAATTTTAGCAAGGATAATTCCTGAAAAGAAAGAAGTTATTTCTACTCTAAAAAAGAAAAAAGAAACCAAGAAACAATCTCAGTTAACCAGAAAAGAGAGGTTAAAAAACGTAAAAAAAGCTTTTAAAGTTAAAAAAAGAGAAATTCCCCAAAATTTAGTTTTAGTTGATGATATATTTACTACCGGAGCAACAATGAGAGAGTGTGGAAAAACCTTAAAAAAAGAAGGAGTAAAAAATGTGTGGGGATTTACTTTAGCAAGAACCATTTAAAATGAGTAAATCAGTAAACATAAAAGAAGATATTTATCCCAAAAGATTAAAGCAGATAAAAGATCCACCGGAAAAACTTTTCTATAAAGGAAATTTTAATCCCGAGATTTTTAAAAATTGTTTGGCGGTGGTCGGTTCAAGAAAGATGACACGCTACGGTAAGAAAATATGCACTAAATTGGTTTCAGAAGTTGCTTATAGAGGAATTACGATAGTATCCGGGTTTATGTATGGAATGGACGCTACTGCCCACAGAGCGGCTCTTAAGGTGGGTGGAAAAACAATAGCGGTTATGCCTTGTGGAATAGAAAAAATACATCCGGGATATCAAGAAGATTTATATAAAAAAATATTAAAAAAGCAGGGCTTGATAATTTCTGAAATGGAAGGGAAAAAAGGTCCCGCCAAATGGACTTATCCAAAGAGAAACAGAATAGTAGCCGGACTTTCGCAAGCTACTTTAGTTGTTCAGGCGGCAGAAAATAGCGGTTCGCTTATTACAGCTAATTTTACTAAAGATTTTAATCGACAACTTTTTGCCGTTCCCGGCCCACTGACCAGCAAGGTATCAATCGGCACGGCTAACTCGATACAAGAAGGCGCAAAAATAGTCACCGAAGCGGAAGATATACTTGATTTTTATACACCAAAACAAAGAAAAGCTAATTTTAAAAAAGAAAACAGAAACTTTGAGAAGAGAAAAAACCTAACTAAAAAGGAAAAAGAAGTTTTAAGAAAATTAGAAATAGAAGCTCTGGAGATAGATGATTTAGCTCAAAAAATGAATTTGTCCGCAGACAAAATGGGAACAATTTTATCTAAAATGCAATTAAAGGGTTTAATAAATAAAGAGGGGACAAAATACCATAATAATATATAAAGCTTATGTTTAAAAAAGTTAACTCTGCAGCTTATTCCGGGTTAAAATCAATCGGTATTGATGTAGAGATAAATACAAGTAAAAAAGGACTCCCCAAATTTGAGATTGTCGGCTTAACGAGTAAAGCGGTTGATGAAAGTGAAGAAAGAGTAAAAAACGCAATAATGAATTCAAAAGTTGACTTTCCGGCCAGGAAAATAACCGTTAATCTGGCTCCCGCTGACGTTCCTAAAGAAGGTTCTTTTTATGATCTACCGATTGCAGTCGGAATATTAGCTTCCACTTTACAATTTAAGGTTCCCGAACGTAGTTTATTTTTTGGTGAATTATCTTTAGATGGGTCTTTACGACACACAAAAGGAGCTTTACCGCTGGCACTTTTTGCTCAAAGCGAAGGTTATAAAAATGTATTTTTACCCAAAGATTCGGCAAACGAAGCGGCTGTAATTAAAGGAATAAATGTTTATCCCATTGATAATTTGGATCAAATAATCAGTTATTTAACGGGCAAAATAGATATAAAACCGGCAAAGTACCAAGTAAAAAGACAAAAAGAGATAAAGCCTGAATTTGACATGAGTGAAATTTTAGGACAAAAACAAACTAAAAGAGCAGCAGAAATTGCGGCTGCCGGAGGGCATAATCTCTTTATGATTGGAGCTCCCGGATCGGGAAAGACGATGATTGCCAGAGCTTTACCGGGAATATTGCCTCCACTTACCGATAGAGAATCATTGGAAGTGACTAAAATTTATTCTATTTCGGGAAATACAGCGCCGGGTAGTGGATTAATAAAAAGAAGACCTTTTAGAGCTCCCCATCACAGCATATCCAAAGTTGGTCTTATCGGTGGAGGAAGCAGACCAAAGCCGGGTGAGGTAACCCTGGCTCATCGTGGAGTTTTATTTTTAGATGAATTCAATGAGTTTCCTCGTTCGGCTTTGGAAGCGATGCGCCAACCTTTAGAAGATGGCAAGCTAACTATTTCCAGAAGCAGAGAAAGAGTCAGTTATCCTTCACGATTTATGCTTATCGCCTCCAGCAATCCTTGTCCTTGTGGTTATTTAAATCATCCCGATAAAGAATGTGATTGCACTCCAAGACAAGTAAAGCGTTATCAAAAAAAGATATCCGGTCCAATTTTGGATAGAATTGATTTACACGTAGAAGTTCCTTCCGTAGATGTAGAAAAATTAAAAAAACAAAGAAGAAAAGAAGATAATGAAAAGTCAGTTGAAATAAGAAAAAGGGTAACCAGAGTAAGAAAAGTACAAGAAAAGAGATTTAAAGATGAATCAATTCACACCAATGCAGAGATGAAAAACAGGCACGTAAAAAAGTATTGTAAGTTGCCGGAAAAAAGTGAAGAAATTCTTTCGCAAGCAGCTTCTAAGTTCAATCTTTCAGCCCGTAGCTACTTTAAAATGATAAAAGTCGCTCAAACGATAGCCGACTTGGATAATTCTGAAGTAATAAAAGTTAATCATATAGCGGAGGCATTGCAATACAGAGAAAAAACAACTAGTAATTAACATGAAAGAAAAAAAGCATTTAAGAGTAGGGGAAAAGGGAGAAAAAGAAGCTGTAAAACTCATTAAAAAGAAGGGATATAAAATTCTGGCAAAAAATGAAGAAGACAAGTACGGAGAAATAGATATAATCGCTCTTAAAAATAAAAAATTAATTTTTATAGAGGTCCGTTCCAAAATGGGAAGAGATTACGGCTTACCGGAAGAAACTGTCGGTTACCAAAAAAGAAAAAAGCTGATAAACAATGCCGAAAGGTACATAAATAATAATAAAATTAATATTCCTTATCGAATTGACGTTATCGGTATTGTTTTTAGTAAAAGTGGAAAGGTGATTCATAAAAAACATTATAAAAATATTACTCTTTTAAGTTAATCACAGTGAAGTTAAAAACCACTTTAAAAGTGGGGGTTTTTATTTTATCCTAAAATTTGTTCTTAAACCATTGACACAATAGGTATAAATGTGGTATAAGAAAGCATCCCCGATAGATTATTGATTTCCCGCCGGGAATAGATCTTTAAAAACTAAAAAGAAAGGAGATGTCAGAAATGAGAAGAAAGATTGTTTTAGCACTTTTGTTTTTAATTATTGCTTTTGCCCTTAAACCGGTTACAGTTAATGAATTTCAACCTCTTCTTTTACCTCCAATGAGTCTCGATGAAGACCAAAAAGTTAGTTTAACAGAAAATAATCCGACTGATTTTGAAAGTAAAAACAGTAGTTTTGAAAGATTGTATTACACCAATGATGAATTCTCCGATACACATGGATTTAGACCTTTCCCCTGGGGAAAGGAAATTTTTGAAGGAAATCCACACTTTAAAATGGATAGCACGATCGCAAAAAGTGGAAATTGGAGTTTTCAAATTACCAGCACTTCTCCCGACAATGTCGGAGCTTTTGCTGTTCCCGGTTTCATATATAAGCCTTCGGTAAAACCCGGAAAAATTTATTATCTTTCTTTCTGGATTAATTATGATTTTGAAAAAGGAAAAGGGATAAGAGTTTTCCAACAATTTTTTGTTGAAGGTGATTATAAATTTCCCTCTTATGCATCTTACGGGCCGTTTATTACCGGTTCAAGTGATGGAGAATGGGAAAAAGTCGGCCTTTTGGTTAAGGCCCCACCGGGATCGATCAGAGGTGACCCGGTTCTTTTAATGGCCGGAGAAGGACGAGTTAACATTGATGACGCTTATTTTGGAGAAGTTCAGATTGATTAAATTGAAAAATTAAAATAGAGAAATGGAGGTGAGTTAAAGTGATAAGGAAAAAACTAGGAATTGAGAGAGGAAAGGATCTATTTTATTTTTCGCTAATGATTAGTATATTCTTATTTGTAGCAGTTTTGTTTGCGGGCGCCCTTTATCAGGTAATTACCGGATACGGATTTTACAGACCAATTCTACACACTCCTTTTAGAACTAGTATTCAATTTCCTTATCTTTTAGCTCTCTGTGTATTTTTAATGTACTTTGGGGCACTAGTAATTTTTATTATCGGAATGGCCAGCTTTTTTTACAAAGAAAAAGCTGATAAGTTGGCTTCTTCTGAAGAAAAGCTAGTTTCGATAATCATTCCCGCTCACAATGAAGAAAAAGTTATTAGAAACATTCTTCATGACTTAATTGTGCAGAGCTACCAAAACTTTGAAGTTTTGGTAATTTCTCACAATACGACGGATGAAACCGCCCAAAAGGCAAGAATGGTTAGAGATAAAAGGATAAAGGTTATTGAATACGAGACAGAGGAGTCCGGAAAAGCATTAGCACTTAACAAAGCTTTGGATTTAGCAAAGGGAGAAATTATTCTTCACTTTGATACTGATAATAGAATTAAAGATTACGATTTTATCAGTAAAGCGGTTGCTCATTTTGATGATCCCGAAGTTGATGGAATTCAGACACGGTTGAATGTAAGTAATAAAAAAAGCTCGTTTTTACCCATTTTACAAAAGATAGAGTTTGAGATTTTTTCGGCAATATCTTTAGCAGGAAGAGAAGTTTTAAATCGTTCCTGTGTTTTAGCGGGAACCGGAATAGGACTTAGGAGAGAAGTTGTTGAAGAAATAGGAGGATGGAAAAACTCGCTAGTGGAAGACTTTGAATTTTTTATCAGGCTTTCTTTAGCCGATAAAAGAATTGTTTTTGCAGACAATATTGAGGTCTACGATGAAAAACCGACTACTTGGAGTAGTCTTTTAAAGCAACGTAGTCGTTGGTTTAAAGGCCATATCAAAGTTGGTTGGGATAATCTTCATAATTACAGTAATTTTTTGGATTATTTCTACCGACTAATTCCGTTTTCGGTTTTAGCTTGGTGGGTTTCGATTCTGCTATATCTTTTTTATTTCTCTACGGGACAGTTTTCCGTTTGGGATATAGGAAATAAAATGTGGATTATTTGGACCTTCGGATTTCAAATGATGCCCTTTTTCATACTTTGGAAAAAGGGGGGAATTAAAAAAACTTTATTTTTAATTCCTCAAATATTCTTTTCTTTTCATTGGATGATAACCGGAGTTTTAAGTGTAAAAGTTACTTCCTGGGCTCAAACAATGACTGACCATAATGGTGATAATTAAACAAGGAGATGATAAAAATGAAAGAGACCGACAAAAAAATTATCTTTTCTTTAATTGTTTTATTTATTTTTTCTTCTTTATTTATTTTTAATTTAGAAGAAATTTATGCTCAAAGTAACGAAAACGGTTACGTCACTATTCAGTCTGAAGAAGATGAGACAACCGAAGAAAATAAAGAAGAGATGATTGATTTTAAGTGGAAAGAAGGATCATTAAAAGAACCTTTAGATGGAGATAAGCTATTAAGTTTTAGAGGAATTGATTTTTATCCTTATCCTAGAATTTATGAGAATGAAAGGACACTACATTCTTTGGATGCTCTTTTACGAGTTGAAGAAGTAAATTGGGTTCAATTGAGATTTTTTCTCTTTCAGGATGATCGAAATGGAAATGAAATTAAAATTAAAGAAGAGCAAGATGAAAGATTGGTAGAAATGATTAAAAAGATCCATAAAACGGGACGAAAGGTTTCTCTTCAACCGCATTTGGTAGTTGAAGAGTATGATGCATGGGCCGGTGTAATAAATCCAGCCGATGTGGATCAGTGGTTTTCTTCTTACAGTAAAGCCTTTTTACACTACGCAAAACTTGCGGAAAAGCATGACGTAGAATTATTACCAATCGGAAATGAGTATGTACCAATGTGGAAACATAACGAAGAGTGGAAAGCATTAATTAAAGAAATAAGAAAGAATTATAACGGTGAAATAACCACAAAAATAAATGCCTGGTGGCAAAAAGATTATCTGGAAAAAGTATTGGAATGGGAATGGTTAAGTGAATTGGACTATATTGGCATATCTCCTTACTTTGATTTAATTAGAGAAAAAAATCCTACTTTGGAAGATGTCAAAGCTAGTTGGAGAAATACTCATCACGAATTAAACGCAGTGGAAAGTTTAGAAATGATAAGTGATAAATTTGATAAGGATATAATTTTTTTGGAAATAGGTTATAGAAGCATTGAAGGAACCGTAATGGAGCCGTGGAATTCAAAAATAGAAGTTCCGGCTAACGGTAAAAATCATGCCGTACCCAATCAAGAGGCGCAAGTAGTTGCTGTTCAAGCTTTATTTGATGTCTTTTTAGAAAAAGATTGGTTCAAAGGGGTATTTTGGTTTTTATGGCCAACAGAAATTATAGTTGATCCGGAAGGAACCGGATGGTCTATCCCGGGGACAAAAGCAGAGAAAGTTATTTGGGATAACTTTAGGGAGGAACAAAAAAAATAAGCACGCTTTAAAAAGTGTGCTTTTTCTTTACTCAATATTTTTAATCGAATAATTGACAAATAAGTTTAAAACTTGCATAAATAATAAGTTTATTTTATAATAATAAGCACTTAGAAAATTTAAATTAAAAGCATGAAAAATATAGTAAAAAATATATTTCTAATCAGTTTACTTATCGGAATTTCTTTTTTGTCTTTAACTCAACCGGTAAAAGCAGAAACTGATCCGGAAAATAGAAAAATAGAAACAATAGCCAAAGAACTTGGAATTGAACCGGAAGTACTTTATGAAAGTATGGATAACAACTCTAAAAATGATTACAGAGTCGTAGAAGAAACTGAAAATAAAGAAATAAATATTTCCGGAATCCCGAGTAATTTTTCTTTCACTCGCAATTTAAGTAAAAAAAGCGAGGGTTATGATGTAAAATATTTACAAATATTACTTAATACCGATCCGGATACGATGTTGACCAATTCCGGTTTTGGAGCTCCCGGTAGAGAGACTCAGTATTACGGTTCTTTAACAGAAAATGCGGTCAGAAGATTTCAAAATAAGTATTCTGCAGATATACTTGAGCCTCAAAATTTAAATTACGCGACCGGAAAAGTTGATTATTATACCCGAGCTAAGTTGAATGAAATTTTAGGCAAGGATACCAACTTTGAATATAGCGAACCTACCAGTGACGGTTCTAGCGAACTTTTAACTCAGTTGCAAGAATTGGCAAACGCAATGGAAAGAATTTCAGCTAGACTTGATCAATTAGAAAGAGGTGATGGTTATGGCTATGATTACGACGGAGAAGAGGGAGAATTTTCTGTAGAAAACAGGTATAGTGTTAGAAACAAAAGATTGAGCCCGAATCAGAGAAAAGAAGTTGCTGAATACAGGATAGAAGCGGAAAATTCTGATATTGCAATCCATAGATTTGACTTGTATGTAAAGGAAGCCGTTGAGGATTCTATGACTGATTTTAGGAGCGATATTGATAAAATAGCCCTTAAAGTTGACGGAAGAGTAATTGATGAAGTTGATGTTGACAGGTCTAATGTTGATAGAAATGATGAGTATATTAGATTCAGTGGTTTTGATATAGAAATTAGAGAAGGAAGATACGAGGATTTTACAGTAGAAATACCTGCTGATGATGATTCATTTCATAAAAAAGAATATAATATCGGACCGGTGGAAGACCAAGCTATCAGAGGTAGAGATGGAGCCGGATTAACTGTTTACGGACACTCAAATTCTTATGTAAGTTTTTATTTGGATAGTCTTGGTGATATTTATTTAGAAGTTAACGATAATAACTCACCCGAAGAAGGATTAGTCCAGGTGGATAAGTACAGAACGGAAGTAGAACTTTTAGACTTTGAATTGGTTTCCGAGGATGATGATCTTGATTTAGAAACTTTAATTGTTGATTTGGAAGGTGATGACAGTAACGCGGGAATATCATTTGATGGCAGCAATTATTTACAAGAAATATTTCAGGATCTTCTTCTATACCATGATGGTGATTTAATTGATATCGGCGATGTTGACGACAAAAACGGCAACGGAAAGGCTCAAGTGGAATTTGATATTAATTTGGAATTAACGGAAGGAAGAGAAGAAGAATTTGCAATTGTGGCTGATGTTTTTAGTATAGATCCGGACAACTCTTCAGAAGTTAAAAAACTGGGAACAAAAATTAAAGCTTCAATTAATGAAGAAAACAATGAAGAAATAGCCTATGGATATAATAGCGATGATTATATAAGTTTAAGAGACGATTTGAAAGGGGAGTGGCAAGAGCTTTATTACGTCCTTCCAAAATTTAGATTAACGGATGATGATATTGCCACTAATTCTGATAGAACTTTCGCTGACGGATTAATGTCTATAGATCTGGAAGCTATCGGAGGTGATATTACTCTAACCGAATTAAAAGTTAAAAATGAAGGAACTTATAGTGGAGGATCGTATGATTCCGGTAGTGGTTGGGATATAGTTATGGAAGTAGACGGAGAAGAAGTTTACAATACTTCTTATGGAGAAAATAATGGCTATGGAAATTTAATGGAAGAAGTTTTAATTGAAGAAAATGAAGAAATAGAAATAGAAATCTTTGGAATAAATGACGGCTCCGGCTGGGTCAGATTAGCTGTTGATTCTATTGGCTGGGAAAATGAATATGGTGAAGAATTTTTCTGGAATGATAATTATGAATCTATCGAAGATCTAAAGACCGGTAGAATTTATATAACTGATTAATAAAAGTTAAAGAAAACTAAAACCACCCCTTGAAAAGGTGGTTTTTTAGTTGACAAGTGAATGTTTAAAATTATAATAGGGGAAGGAGGGATAGTTAAATGCAAAAGCAGGTAGTAGTTGTTTCTAGGTTTTGGACGGTTGGAATTTTAGCAACAGTTCTAATTTTTGGA
>CAYWPY010000020.1:0-12179 GCA_964460255.1 uncultured Candidatus Saccharibacteria bacterium | reverse complement strand
AATTCATAGTAGGCTAATTATAACCGGGTAAGACTATAATTCAAATTATTTGATTAAAGCTCAAAAGAAATTTATAATAAAAACATGAAAAAAGAAAAAGAAATTCTAAAGAAAACAAAAAAGAATTACAATTTAATTAGTGATCATTTTTCAAAAACAAGAAGAATACCTTGGGATAACTTTAAATTCTTTTTTAAAAAAATTCCTTCTAATTCTAAGGTTCTTGATTTAGGGTGTGGAAACGGAAGATTTAGTGAATTTTTAACAGACGTCGATTATATCGGACTGGATAAAGCTTAAAAATTGATAAAAAAAGCAAGGGAAAAATATCCCCAAAAAGAATTTTTAGTTGGAGATGCTTTGGACTTACCTTTTGAAGATAATCAATTTGATTATGTTTTTTCAATTGCTGTCATTCATCATATGCCGACTAAAAAAACCCGGAAAAAATTTTTAAAAGAAATAAAAAGAGTT
Source organism: uncultured Candidatus Saccharibacteria bacterium (assembly GCA_964460255.1). Classification (GTDB taxonomy): domain Bacteria; phylum Patescibacteriota; class Minisyncoccia; order Minisyncoccales; family PWPS01; genus PWPS01. Next base: position 11,705 of record CAYWPY010000020.1, on the reverse strand, counting down.
TTAAAAAAAGATGGGCAAGCTCGAATATCTACCTGGAATTACTTAGAAAATAAAAAAAGTCTTTACTTTAAGAATTTATTTAAAAAATTAATCGGCAAGATTGGATTCAGAGATGCATTTATTCCTTGGCACAATCAAGAAGGAGAGATTATAACTAATAGATATTATCATTTTTTTACTGTTTCTGAATTGAAGAATTTATTTAAAGAAGTTGGATTTAAGATAAAAATAATCAAGAAAGGAAAAGGGATTCAATCCAATATATTTATATTTGCTCAAAATGCTGATACAGAAAATTAGTTCAAAAAAAGTTAAAATCGGAGAAAAAGATTATACTGAAAGTATGGCAGTTAGCAGTAAAGGAGTAATCTTTTCTTGGAATAGTGAAGAGATATTGACTGAAAAAGAATTAAAACCGTTTTTAAAAAAAGATCCGGAAGTGATTATAATTAGTAAGACTTCAAATCTAATTAAAATAAGTGAAAATGCTCAACATCTATTAAATAAGAAAGGGATTTTACTTCTTTTCGACGAGTTAAACGAAGCGATAAATTCCTTTAATTTAATGGTAAAAAAAAGAAAGAGAGCGATACTTTTTTTAAAACTCAATTAATTTGACAAAAGAAAAAAAAGCGGTAGTATTATAGTACCATGATAGAAACTTGCCCGGAAAAAAGAGATATTGTCAACAGGAAAACTCTTCCTCAAGATCTTTTTATCTTTAATTATTATCGGGAGAGTTGAGCATTGGATCCTAATTTAAAATGATCAACCTCCCTAAAATAAGGGAGGATTAATTTTATATGAATCAAAAATACAATCTAACTGAAGAAGGTTTGAAGAAAGTAAAGAAAGAATTGGAACAATTAATTAAAGTTAGAAAAGAGAAAACTAAAGGTCACGTTCCCGAGGTATTACATTCGGAAGATCTAAATCCGGAATATTTGGATTTTAGAGAAAAAATGCATTTTTTAGAAAAAAAGATTACTAAATTGGAAGAAGTAGTTAAAAATGCAGAAATTATTATTCCTCCCGAAGATAAAAGTAAAGTTGCTTTGGGAGCTAAAGTCTTGATTGAAGCTGACGGACAAGAAGATGAGTTTATAATAGTTGGCTCCATGGAAGCTGATCCGGCAAAAGGAATGATATCGGACAAGTCTTTAGTTGGAAAGAAGTTAATCGGAAAAGAGGTCGGCGATGAAGTTGAAATTTCTTCCAAAGTAAAAACGGTTTATAAAATTAAAAATATAGAATATTAAAATGAAGGAAATATTTGATTTTATTAATAAAATCGGAAAGTTAAAATCCGACGGAAGAAGGGGATGGAGGCTTCACGATGTAGAAAATCCGGAAACTACCGCCGCTCACTCTTTTCAAACCGCAATGCTAGTGTGGATGCTTGGAAAAAATAAAAAAGATTTTCATTTAAATAGAGCTATAAAAATGGCTTTAGTTCATGATATTTGTGAAGTTTATTCTCCTGATCTTACTTCTTACGACGCAGCTGCAATAGATCCTGCAAAAGATTTAACTAAAGAAGATATAAAAAATATAGAACCGATTAAGGGAAGACCTACCCACAAGCAACGAGAAAAAATGGAGAAAATAAAAAATCAGCTGGAACAGGAAGCAATGGAAAAATTAACTAAAGATCTTCCCGAAGATTTAAAAGGAGATATTTTTGATTTATGGGAAGAATACGAAAAAAGAGTGACTGATGAAAGCAGGTTCGTAAAACAAGCGGATCAAACCATTAATCTTTTACAGGGAATGGAGTATTGGAAAAAGGGTCATAAAGATATTGAATACAATTTATGGATTAGAAGAGCAAAAGAAACAATAGATGATCCCGATTTGTTGAAGTTCTTAGAAGAGATAGAAGAATCTCTTTAAGGATGAAAGATAAAATCAGAAAGATAAGGCCTATTGAGGCCTTTTTTAATTAGTTTACTTATTTTTGCTATACTTTAAAAATATGATCAATAAAGAAATCGCTGAAAAATTAAATATGATCGCCAATTACCTCCAAATGGACGATATCGACTATAAGCCTTTTGCTTACCAACGAGCAGCCACTTCTATTTTAAGTTTAGAATCGGATCTGAAAGAAATATATGAAAAGGAAGGAAGAGAAGGAATAGAAAAAATTTCGGGTGTTGGAGAAGCAATAGCGGATAAAGTGGAAGAATTCCTTCTTACCGGAGAGATGGAACATTTGGAAAAATTAAAAGATAAATTTCCCGTTGATATGGAGGATCTTTTACGAGTGGAAGGGTTGGGACCGAAAAGTATAAAAAAATTATATAATAATTTACAGATAACCAGTTTAAAAGAATTAAAAAAACAAGCAGAGAAGGGGGAAATTTCTAAACTGGACGGTTTTGGTAAAAAAACCGAAGAAAATATCAAGGAAGCAATTGAGTTTTTAGAAAAAGATGAAGGAAAGTGGTCTTTGGGAGAGGTTTTACCAAGAGCAAATGAAATATTTAAAGACTTGGAATCGTTAAAAGAAGTTGAAAAAATTAGTTTCGCCGGCTCTTTAAGAAGAATGAAGGAGGTAGTTGGAGACGTTGATATTTTAATTTCAGCTAAAAAAACAGAGCGTATAATGAAAGCGTTTACTTCCTTTAAAGACATAAGTAAAGTTTTAGGGGTCGGAGATACCAAATCGTCAATAAAATTAAAGGAAGGGTTTGATGTTGACTTAAGAATAGTTGATAAAAATAGTTTTGGAGCTGCTTTACAATATTTTACCGGTTCCAAAAATCACAACATAAGAGTTAGAAAGTTGGCGGTAAAAAAAGGTTATAAGTTAAATGAATACGGTCTCTTTAAAAACGGTAAAAGAGTAGCGGGGAAAACGGAGAAAGAAATCTATAATAAATTAGGATTAAATTTTATTCCTCCGGAATTACGAGAAGACAAAGGAGAAGTAAGAGAAGCATTAAATAATGAATTTTCGCAATTATGTAATTTAAAAGATATAAAAGGCGACTTACATACTCATACCAACTGGACGGGAGGAGCGAATACGATTGAAAAAATGGCTGAGGAAGCCATTAAATTGGGATATGATTATATCGGAATTGCTGATCACACCAAATTTTTAAAAATAGAAAATGGTTTAAATGAAGAAGAACTTTCAAAACAAAGAGAAGAAATAAAAAAAATAAATGAAAAACTGAAAGAGAATAATTTTAAAATTTTACAGGGATGTGAAGCTAATATTTTGAAAGACGGCTCTTTAGATATTGATAATAAAAGCTTAAAAAAATTGGATTATGTCATTGCCGGGATACACTCCAACTTTAAGCTTACCGAAGAAGAAATGACAAAGAGATTAGTAAAAGCAATTGAAAATCCGCTAGTTGATGTTATTTCTCATCCAACGGGAAGATTAATAAAAAAAAGAGAAGCCCTTCCCTTAAATATGGATAAAATATTCCGGGCAGCTAAAAAAAGTGGTACTATTTTGGAGATTAACGCTTCTCCTGCTCGACTTGATTTAAATGAGAAATATATTAAAAAATGTGTGGAAGAAAATATAAAATTAATTATAAATAGTGATAGTCATCATTTTGAACAATTAAAAAATATAAAGTTCGGCGTCGGGCAAGCCAGAAGAGGATGGGCTCAGAAAAAGGACATAATCAACACTTATCCATTACAAGAATTAGTATCACTATTTAAACGAAATGAAAACTAAAAAGAAAATAATATTTCTATTATTTTTAACCCTTTCTCTCTTAGGAGTAGTTTTTTACTATTTAAAAACTGAAAAATTTGAAAAAGTTGCTTTTGAAGAGCGGTTAAAAAACGGGATAATTGATTTCTATTGCCCTCTTCAATTAAAAGAGGGGGAATTTAAAACCGAAAACATAAAAGAAACCTGTCGGAATGAAAAACTTTTTTCGGAAACTTTGGAAGTAAAGCTCATTGATAGCAAATTTACGACCGATTCTTATGATCAAAAAGTTGGTCTGGGGTTGTATAAAGTTAAAAGAGGCGACTACTCACCGCGCTATAAATTAATAGCAATAAATAAAGATAAACAATTCCTGGATTTTGAATTAGATGAAAGAGTAGAAAAAATCGAGATTAAAGACGGATTTATTTTTTTGGATCAAAAATATAGATTAATTGATAATGATCGATTGGAAAAAGTAGCTGAAGATACTGAAAACTTAACCAGTCCCGATTATGGATTTTCGGTAGACCTTCCACTAAATTGGGAATCAAAAAATATTGAGGGTGGTTACTCTTTTTATCACCCAAATGCAAAATATTCTTATCCGATAACTTTATCCATAAAAAATAACGATTTTAATCTTTTTACCTCTCAAAAAACTCCTTACAAAGAAGAGTTTGAAGTAATAAAAAAAAGCTTAACTTTTAGCGATAACAAGAATTTGCCCGATTATACTTTTTACAAGGATAGTTTAAGTGATTATTTAGAGATTGATGCGGTTAATAAAAAAATAAATTATTATCAAGATAATATACTGACGAAAAGTTTTAATATTTGGGCTACCGGAAGTCCTTATAACTGGCAGGGAACACCAGGAGGACTTTACGAAATAATATCCAAAGAAGGATTACGTTTTTCCTCTGCTTCTCAAGTTTACATGCCTTTTTCAATGCGAATTTATGGTAAGTATTTAATTCACGGAGAGCCTTATTACCCGTCCGGAATTCCTTATCTTTCAGATGTTTCCGGTGGTTGTGTACGAGTTAGAAATGCTGAGATGGAAAAATTATATGATTTGGTAGAAGAAGGAGTGCCCGTTTTGTCAATAACTAATTACCACCAGGAATTTCCCCAAAATACGGGAGATCTGGTTGAATTTCCGGAAGTCACGGCCGATAGTTATCTGGTTGCCGATTTAGAAACGGGTAAAGTTTTTGCCGGAAAAAATACTACTAAAGAGAAGTCAATAGCTTCAATAACAAAGATGATGACCGCGATTATAGCCAGTGAGCAATTGGGAATTACGGACACTTTAAGAGTCAGAGATTATATGTTAGAAGAATACGGAGAAACGAAAGGACTTGATACTAATGATAGATTTAGGCTAGTTGATTTACTAAACCCTTTACTTGTTCAATCTTCCAACGATGCTGCCTTAGTTTTAGCTCACTATCTTGGTCGAGATAACACTTTGGAAAAGATGAATGAAAAAGCACAAAGGATAGGAATGAAAAATACCAGTTTTAGCGACTTCAGCGGCTTTAAGAGTAATAATATTTCCACTGCTGAGGATTTATATTACTTAGCTTATTATTTAGCTAATACGCGAATTCCTCTCCTGAAGATAACTAAAAGGGAAACGGTTCCGGAAATTAACTATAACGCTTTTCCGGATTATGAGAATAAAAACTTATTTTATGAGAAGGATCAGTTTTTAGGTGGAAAAACCGGATTTACCAATGAGGCGAATTATACTGGATTTTTTATTTTTAATCTTGATTTTGGATTGGAAACTCGAAGAATTGTTTTTATTTTACTTGATGTTGAAGGCCAAAACCAATTAAAAGAAGAAGTTTTAGATTTAAAAGAGTGGTTAAATAAAGCTTATAACTAAAATATGAAAATGGAAAAATCAGCCGGGTTTGTTGTTTATCGAATGGTAAATAATGAACCTCTATATCTTTTGCTAAAATATCCACCAACGAAGAAAGAGCCCGATTATTGGGGGTTGCCGAAAGGACATATAGAAGGAGAAGAATCTCCTAAAGAAGCAGCTTTTAGAGAGCTTTTTGAAGAAACCGGGATTAAACAAGAAGAGATAGAAGTCATCCCTGATTTTAAGGAGTGGAACAAATATTTTTTTAAACAAAAAGGAAAAACTATATTCAAGCTGGTAATTTATTTCTTAGCAAAAACAAAAAAAGAGACCATTAAGGTCTCTGATGAGCATGTTGATTATAAATGGGCAACCTTTGAAAAGGCTATGAAATTAATGCCATTTAAAGATAGTAAAAAGATTGTAAAAAAAGCACGAAAGGCTATTTAACCTCTTTTGTTAATTCGGAAAAGACCTCCGAATTATTTTTAGCTAAATCAGCTAAAATTTTTCTGTCCAATTCAATATGATTTTCTTTTAAATTGTGAATAAATTTACTGTAAGTAGTTTTATTTTGTCTACAAGCAGCATTAATCTGAGTTTGCCATTTTCGTCTAAAATCTCTCTTTTTTGCTTTTCTATCTCTATACTTATAACTCCAAGCTTTTAAAAGAGCTTGTTTTGCTTCTCTATACTTATTCTTTCGCCCCCATCTATAACCTTTGGTTTGCTTTTTTACTTTATTTCGCTTTTTATTTTTTGTTTTTCCTCTTTTTACTCTAGGCATGTTTCTAATTTCAATTTACTAATTTCTAATGACAAATTCTAATTCTTTAATAAGTTAGTGCTTGTTTTATTTTTTTAGCTTCTTTTCCTTTTACTTCTACCCATTTTCTATCCTTTCTTCTTTCTTCTCCTGATTTTTTTGAATTATAATGAGATTGACCGGGTTTTCTTCTTAAAACCTTTCCATTTTTAGTTATTTTAAATCTCTTTTTTATAGATTTTCTAGTTTTTGGTTTCATAATTAATTTTTAGTTAATGTCATTGTTAATCCACGGGGTTCTTTTTTGATTTCTTTTTCTATTTTAACATCCAAGTCTTCTCTGATCATTTCAACATACTTTTTCATTTTCTCTTTTGCTGTATCTTTTAGAGCATTTTCTCTTCCTCTGAGTGGAAGAACTACTCTTACCCTATCACCTCTGCTTAAGAACTTTTTAGCACTTTTAGCTCTAATTTCCATATCGTGATCAGAAATTGAAAAACTGAGCTTTAAAGTTTTCAGTTCCGGTTGATGTGATTTTTGAGATTGTTTTTGCTCTTTTTTTTGTTGTCTGTATTTGTATTTTCCGTGATCTATTATTTTACAGACCGGCGGGTTCGCATTTGGTGAAATTTCAACTAAGTCAAGATCTCTCTTTTTAGCTTCTTTCAGAGCCTCTTCTTTGCTCAATACTCCGACATACTCTCCGTCAGCAGTAATTACTCTCATCTTTTTAGCTCTTATTTGTTTGTTTACTCTTGTTTGTTTAGAAATAAGCTTTCAGTTATATTTATAATTTTTAAATTGTGGAGATGGGGAGGTGTGACCTCCCGTCCGACAATCCCGACAAAATGGATCTACAAGCATAGTCCGGTTAATTCTCGGTTAGAGCCTTATCCCGGACAAAGCTACTCTAACCAAAGGTTAATTAGTTTCACGAATCATTTAACCAAAATGATGCGCATAACCCGAAATTATGGTACTTTCACTACCCATCGGGTGTCAGTAGTGAAGGCAAGCTTTTACGCTACTGCTGGTGCAGGAGCGAAAGCTAGGTTTTCTTGTAAGTTGGCACTTACTAGATTTTGGTAAGTTTTACGAGTTTACCGGCTCGGCTTGCTGCATTTTGAAGGTGATTATCGTCTAGTCAACTCACCCCCGTTTGTTTATGTACTGACTATCTCTCTCCTTTCACTCTTCGTCTTAAATTTCTATCTATTTCTCTATTTTTTATTTTTTTACGTTTATCGTGTTTTTTCTTACCGCGACAAACACCAAACTTGATTTTTATCAAGCCTTTTTTAGTATACACTCTCAAAGGCACTAAAGTCAAGCCCTGTTCATTCGATTTTCCCATTAGATATTTAATCTGTTTCTTAGTTAAAAGCAACTTTCTTTTTCTTTGAGGGTTGTAATCATCGGGAGCGTTTTTTGGTTGATAAGGTGGTATGTTTGATCCAATCAAGTAAGCTTCTTCGTCACTAATAATAACGTAAGAACCCTTCAGGGAAATTTTTCCTTCTCTTATTGCTTTTACTTCTTGCCCATTAAGAACAATCCCGGCTTCAAATTCTTCCAGTATTTCGTAGTCATAAAAGGCTTTTCTATTTTTTGCTAAAGTAGGCATACTTCTATATTAACAGAAAACATCTTAACAATAAACAGAAATTTTGACAACCGTCGCTTTACTACCTTCTTCTTTTTTGTATACTTTTTAAAAGGTCGCGATGATTAATTATTAATTTTTAATTAAAATTAAGCAATATGAAGAAATTTATTTACACGATTTTAATACTTACTTTTGCTTTTATTGCCTTTGATAGCGCTTCCGCAGTAGTAGCTGATGATGCTAACTCAAGAGGACAAATGGGAGTAGAAATGGGTCGAGCTAACGCAGCTAGTAGAGTGGAAGCGGTTATTGAAAGAATTGAAGAAATGGATTTGGATATAAACACCGAAAGATTAAGAGATGTTTTGGAAAGAATAATGGAACGCAGACAAAAAGATTGTTATCAAATAGAAGAAGAGTTAGAATTTGGTGATAGTGGAGAAGAGGTAGAAGCTTTAAATAAAGCTTTAAGAAAAGAAGGATATTATCGAAGACATTTTGCCGATAACGATTCTTCTGATTACGGTTGGGATACGGCAAAAGCTCTTTATGATTACCAAAAAGATAATGATTTAGAAGAAGATAGTTTTAAGGTAGAAATGGGCTTTGAGTTAAGTGAAGAAGCAAGAGAACTTTTAAACAATAAATATGATTGTGAAGAAATGGCTGAAGACGAAGATGTAGATGAAGATGAAGAAGATGATGATGAAGAAGACGAGGACGATGATGAAGATGATGATGAAGAAGACGAGGAGGAAGACGATGACGATGATGAAGATAATGAAGACGAATAAGTAAGTAAAAGCAAAAAGATTAAAAAGCACCGGGTTTAACCGGTGTTTTTTAATGGTTCAAAATTTTAACTCTTTATGCTATTATTTAGTCATATGTTTAACCAAATAAAAAAAGAAATCAAGAAGGCGATAAATGATAATTTAAGCATTACAATTTCTTTGGATGACCTGGAGTTAGAAATTCCAAATGATAAAAGTAATGGTGATTTGGCTACCAATATAGCTTTTAAGATAGCCGGAAAAGTAAAAAGAAGCCCTCAAGAAATTGCCCGAGAGATAGCGGACAGTTTTAAAAGCCAAAATTTTTCAGTTCAAGATAAAAACGGATTTATTAATTTTACTTTTAGTGATCAGTTTTTAACTCAATTGGTAAATAAAACCATAAAATTTAAGCGTAAAAAGAAAGAAAAGACAATGGTTTTAGATTATTCGGCTCCGAATATTGCCAAACCTTTCGGTATCGGGCATTTAAGATCGACGATAGTTGGGCAAGCTATTTACAATATATATAATTTCTCCGGTTGGCACTGCGTTGGTGTAAATCATTTGGGTGATTGGGGGACTCAATACGGGAAACTGATTAGACAAATAGTAAAAAGTAACGAAAATCCGGAAAATCTTTCAATAAAAGATCTAGAACGTTTGTATGTTCAATTTCATAAAGAGGCAAATGAAGATCCGGAAATAGTTAAAGAAGGACGAAAGTGGTTTAAAAAATTAGAAGAAGGTGATGAAAAAGCTCGTAAAATCTGGAAGACTTGCGTTCGAAAAAGCATGGAAGAATTCAATAAAACTTATACTTTGCTTGGAGTTGATATTGATCACAATATCGGAGAAAGTTTTTATCAAGATAAAATAAAGGACGTGATTAAAGAAACTAAAGAGAAAGGAGTGGCAAAAGAATCGGAAGGGGCCTTAATTATTGATTTTGGAGACGAAATGCCGCCGGCAATGCTTTTAAAATCAAACGGAGGAACTACTTATTTTTCCAGAGATTTAGCGACCGTGAAGTATCGCCTTAATCGCTGGAATCCGGATCTTTTTATTTACGAAATTGGAGCAGATCAAAAACTACATATGAAGCAGCTTTTCAAAACGGTTGAAATGTTGGGATGGGCCAAGAAGGAGGATTTTATGCATGTTGCTCACGGAATGTATAGACTTAAAGACGGAGCAATGTCAACCAGAAAAGGAAAAACGGTCCACTTGGAAGATGTTTTGGATAAAGCGGTTAGTAAAGCGACCGATATAATAAATAAATCTAATTTAGGTGAAGAATTGTCGGTGAATAAAAAAGAAAAAATTGCCCGAAAAATAGGAGTTGGAGCAGTTAAGTATGCTGATTTAAAGAAACACTTTAAGAGAGATATTGTTTTTGATTGGGAAAAGGTAATGAGTCTAAAGGGAGATTCGGGTCCTTATTTACAATATACAACCTTAAGAGCAAAAAGTGTTTTAGAAAAAGCAAAAAAAGATAAAGAAGATTTTAAGATTGATCAATTATCCGCTGAAGAGAGAGATTTATTAAGTAAAATTATAGAATTTGACCAAGTGGTAGAAATAGCTAAAGACAACTTCACTCCCTCAACAATTGCCAATTTCGCTTACCAGCTAGCTAAAAAGTTTAATCTTTTTTATGCTCAAAAACCGATCCTTAACGCTAAAAATGAGAAACTAGAAAAACAGAGGTTATTTATAACCGAAGCCAGTTTTAAAGTTTTAGAAAAATCATTAAGTCTTTTGGGAATAGCACTTCCGGAAAGAATGTAATTTTAAAATGAATAAAATTAAATTAAAAAATAGATATTACATATTAAGGCATGGCAGAACCGAATATCAAAAAGGAAAATCAGAGCTTACCTATCCTCGAAAGCCAATTAATTCCGTTCCTTTAGCTGAAGAAGGGGTCGCTCAAGTTAAAAGAAGAGGAAAAGAAATTAAAAAATTAAACATTGATAGAATATATTCTTCAGATTTTTTAAGAACAAAGCAAACGGCAAAGATTGTAAAAGAAGAAATTAATTTTGATAAAGAGATAATTTTTGATAAGCGGCTCAGAGATTTGGATTTGGGAGTTTGGCACCATAAAAATAAAAAGGAATTTTATAAAAAATTTCCGATAAATGAAGAATTTTTTACTACCGCTCCCAAAAAGGGGGAAAGTTGGAGTCAAGTTGAAGAAAGAATGATAAACGCTTTAAAGGATATTGATGAAAGTAACAGAGATAAAAATATTTTAATTATTAGTCATGGGGATCCCTTGTGGCTACTAGAAGGAAAAGTAAAAAATAAAAGTAGAGAAGAATTAATTAAAGAAAAGAAGAAAAAAGAGGGTTTTATTGAGACGGCCGAACTTAGAAAACTCAATTGCGCTTAATTTCTTCTTTTGAGAGACCACATCTCAAATCGTCCCCGCCTACCCTGCCTGCCGGCAGGCAGGCGGCAGAAAGAAAGAACCCTATAATTACCAGGTAAAGGTAAATAGTAAATAGTCAATGATAAAATCCGCAAAAACAGGATTTTTTAATTATCGATTACGAATTAACGATTAGTTCTCTTAAAAGAACTCAGCGGATTTTAGTTTTTGCCGGATAGGGATTTATGATATAGTCCTACAATGCGCTTTTTATAATCAACCTAATTTCTAATTACACTAATTGCTCTAAAAACTTAAAATAACAACTCATGAATAAAAATGGTTTCACATTAATAGAACTCCTAATTGTAATTGGAATAATAGCAATACTTGCCGCCGGAGTAATTGTTGCCATAAATCCGGGGAGGCAATTTGCCCAAGCAAGAGATGCGACCAGAGAATCACATATCAATACACTACACAGCGGATTATTATCATACCAAGTCTCAAACAACGGAAACCTCTCTGGACTTCCATTTGAAGCTGATCCGACTGAGATTTGTAATACTAATTTGGAAAATCCAGATTGTGAAGAAAATAATCTCGTAGATCTATC
>CAYWPY010000019.1:1813-12621 GCA_964460255.1 uncultured Candidatus Saccharibacteria bacterium | reverse complement strand
CTCTTCCAGCAATTCTTTTTCTCTTTTTAATATCTCTTGCTGTTTTTTGGGTTTTTCAGAGATCTCCTTCTCCAGTTTTTTAATTTTTTCCTTATCTTTTTTCCCGGTTAACTTTTCTAATTTTTTATTCAATGATCTTCTTTCTTTTAATAAAGAATTTTTTTTGGATTCAATATTATCTTTTTTAGAGGGAATTTTTTTTAATTCTTCTTTCCATTCCCAGAGTTCATTTTCTAAAGATTCTATTTTATCTTCCAATTTCCATCTTTTCTTTATGTTTTCTTCAGTTTCACTATTTCCTTCTATCTTTTCTCTCTCCTCTTCAAGGCTTTTTATTTCTTCTTCTATTTTATCTACTTCACTTTCCAACTCTTCTCTTTTATTGGTAAGTTGCTTTTCTTTAAGAGTAAGGTCTTTTAATTCTTCTTCTATTTTATTAATATTTTCTTTTAAATCTTGTATTTTTTTCATATTTTTAGAGAAGAGAGTTATTTATTTTATTTTCGTAATAAGCTAACGTTTTAATATCTTCTTGAACCTTACTTAATTTCTTTTTTTTCTTTATTTTACTTTCCTCCAGAACTCTTTTTTCTTTAAATAATTTTCGCCTACTGATTCTAAAGTCTTTTTCCTTAAGATTGGATTTATTTTCTTTAAGCTGATCAATCTCTTCTTCTACCTTTTTTAAATTTGAATTTATAAATTCTATTTTTTTTGACAACTCTTTCTCCTCTTTTTCTGCAGTGCTTTTATATTTTCTTATTTGATTTAAAAATTGCTCCAATTGCTGTTTTTTTTCTTCTTCAATAAGTTCTTTTTGCTTTTCTTTTTTTATTTCTTCTTTATTTTTTTCTTCTTCAGCTTGGTTTTTTTTATCTTCATCAATCGTTTCTGAATTATTATTCTTATCAACTTCAAAATCCCCGTTTTTTATTCGGGTTAAGTCCTTTTTCATTGTTCGCACCTTAATTGTTTTTGTTTCCATCCCTCCTTTTTTTAAGTTCTTTTTTACCTTCTTTTAATGATAAATCTATTTTTCCGTCCGATGTAATTTTAAGAACTTTTACCGGGATTACTTCCCCAACTTTTACCACGTCTTCTACGTTTTTAACGTGGCCTTCTTCTAATTCTGAAATATGTACCAAACCTTCGGTACCGGGCATTATTTCTACAAAACAGCCAAAATTCATTATTTTTTTAACTTTTCCTTTAAAAAACTCTCCTTTTTCCGGTTCTCTAACAATATTTTTAATCCATTCCATTGCTTTTTCTGCTGACTGCTTGTCTTCGGAAGTTATAAATATATCGCCGGAATCTTCTATATCAATTGATACTTCGGTTTCATCAATAATTTCATTAATTACTTTTCCTCCCGGACCGATAACTTCTCTTATCTTTTCCGGATCTATTTTCATTGTGATTATTCTGGGAGCATAAGGAGATAATTCTTCTCTTGGGTTTTCAATTGTTTCCTCCATTTTGTCCAAGATTACATTTCTGGTTTTCTCTCCACGAAGTAGAGCCTCTTCCATTTGATCAAGAGTAATTCCCGGAATTTTTACATCCATTTGAATAGCATTTATTCCCTTTCTGGTTCCCGCTACTTTAAAATCCATATCTCCGGCGTGATCTTCAGGTCCTTGAATATCAGTTAAAAGGCGATAATCTTTTTCTTTGGAGACCATACCGATTGCTATTCCGGTAACCGGTCTTTTTATAGGTACTCCGGCGGCCATTAAAGCTAATGAGGTACTGGTCATTGCTGCTTGAGAAGAGGAGCCGTTAGAAGACATAATTTCGGAAACTGACCGTATAGTATATGGAAAGTTATCGATATCGGGTAAAACAGGACGAAGAGCTTTTTCCCCCAGCATTCCGTGACCAATCTCTCTTCTTCCGGGACCACGCAAAGGTTTCACTTCTCCAACTGAATAAGGAGGGAAGTTATAATGATGCATAAATCGCTTTTTCCCTTCCTCTTCCATGTTATCAAATAATTTCTTATCTCCGGGAGGGCCGAGAGTAATTATGGATAATGAAGTCGTTTTTCCTCGGGAAAAGAGACCGGTTCCGTGAGTTCGGGGTAAGATATCTACTTCGGTTTTTAATTCTCTGACTTGATCATCTTTTCTCCCGTCCGGTCGTTTATTATCTTTTAAAATATTTATTCGGATTACTTCTTTTTTAAAGGTATTTAAATAATTTTTTGCATTTTTTAATTCTTCTTCCTCGGTAAACTTTTCTTTAAGTTTTTCTTCTATTTCATCAAAAAGGTCTTCTTTGTTTTCAAAAACTGCTTTTTTAATTTCTTTTTCAAATCCTTCCACGAACGATTTAATTTTTTTATCAATAACTTCCTCTTCTAATTCTATTTTATCTTTTCCTTCCTCTTTTATTATTTCATTTTGAAAAGCTTCTAATTTTTTAGTTGCTTTTTTAGCTATTTTGGCAGAAGTAAGAACTTCTTCATTTGAAGCTTCTTCAAAAAAGCCCTCAATCATGTTTACCAGATAATCCTTTCCATTAAAAAAACCACTGTAAACTATTTCCATATCCCCTTCATCTCTCTCGGTATAGGTTGGATTTAAAACAAATTGATCGTTTTCTCTTCCTACTCTAACCATTGAAATGGGGCCGTTCCAAGGAACATCAGAAACGGAAAGAGCAATAGAAGCAGCTAAACCACCCAAAACGGCGGGATCATTTTCTTCATCCCAAGAAAGGCAAGTAACGATAACTTCTACTTCCCTTTTTAAATTGTCGGGGAAGAGGGGTCTTATTGAGCGATCAATCATTCGGGCGATTAAAGTTGCTCTGTCGGACGGCTTTCCTTCTCTTCTTGTGTATCGTGAACCACCTATTTTTCCGGCCGCATAAAACTTTTCTTCATAAAAAACCATTAAAGGAAAGTATCCCAATTCATCTTTTTTATCCGTGTCGGACATAGTTACTGTTGCTAATACTACGGTATCTCCGTATCTGAGCATTACACTTCCATTAGCCTGCTCTGCTAAAGGTTTAAAGTCAGCCGTCAAGTCACGTCCGCCGATTTGAATTTGATACTTTTCTTTATCCATTTTATTTTTTAAGTAAATATTTTTTGGGGTGATCTTCCAAGTTTATAAACTCATCAGCTACTTCTATAAGTCGGGAAGAAGCCGATCTTTTAAAAGCTATCAATTCAACTCTTATCCCGGCGTTTTGTAAATAGCGAACTAAAGGAATAAAATCTCCGTCACCGGTAACTAAAACTATGGAATCCACCTTTCTTGAGAGTCTTATTGCGTCAATAACGATTCCTACGTCCCAATCACCTTTTTTAAAACCGCCTTGATATTCTTGCAAATCTTTTATTCTGGTTTCAATTCCCAAATTAGTTAAAGCGTCAAAAAAAGATTTTTCTTCTCCGCCTTTAGTTCTTATAACGTAAGCAAAAGAACGGATTAGATTTCTTTTACTAACTCCTTTGTTTAGGATTTGTTTAAAATCTACTCTTGACTGGTAGAGATGTTTGGCCGAATGATAAAGATTTTGAACATCCATTAAAACGGCCACTCTTTGTCCTTTATGTTTTATTTCCATTTTATTTTTTAAGACCCGTTTTTTTGAGTATTTCTTTATATCTTTTTTCGTCTTCTTTTTTTAAATACTTAAGAAGTTTTTTTCTTTTATTCACCATTCCGACCAAACCTTTACGAGAGTGCTTGTCTTTGGGGTGATCTTCCAAATGCTCAAAGAGATTGTTAATTTCTTCGGTAAGAATTACAATTTGAGCCTCGGGGGAACCGGTATTTTCGGTGTCCAAGTCGTATTTTTCGAGTATTTCGGTTTTTTCTTTTTTTGTAGACATTTTTCTTATATTACTTTTAATAACTATACTATAGATTATTTTTCTTTTAAAGCAGAAGTGCTTTAAAAAGTTAATCCGTGTGCCCTCACTAGGGATCGAACCTAGAACCTTGTCCTTAAGAGGGACCTGCTCTGCCAGTTGAGCTATGAGGGCATTAATTGTTAGGTTTTATTTGTTCTATTTCTACTTCACACATGTGATTTATCTCTATACCTCCCTCACTCCAATTCATATTCCATTCGGCAGTGTCCATAAAAGTGGAAATTGTAAAGGCTATAATTGCCCAAGAAAGATAGGATAAAAACAAGCCGATAGTGGCTGCGGTTAAAGCGCTTTTCGCTTGTTTAACTTGTTCCGGTTTTAACCCGGCGGTAATCAATAAAACTCCGGAGAAAACAATAACTAAAAGAGCCAAAGAAGGAATTAAGGTTCCTAAAATAAAGCTGATAATATGATCAAAAACAATAAAAAGGTGACAGAGAGTACAAGGAACGTAGACTTCATCCGCCTCACACTCATAAAATCCTTTATCACCATCCTTTTCCAATCCGCTTTGTGGATCCCCATCGGGTGCTTTTAAACAACGTCCGCAAGGAACCATGCCTTCGTATTCAATTTCGTAAGTTCCCGTATTGGTGCCACTATCATCTATAAAGGTCGCTTCGTATGTATTAGGATCATCAGCAAATGTAACCTGCGGAAAGATTAATAAAAAAGCAAAGATGAGAAGTAAAAACCTTTTCATTGATATATTGTAGGATAAATTTAAATAAAAATAAAGATTGTACCTCCGGAAGGATTCGAACCCTCAACCTTCCGGTCCGAAGCCGGACGCTCTATCCAGTTGAGCTACGGAGGCTTACAAAGACTTTTCATTTCAGAAGCGCTTATTAATCAATAAACGAAAGGCCTCTATTAGGCAAGTTTATCTAAAATCATTGAAAAAAACAAGTTTTTAAGCTAGAATGAGCTTACGACTGGTAAACAAGACTTTATTTGTAATATGAAAATTCCAAAAGAAATCAAAAAAATAACGGAAAAATTAGAAAAAGAGGGCTTTGAAGCTTTTGTTGTCGGTGGATCCGTTCGGGATGCTCTTTTGGGTAAAAAACCGAATGATTGGGATGTAACTACTAATGCTAACCCGGAAGAGATTAAAAAAGTTTTTTCCAATAATTATAGTAATAATAATTTTGGAACGGTAACCGTTTTAACCGGAAGTAAGAAAGATGAGTTAAAAGAGGTAGAAATTACCCCCTACAGGATTGAAGAGGGTTATAAGGATAATAGACATCCGGATAAAGTCAAGTGGGCAGAAAATGTAGAAGATGATCTTTCCAGAAGAGATTTTACGGTTAACGCTTTAGCTTATCGACCGGCAAAAGATAAACTGGTTGATATTTTTGACGGAAAAAACGATTTGAATAAAAAAATAATCAGAGCGGTTGGAGATCCGGGAAAGAGATTTAACGAAGATGGATTAAGAATAATGAGAGCGGTAAGATTTGCCACCACTTTGGAATTTAAAATTGAAGAAAAGACAAAGGAGGAAATCAAGAAAAATAAAGAGTTATTGAAAAATATTTCTAATGAAAGAATACGAGATGAACTGGTAAAAATAATTATGAATAAGAATGCGGCAGTGGGTGTGGAAGCACTTAGAAAATTAGGACTCTTAACCTATATTATACCGGAACTGGAAGCGGGCTACGGAGTAGACCAAAACAAGCATCACGTATATGATTGTTACGAACACTCTATTCTTTCTTTGGATTACGCTGCTAAACAAGACTATAATAAGCAAGTCCGTTTAGCCGCCCTGCTTCATGATATAGCAAAACCGAAAGTGAAAGAAGGAGAAGGAGAAGAGGCTACCTTTTATAATCACGAAGTTGTCGGGGAAAAAGAAGCCAGGAAAATATTAAAAAGATTGAAATTTCCGAAAAAAGATATCAAGAAAATAGTAAAATTAGTTCGTTATCACCTTTTTTACTATAATGTTGACGAGGTGTCGGAGTCCTCGGTAAGAAGGTTGGTTAGAAATGTAGGGAAAGAAAACATAGATGATTTAATCAAAGTAAGAAAGGCGGACAGGATCGGATCGGGAGTTCCTAAGGCTGAACCTTATAAATTAAGACATCTTCAATACGTAATAGAAAAAGTTTCCAAAGACCCTATTTCAACCAAGATGTTAGAAATAGACGGAAAAGAAGTAATGAATCTTTTAGGAATTTCTTCCGGTCCTAAAGTTGGTGATATTCTTAATATATTATTAAGTAAAGTTTTATCCGATCCGGACAAAAACAAGAAAGAAGTTTTAAAGAAAGAAGTTCAAAAATTAGGAAAGATGGATGAAGAGGAATTAAAAAAGCTCGCCAAAGCGAGCCGGGACGATATTAAGCATATCGAAACAAAAAGAGATGAGATGACTAAGAAAAAGTACTGGGTTTCTTAAAATTATTGAATCATTTCTTCTTGAACTGAGTTTTCATCTTCCATTTCTTGTTTCCATTCTCCTTCTTCTGGTTCGAAAGGTTTGAATATTATACTTAAAATAAGAATTATAATAGAACCGAAAAGAAGTAGTAATAATTTTTTTGTTCTTGAAGGCATATTTTTTTGATTAATTTATCTTTAATATTAGGATATTTTTAAATTTAATTCAAGTAGATTACGGGACATGGTGTAACGGTAACATGCACGATTCGGGTTCGTGTGATTCTGGGTTCAAATCCCAGTGTCCCGACACTTTTTAACTTGACAGCTTGATTTTTTTTAGTTATTTTAAAAGTAGACAGAAAAGATTAGTTAGTGTCCGCTTATTGCGGACCTTTTTTAAAATTATAATCAATAAAAAATATGGATTTAAAGTCATTTGCATCGGCAATGTCACAAATTGCAGCCGAGAAAGAAATACCGGAAGAGCGGGTTTTGGAAATTGTTGAACAAGCCATTGCTACCGCATATAAAAAAGAATACGGAGAAAAAGGAGACCTTATAAAAGCTGATTTTAATGCTAAAACCGGTGAAGTTAAATTTTGGAAAGTAAAAAAGGTGGTTGATGAGGATATGATTTTAACTGATGAAGAATTGGAAATGCTAAAGAAGGGAGAGTTGGATAGTGTTGGAGACAAGGTTAGATTTAATCCCAAGCGACACGTAATGGCAAAAGAAGTGGATAAGGAAGCCGGAGAAGAATTGAAAGAACCATTAGAAACAAAAGAACAATTTGGAAGAATTGCTGCTCAAACTGCTAAACAGGTAGTTCTTCAGAAAGTAAAAGAGACGGAAAGAAATCTTAATTATGAAGAATACAAAGAGAAAGAAGGAGATGTAATGTCCGGTGTAGTCCAACGAGCGGAAGGAAGGAATATTTTAGTGGATATCGGAAAAGTTTTAGGAATTTTAACTAAAGAAGAACAGCTCCCCGGAGAGTATTACAAATCGGGTCAAAGATACAAAGTTTATGTTTTAAAAGTAGAAAAGACGCCAAAAGGGCCTAAAGTTTATCTATCAAGAGCTTTCCCTAAATTGGTTTCCCGTCTTTTCGAAATAGAAGTACCTGAGATTTCAACCGGAGTAGTAGAAATAAAAGCGATTGCCAGAGAAGCGGGCTCCAGAAGTAAGGTAGCGGTTTATTCCGAAGAAGAAGGGGTTGATCCGGTAGGAACAGCTGTTGGGCAAAGAGGAACCAGAGTGGGAGCTATTATATCCGAACTGAACGGAGAAAAGATCGACATAATCGAATGGTCCGATAACGAGAAAGAATTAATAGCTAATTCATTATCTCCTGCTACAGTTCATCAAGTTGAAATTCTTGATGAGAAAAAGGCGGTAGTTTCCGTTTCCGAAGATGAGCTTTCTTTAGCTATTGGTAAGAGCGGACAAAACGTAAGATTAGCAGCCAACTTAACCGGTTGGAAGATAGATGTTAAAGCATTAGGTGAGAAATCTTCCCAAAAAGAGGATTCTCAAGAAGAAGATGAATAAAAAAACAACTAATATGAATTTAATACCAACAGTGGTAGAAAAAAGCCCGCACGGGGAACGAGCTTATGATATTTATTCCCGACTTCTAAAAGAAAGAATAATTTTTTTAGGAGGTCAGGTTAATGACCAAGTTGCCAACTCGATAATTGCTCAACTTTTATTTTTAGCTAGTCAAAATCCGGAAAAGGATATTCAGCTTTATATTAACAGTCCCGGCGGATCGGTTACTTCGGGGATGGCGATTTATGATACCATGCAATACGTAAAGCCCGATGTTTCTACGGTATGTGTCGGAATTGCTGCTTCCATGGGAGCCGTTCTTTTGGCTTCCGGTGAGAAAGGAAAAAGATACGGCCTTCCCAATTCGGAAGTGATGCTCCACCAAGTAATGGGAGGAGTTGAAGGAGAAGCGGCTAAAATTGAGATTACGGCCAATCACATTTTAAAGATA
Source organism: uncultured Candidatus Saccharibacteria bacterium (assembly GCA_964460255.1). Lineage (GTDB taxonomy): Bacteria > Patescibacteriota > Minisyncoccia > Minisyncoccales > PWPS01 > PWPS01. The sequence continues at coordinate 4,330 of CAYWPY010000019.1, read as the reverse complement.
AGAAAAAAATTAAACAGAATTTTATCCAATCATACCGGACAGTCTTTAAAGAAAATTGAAAAAGATACTGATCGAGATTTTTATATGAGTGCAAAAGAAGCTCAAGATTACGGAATAATTGATAGCGTTATAAGCAAAGAAGAAAAGATGAAAGAGGATTAAAAGAAGAAAGAAATTAAGTTAAAAAAACCGCTTAAGGCGGTTTTTTTCGTTGACATTAACTACTCTATTTGGTATATTTTAAGTATAAATTATTAAAAATATAATTAATACTTAACCAATAACTAATCATTATTGTTTAGCAAAAAGGATAGTTTTTCTGGAATTGAGGATTTAAAAATTAATCGAAGTACCGGAATGTTGGTTGAGTATTGGTTTAGCCTAGATTTGGTATAAATTTTAAGATGAAAAATAAAGTGCCAAAAACAATTGACTATGGAAATTATAACACTACTGGTGGGAGTGGTTGCTCTTTTGAGTGGAGCCGCTTTGGGTTACCATGCCCGCCAAAAGGTAGCAAAACGTGATTATGAAGCAATAGAAACGAAAGTACAAAAGAGAATGGACAACGCCCGAGAGAAGAGTAGAGAGATGATAAGACAAGCCAGAGAGAAAGCAGAAGAAGTTTTAGAAGAAGCAAGAAAGGAAGCAGAAGAAAAAAGTGAAAAATTGAGAAAAAAAGAAAAATTTCTACTCAAAAGGGAAAATAACATCGACGAAAAAATAGCTAATTTTGAAGAGAAAGAACAAAATTTTGAAGAAAGAGTTGAAAAATTGAGAAATGTGAAGAAAAGAATAGAAGAACTCAGAGAAGAAGCGGAAGAAGAATTAAAAAGAATAGGTAATTTATCAGAAAAAGAAGAAAAAGAAGAAATAATTAAAAAAGTAGAACAGGAAGCGGAGACCGATTTAATGAAAAGAATACGAAAGTTAGAACAAAACGGCAGAGAAAGATATGAAAGAAGAGCAAAAGAAATTTTAGCAACCGTAATTCAAAAATACGGCGCCTCTCAATCTCAAGATTTAACTACTACCAATGTTTCTCTTCCCAGTGATGATATAAAGGGGAGAATAATTGGAAAAGAAGGTAGAAATATTAAAACTCTGGAGAAGTTAACCGGAGTTGAAGTAGTTGTTGATGATACACCGGAAACGGTTTTAATCTCCAGCTTTGATCCGATCAGAAGACAGATCGCGAAAACAGCTTTGGAAAAATTAATTTTTGATGGAAGAATTCAACCGGCCAGAATAGAAGAGATGGTTGATAAAGCGGAAACTGAAATTTCGGAACAGATAAAGAAGGCGGGAGAACAAGCCGTTTATGACGCCGGTATTGTAGAATTACATCCGAAAATAATAAAACTTTTGGGAAGACTTTATTATCGATCAAGCTACGGTCAAAATGTTTTACTTCACTCGAGAGAAGTTAGTTACTTGGCCGAAGCTTTGGCTGACGAAATAGGAGCTGATAGCTTTGTTTGTAAAAAAGCGGGACTCTTACACGACATTGGAAAAGCGCTGGACCATAAAGTAGAAGGTTCACATGTTGATATCGGAATAAGAGTTTTAGAAAAGTTTGGAGTTAAGAAGGAAGTTATTGACGCCATGAAATCGCATCATGAAGAATATGAATTTGAAACTATTGAAGCGATTATTGTTCAAACCGCGGATGCAATTTCCGGAGCCAGACCGGGGGCCAGAAAAGATACTCTTGATGACTACCTTAAGCGACTTAAAGAATTAGAAGAAGTAGCTTCTAATTTCCCGGGGATAAGAAAAACTTATGCAGTTCAGGCGGGAAGAGAAGTAAGAGTTTTTGTAAAACCGGATGAAATTAGTGACTTGGAGGCTAAAAAATTATCCAAGAAGATCGCTGATCGAATTGAAGAAGAATTGAATTATCCCGGAGAAATAAAGGTCAATGTAATAAGAGAGAAACGAGTAATCGAATACGCAAAATAATATGCATATAGAAATACCGGACGGAATATTACCGATTTGGATTTGGATTACCGGTTTTGTGGTCTTATCTTTATTTTTAGGGATTGCCGTCCATTACGCTAAAAAAGAAGAAGAAAAGATGCCTTTGGCTGCCCTTTTAGCCGCTCTTTCTTTGTTAGTAATGTCCGTTCCGTTAGGATTACCGATTCATATTAATCTAATGGTTCTTATTGGGATAATAGTTGGACCTTGGTGGTCACTGATAATTGCTTTTCTGGTTAACCTAATATTAGCTTCTTTAGGGCATGGAGGAATTACCATAATAGGATTAAATACTCTTCTTTTATGGTCTCAGGCTGTTTTAGGATTTTATCTTTTTAGTTTAATTAAAAGAACAGTTAAAGAAAAGAGCAGTTTAATTAAAGGAATTTCGGGAGGAATAGTTTCCTTTTTAAGTTTGATGATTTCTTTTCTACTTTTAGGTGGTTTGGTTTTTGCTGTTAATTTAAATCCGGAAGAGGTCTTTACTCTTAATCATGATCACAACCATCACCAAGAAGAAGATCATCATGAAGA
>CAYWPY010000019.1:0-1713 GCA_964460255.1 uncultured Candidatus Saccharibacteria bacterium | reverse complement strand
CATACCACTACAACGGATGAATATTATGATCAAGAGATTTCATTAGGAGCATTTTTTACCTTATCTTTACCAATATTTTTATATGCAGCTTTGATTGAATCGATTATAATTGGAGCGGCAATTAGTTTCATAGCAAAAGGAAAACCGGAGATTTTATGAGTTCAATTTATCTGATAGATTATTACGCAAATAAAAAAGAATTACCTTTTCAAAAGATGTCAGTTTATTTTAAGCTGATATTTTTTGTTTTAACTCTTTTCTCGATAGTAACTTCGAACAGTCTATTGATTTTAGGGGTTGTTATTTTTACGGTTTACAGTTTAGCAGTGGCTGGAAAGTTGCCGTTTTTTAAGGTGTTTAAGTGGGCTCTTTATCCGACTTTTTTTGCCCTTATTTTTGCAATTAGTCAGATTGGGTCAACGTTAGCTATTAGAACTCTGTTAAGAGCTTTCAGTGCTGCTTCTTTGGCAATATTCTTTTCATTTACCACACCTTATCAACAAACTTTCGGAATTATATCAAAAGTTTCTCCGTTTTTAGGATCACTTCTTTTTTTAACTTATCGTTATTTATTTATGTTTATTTCTGCAATTGAAAGAAAGATAAAAATGGTAAAAATAAGAGGGTGTGGTCAAAAAAAGATAAGATCCTTGGGTAAGATTGTTGGATTTTTTATTATTAGTTTTTTAAATAGGTCGGAAAATATTTATAAGATACTAAAAATAAGAGGATTTAAAGGAAAGATCGGAAGGACTCCCGAATTTAAAATATCTTTTTACGACTTTTTTATTTTAACAATAGGAATTTTAATTTTTTTAATTAATTACTTATATGCCTAAAAAAATAGTTGAAGTAAAATGTTTAAAACATAAATATCCGGATCAGACGGAGGTTTCCGCATGTGGTCTTAATTTTGTAATAAATGAGGGAGAAAAAGTTGCTTTAGTGGGTTCAAACGGATCGGGAAAAACAACTCTAATATTACACTTACTGGGAATACTGGAAGCAACAGAAGGATCTGTTTCCGTTTTTGGAATTAATCCTCACAAAAACTTTTCTAAAATAAGTCCTAAAGTTGGAGTCGTAATGCAAAGTGTTGATGATCAATTGGTTGGGCCTACCGTATATGAAGATGTTGGCTTTTCTCTTTCTAATTATGATTATCCAAAAGATAAAAGAAAAGAGAGAATAGATAAAGTTATTACTCGCCTAGGAATTGAAAAGCTGAAAGATAAGGTGATTCATTATCTTTCGGGAGGTGAAAAAAAGAAGACTGCTTTAGCTGGAGCTTTGGCCTTAAAACCTAAATTACTAATTCTTGATGAGGCGTTTAATGAAATTGATCCCGATGGACTTCAAAAAGCAACGGAATTAATTGACGAATATTGTAAAAAAGAGAAAATGGCGATAGTTATGGCAGTTAGCAACAAAGAAGATATTAAATATTTTGATAAGATATATTTACTTGAAGACGGTAAAATTACTTTTAGTGGTAGTAGAGAAGAGTTTGAAAAGTTAGACATTGACAATCAATTCTGTATTCATTAATGGTAAAATAACCCCTATTTTTACACCTCCGAGGTGTAAAAATTTAGCATTAACTATTAACCTTTGACTATTAAACATTAACAATTAAAAATTATAAATTATAAATTATAAATTATAAATTAAAACGCCCTTTTAAGGGCGTTTTTCTGTGGAGCGGGTGATGGG
>CAYWPY010000018.1:0-13488 GCA_964460255.1 uncultured Candidatus Saccharibacteria bacterium | reverse complement strand
AAAAGAAAAATACGGAAGTATTAAGATTGATTAATCTCCTTGCATAATCTTAATATCCTCTTCAAATTTATCAGAAGTGGATAAAATATTATTTCCGTAAAAAGAGTGGTTGGGATTGCATTTTCTACCCGTAAAATATCCTTGAGCGGCACACCACTCATCATTTCTATTCTGGGTACCGGCTCCATAGTTTTTAAGATAAAGTCCACTAGCTAAGAATGCATCTCTTATACTCCAAGGATTTGCCGGTCGTCCTAATATTGACGAAAGTTGATCTTTATAAGAAGCCCAAGTAGAAGGAATAAATTGAGCTGGGCCCATCGCACCTCCATAGCCACCAACCGAAGGCATCGGACAAGAAACCGGAGTTTGGAAAGGATCCAAGTTGAGTTCTTTGGTTATCGCTAAAAAATCTTCAACGTCACCTTTTCTTCCCGAAAGACCCATCGGTTTCATAATCCCGGACATATGATTACCGGTTTTAATTTCTACCCCGGCTGCAGTCTGAGGATCTTTTAAATAGCATTGTCCAACATTTTTACCAATACCCGATTCTTGATGTAAAACAGCTAATAAAAAGGCGGGGCGAATACCGGTTTGAGACTCTACCCATTTTGCAGTTTCGTAAGCTTCCTCAAAAGTAGGAACATCTACGTCTTCAAGCAATCCGACAAGTTCAAACTTTCTCTCTCTTATCTCTTTTGCTCGCTCTTCAATAAATTCTTTTTGCTCCATCTGTTGCTGGTACTCTTGTTCAGTAATGTTATATAAATATTGCTGCTCATTTTTTACCTCCTCACTTTGAGCTTTTTGAGCAGCTTGAACTTCCGCATATTGCCTGGCCTCTTCTCTTTCTCTATCTAATTTTTCTTCTTCACTTTCTAAAGAATTTCTGAGTGCTTTAACTTCATCAAGAATAGATTTGCTTTCTTTGGATAAGGTTTCTAAGGTAGCTAAATTGTTAAAAAAGTCGGATAAATCATTTTCAACAATTAAAATTTCCAAAACTGATTTCTTTTCTTCTCTTTTAATGGTTCTTAACATTTCTCCCAGTTGACCACGAGATTTATCAATCTTATTATTCATATTTTTAATAGATTGTTGGGTGTTGTTAATCTCATAACCCAGATTCCTAATCCTCACTTCACTTTGTTGAATTTCGGCCTCCAATTGACTCATCCTGTTATCTAAACGGTTTATTTGATTGGCTAAATTTTGTCTTTCTTGGTCGGTCCTTTCGATATCTCTTTCATATTCCTTCTGAATTCCGGTTAGATAACCGTCACACTCTTCCAATATTTGTTGGCAAGCATCATCTCCTTCTCGTTGACAATAAGAATCAAGCTTTGCATTAGAAAAGCAAAGCTCTATCTCGGAATTACTAATTCCAAAGACCGGTTTAATTAAAACTAATAAACCGATCAATAAAAATGTAATTCCAAATTTTTTCATATTATTTTTCCTCGGAGTCTTTTGAAGTTTCTTTAGTTTCTCCTTCGGCTTCTTCTTCCAATTCTGCTTCTTCTGCTTCTTCTTCACCAACAACCTCTACATCTTCAACACCTTCTTCGATAGGTTCGCTAAGTTCTTCTTCAATGTCTTGCGGTCTGGATACCAAAGCGACAACCTCTTCATCTTCTTCCATTATTTCCACTCCTTCGGGAACTTCTAAATCTTTAACCTTTATTACGTCGTCAAAAGTTTCAAGCACGGAAATATCTATTTCTATATTGTGAATAAGTTTATCAGGTAAAGCTTCAATAGTTACTTCTGATAAATTCTTTACCAAAGTTCCGTCTTCTTCTTTAACCGCTTTTGACTGACCAATGAATTCCAAAGGAATTTCAACTTCAACCTTCTCCTTAAGGTTCGGTTGATAAAAGTCAACATGAGTAAAATCGTTAGTTATCGCGTGTTCTTGAGTATCTTGGATTAAAACGGTATGCTTTTTCTTTTTGCCACTATCATCTTCGACATCAAGATTAATCAATGTACTTTCTCCGGCCTCTCTATAAATTTTATCAAATTCGGAATTATCCATTTGAATAGCTATATCATCAGTTTCATAACCATAAAGAACTCCGGGTAAAATTCCTTCACTTCTTAAAATATTGGTATTTTTACTTTTATCTCTTGTTTTTGCTTTTAATTTCAACATGATTTTATTCGGTTATTTTAATTACTTTTACCGGGCACATATCTCTGGCTTGCCCATTACATCCCTCCTCTTCGATTTCTTTAATCTCTTTTCCGTCTTCTAATTTTGAATCTTTAAGGTGTGCTTTTCCGTCACCATCCAATTCCCAATGCTTGGGACAAGTAGCAGCACAACTTCCACATCCTATACAATTCTCTTTATCTAATATTACCTTCATAAAATATATTTATTTTTTCTATTACTTTTTTATATATCTCTTCCTTAACTTCGCTTAATAATTTATAGGGAGTTACCGTTTTTGGATTTTCTTTAAAACTTCTCTCTATCTCTTCCCGCCAAACTTTTCTTAATTCGGTATTGACGTTAACTTTAACTACTCCCTTTTTTATCGCTTTTTTTATATCCGAGTCTTTAATTCCCGATCCTCCATGCATAACCAATCCGACCGAAGAAATCTCACTTATCTTGTTAAGTAGATCAAAATCCAAACTGGGAGCCTTACTGTATACTCCATGAATATTTCCGATAGAAAAAGCACAAAGGTCGATACCTGTTTCTGAAATAAATTTAACAAGTGTTTTGGTTGAAGTCAAGTTTTCTGTCTTTTCGGGAGCTTTTTTATGCACTCCCGAAGAGCCACCGACTCTTCCTAATTCTCCTTCCACAACCAAATCCTTATCCTTTTTAGAAACCATATCCACTACCATTTTTGTCTTTTTTATATTTTCTTCAAGTGGTAAATCGCTACCATCAAAATGAATCATATCATATCCGGCATCAATCGCTTTTTCAACCCATTCCAAGTCACTTCCGTGATCCAGATTAAGAAATATCTCCGAATAAGTTTCTCGAAGAACATCCCTCAAAGCAACCGCCTCTTTTAATCCTAAAAATCTACTCTCTCCTCCCGAAGTTCCAAGTATTACCGGAACTTGCATCTCTTTTGCCGCCTTAACTATCCCCTTCATTTGGTCGATTGTTGATAAATTAAATTGTCCTAAAGCATATTTTTCTTTCCGAGCCTGTTGAATATGATTTTTAAGTTTCATTTTATTTTTGCTTGGTTTTTACCTCTACTTTTTTATAATTCTCCCCCGCTTTTAAAAGTCCGTTTTTTGCCCCTTTTTTACTTAAGCAATTGGTTGCGTTAGCTATTCCTAACTGAATTGCTTCTTTTAAACTGAGATTCTTTATTAATCCGGAGATAAAACCGGACCCGAAAGAATCCCCCGCTCCCGTCCTATCGGCAACTTTCTTTTTTGGGGTTGAATTAACTTTATAGATCATCTTTTCATCAGCAACAGTTAACCCTTCCGGCCCTTTGGTCATTACGAATATCCCTTCAAAAATTTCATCAGCTTTTTCAAAAATTTCTTTTTCTTTTTTAAAATCTATGCCGGTAAGTATCGAAGCTTCTTCTTGATTAACTATTAAAACACTAAAATCATTAATTCTTCTTTTAAATTTTTCGTCCTTAAGTTGACTTTTGGATGGGTTAACCGCTATCTCAGCACCAATTTCTTTTCCGTAAGAAATAATTTTGTAAAAAGTATCCAAAGAAGTTTTAGGAAAAGGAGCTACATAGAACCAGTCTGCCTTTAAATTAGTCGGTATTTCTTGTGGTTTCAAAGTTCCGGAAGCTCCGCGATACACTAAAATAGTTCTATCTTTTTCTTTTACATCCAAAACCACTGAAAAATTAGTTCTTTTTTCCATAGTAGTTTGAATCCATTCGGTAGCAACTCCAAAAGCATCCAAAGCATTAATAACGTCTCTACCGGCTAAATCCTTACCTACTTTACCAACATAAGCAGTTTTTAATCCTTGAAGTGCAAAAGTAACTGCCGCGTTAGTGCCTCCTCCACCGGTGCTAAGAAAAAGATCCTTGACCGATACTTTTGATCCCAAAGAAAAACAAAGCCCCTGACCGGTCGTAAACTGATCGGAATCAATTATTCTACTATTATCAGTACGTAAAAATACATCTTTTGTCGCCGATCCGAATGTGGCTACGTCAACTTTTTTATTCATGCTTTTCTATTTCTTGGTAAGTTTTTATTATTGCTTCCGGATTAACTGAAATGGTGTCAATTCCACATTTTACTAAAAATTCTACAAATCCTTCGGTCGTTGCCGGAGCTTCACCGCAAATTCCGACTTTTGTATCTCTTTCATGAGCGTCCCACAAAAACTTTTCTATAGTTTTTCTGACTGCCGGGTTATTTTCACTAAACATAGCACTGAGTTTACCGTTATCTCTATCAACACCCAATGTAAGTTGAGTCAAATCATTTGATCCGATTGAAAAACCATCAAACCGTTTAGCAAAATCATCAACCAATATCGTATTGGCCGGAATTTCAGCCATTACGAATATGTCCAATTTATCTCTGGTTAATCCGTAATCCGCCATAATTTCCAAAACTTTATCTCCTTCCTCCGGTGTTCTACAGAACGGAACCATTAAATTGACATTATCAAGCCCGAAAGTTTCTCTGACTCTACTCATCGCTTTACATTCCATTTCAAATGCGGGTCGGAACTCCTTATCTGCGTAACGAGATGCTCCTCTAAATCCAAGCATCGGATTGGATTCTTCACCCTCATACAGCTCTCCTCCAATTAAATTACGGTATTCATTAGTCTTAAAGTCGGAAAGTCTTACCAAAACGGGTTTGGGATAAAAAGCAGCTGCAATTTGAGCCACTCCCTCTGCCAATTCTTTTATAAAGTGTTCTTTTTTATCTTCATGCTCTACCGTTATTTCGGCAATTTTATCCTTTAACTTTTTATCTTCGATGCTTTCAAAATTATAAAGAGCCAAGGGGTGAACTTTTACGTGTTCAGCTAAAATAAATTCCATTCGGGCTAAACCAACTCCGTCATTAGGTAAAAATGAGTGTTTGAAAGCCGTTTCCGGTGTTCCGATATTCATCAAAACTTTAGTATTAAGTTCCGGAATCTTTCCCAAGTCATGCTCAACTACATCATAATCAATTATTCCTTCGTAAACTCTTCCGGTCGATCCTTGAGTACAGTCAGCAGTCACCTCTTGACCGGTAGATAAAACCTCAGTCGCATTTTCACTTCCGACAATAGTGGGAACTCCCAACTCTCTTCCAACAATGGAAGCGTGAGCGGTTTTACCCCCTTCATCAGTTATAATCGCAGAAGCATTTCTCATTACCGAAACCCAATCGGGATCGGTCATTTCAGTAACTAAAACATCTCCGTTTTCAAATTGATCAATGTTTTTAACATCTTTAATTACTCTCACTTTTCCTTGTCCGATTTTACTACCAACGGCAATACCGGTTACCAACGGTTCTTTATCCGTATCGACATGATATTCTTTATAGGTTCGCTTTTCTCCGGGAGCGTGAATTGTCTCCGGTCTTGACTGGACTATGAAAAGCTCTCCGGTATCTCCATCTTTGGCCCATTCCAAATCTTGAGGTCTTCCGTAATGATCTTCAATTTTTACCGCCCAACCGGCTAAAGTTTGAACTTCTTCATCAGTTAAAGAAAATTTTAATTGTTCACTATCGGCTACTTTTCTTTCTAAAATTCCTCCATCTTTTCCGTAAACGTATTTTTTAGTTTTTCTTCCCAAGTCTTTTCTAATTATTGGATTTTTACCCTCTTTATTTATGGAAGGCTTAAAGACATAAAACTCATCAGGAGTTATTCCTCCTTGAACAATCATTTCTCCCAGACCCCAAATCGAATTAATTAAAACTGCATTTCTGAATCCGGTTTCGGTATCCAATGTAAACATAATTCCGGATGAAGCTCGATCAGAACGAACCATTTTTTGAACTCCAACCGAAACAGCGAACTCAAGATGAGCTACGTTTTTTTCATCACGATAAGCGATAACTCGATCGTTAAAAGCGGAGGCGAAACAGTCCTTAATTTTTTGCAAGAGTTGCTCCTCTCCGGAGACATTGAGAAAAGTCTCAAATTGTCCCGCAAAAGAAGCGTCGGGAGCATCTTCACAAACAGCAGAAGATCTGACTGCTACATCAACATTTTCTTGCCCGTACTGATCACACATATCGTGATAAGATGAGAGTATATCTTCTTTAAGTTGATCGGGAAACTTACCATTCATAACCAATTCTCGAGCTTTTTTACCCGTTTTTTGAATACTTTTGATATCGTTGGGATCAAGTTTATCAAAAATCCTTTCTAAATCTTTTTTAAAACCATTTTCTTCTATGTACCCCCAATAACCGGTTGCCGTAACCGCAAAACCTCCGGGAACATTAATTCCTTTGGGAACAAGCTCGGTAATCATCTCACCTAAAGAAGCATTTTTACCTCCGACTAAATTGACATCATCGGAAGTAGCTTCTAAAAGAGTTATTACGTTTTTTTCTTCTTTTTTCATATTGTTATTCTTTTTATTTTTTAACGAATTTTTATCTGCGGTTTTTACCTCCTTACCTATTAAAAATTCTTGTAACTTTTCAAGCATATAGTTTTTATTTTTTTAAGACCTTGGATAGTGGAGGAACGATTTGCTTTTTCCGCGAAGCTACCCCTCTTAAAACTTGCGGATTTTTATTTTCTTTTACATTAAATGCTTTTTGGACTAAATCTTTTTCTTTTTCAGATAGAATATAAAGATGTGTTTCTTTATTTAAAATATCAATTACTCCAAAAAATAGATAATCCAAACTGTTTTCACTTTTAATCTCTTTCATTTTTTCTATTATTGAATCAGTTTTACCTTTAAAAAAATCAACTGCGGCTACTTCCGCCACTCCTACACCGACTTTACTTTCTCCCATGTCAAAGTCTTTATAATCAGCTAAAATTACTTCTTTAATTGACATATCGGAAAGATCCGATTTGGCGGCAAACATTTCTTTTGCTAAAGAATCAATATTTACTTCCAATCCGGTAGCTAATTCTTGAGCGTAATTTTTATCTACTTCAGTGGTAGTCGGAGAATTGAATTTTAAAGTATCGGAAATAATAGCGGATAAAAGTAGAAATTTTTCAGTGTTTTCCAGTTCAATATTTTGTTCATCAATAATTTTTTTAATTATACTGGCCGTACTACCCAAGGGCTCGTTTCTAAAAAATATTGGTCGCTCGGTAGTAATTGATAACTTATGGTGGTCAATAACCCCTACTACTCGCTCTACCCCTTCAGCTCGTTGTTTTTCTTCATTATGATCCACTAAAAATATATCTTTTCCCTCTAACTCTAGATTATTGGGAAGGTCAGCTCCGGCTTTTTCAAAAACCAATTTAGTTTCTTTATTTACCGGTCCCGCTATTGCCGGTCTTGATTTTTCTCCTTTCTTTCTCAAAACGGCACTCCAAAGATAAGCGGAAACAACAGTGTCGGTGTCGGGATTTTTATGACCGATAACAATTTTTTCATTTTTCTTATTATGCATCTTTCTTATTAATTAAAGCTTTTAATGGTTTAGCTACTTTTTGAGGATCGGAATAATTAGGGATATTGTTTTCTTCCAGAAACTTTACCGCTTTTTTAATCCTTTTACCGGATCCCATAAAAACGGTAAAGAGTGTTTTTTGAGTTTCTTTGCTTATTTTAACAATTTTTTTAGCGGTTTCCAACGGGTCGGTCATAATTTGAAGAGTCAAAATTACGATTAATCCATCAATAGTCGATTGTTTTAAAACTTCCCTTATTGCCAGTTCATAGTCTTTACTGGTTGCATCCCCTACAATATCAAGCGGATTACTTTTTGAGCAATCGGGATGTAGATCTTTTTCTATATTTTCTATTACTTCTTTGTTAAGATCAGGTAGTTCAAAATCTTCTTCATATAAATAATCGGTAAGCAAAACTCCGGCTCCTCCTCCGTTGGTAATAATCCCCACCCTTTTGGTTTTTAATTTTGGTTGCCAGACTAAAGCTTTGGCAATATTAAACAACTCTTCTAAGCTTTTTGCCTCTACTACCCCGGCCTGCCTTAAAGCGGCAGAAAAAACTTCGTACTGACCGGCTAAAGAACCAGTGTGAGAAGAAATAGCTTCTCTTGATTTTTTGACCTTTCCTCCTTTAATTACTACTACCGGTTTATTAACTTCTTTTAAAGCATTTAAAAATTCTCGTCCTTTCTTTATTCCTTCGATGTAAAGAGTAATAACTTTAGTATTTTCGTCTTCGTCTGCAATCTTTATATAGTCGGTAAGTGATAAGCCGGCTGCATTACCGACAGATATGATAAGTGAAAAACCGTAATTTTCTCTTTTTGAACCGTCAATTATGGAATCGATTAAAGCCCCCGATTGAGATATTAAAGCGATACTACCTTCTTTGGGATTATCGGGAGCAAAAGAAGCATTTAAATTAACCGACGGTCTTATTATCCCCAAACAATTAGGACCGACCAAGGGTATCTTTTCTTTTTTAAGTTTTTTAGCAATCTCCTCTTCTCTCTTTTTTCCCTCCGGTCCGGTTTCTCCAAAACCGGCTGAGATTATCATTACCGCTTTGACTCTTGCTTCTATACATTGATCAACAACTCCGGAAACGGCCTTTTTAGGAATGGCGATAATTGCCAAATCAATTTCCACATCCAAATCATTAATTGTAGAATAAGTTTTTTCTCCAAAAACTTCCTCCACTCCGTGATTTATATAAAAAATATTTCTATCCCCTTTTTTTAAATTTTCAATTAAACCCATCCCTACCGAATTTTCTCTTTCGGTCGCTCCAATTACAGCCACATTTTTCGGATTAAAAACCTCCTCTAATCTCATAAAACTATTTTTACATCACAAATTAATATTTCTTTTTCATTAGCTATTACCGGATTAAAATCCAGTTCTTCAATTTTTTCCTCAAAAGCCAAACGGGATGTTTTTGCCAGTATCTCCGCTAACTCATCCTTGTTCATCGGTTCGTAAGATCTGAATCCTTCCAGAAGCTTTTTTCCTTTTATCTCTTCAATCATTTTTTTGGCTTCTTTTTTATCTATCGGGGCCACTCTAAAAGTGACATCTTTAAATAGCTCAACTAAAGTCCCTCCGGTTCCAAACATTACGACCGGACCGAATCCGGGATCATTTTTAGCGCCGACAATGAACTCAACTCCATTAATCTGTTTCTGAATTATGACTCCTTCTACGTCTTCAACTTGTATTAACCTTTTAAAGGCTTCAGTCAATTCTTTATCACTTTTTATTCCCACTATCACCCCTTCCATCTCAGTTCGATGAAGGTGCTTATCGGAAGAGATTTTAGCCACTACCGGATAACCCATGGAATTAGCTTTCGAAATTGCTTCTCTTTTGTTTTTAACCAATTTTGTAGGCGGTCGCGGAAGATCGTATTTTTTTAGCAACTCTTCCCTTTTTTTGTAATTTAAAATCATTTAGGAAATTACTTCATTATATATTGAGCAAAATCTACAAGCCTCTTTGCGTAACCCCACTCGTTATCATACCAACTGATAACCTTAACCGTATTTCCTTGTTTTTTAGTCATTTCCAAATCAACAGTTGAAGAGTAGTCATTTTGAATATAATCGGAAGAAACAAGTGGTTTTTCTTCCACATTAAAAATCTTTTTCATCTTCTCACTTTCCGCTGCTCGTTTGAAGGTTTCGTTTATCTTTTCTAAATCAACTTCTTTTTCCAAGACCGCTACCAAATCAACAACGGATACGGTCGGAGTGGGAACTCTAACAGCCATTCCGTCCAACTTTCCTTCCATTTCGGGGATTACTTTTGAAATCGCTTTTGCCGCTCCGGTAGTAGTGGGAACAATATTTTCAGCAGCCGCTCGGCATCTTCTTAAATCCTTCATTCCCGGACCGTCAAGTATGTTTTGGCTAACTGTATAACTATGAATAGTGGTCATCAATCCTTCTTTTAATCCAAAATTATCATTTAAAATTTTCACTACCGGTGCTAAAGCATTGGTAGTGCAAGATCCCATATCAACAATATCTTCTCCATTATATTTTTCTTCATTTACCCCCAATACAAAAGAAGGAATCCGTTCCGGATCTTTGGAGGGGGCGGAAATAATAACTTTTTTTGCTCCCGCTTTTATATGTTTGCTCGCCTTTTCGTAATTTCTAAAAACTCCGGTACATTCCAAAACTAAATCAACTCCGAGCTTTTCCCAGGGTAAGTTTTGAGGATCTCTTTCTTTAAACATTTTTACTCTTTTTTCTCCGATGACAATCTCTTCATCTTCCAAACCGGCTTCAAAACGACCATAAACCGTATCGTTTTCCAAAAGATGAACTAATGATTCGGAATCAGCTAAATCATTTACCGCTACCAGTTCTAAATCCGGATACTCGTCGCTAATTATGTTTTTAAAAGCAGCTCGGCCAATTCGGCCAAAGCCATTTATAGCAAGTTTAATCATTATTCTTTATTTTAAAATTTAACTTATAATTAATATGAAATAAGTGCAAAATTTTCTACATTTTGAAGTTTTTAAGCTAATCTTAAAACTAATTTATCTCCAAAAGTTTGGAAATTTTCTTTTTATTGAATCCAACTACCACATCTTCACCTATTTCAACAACCGGCACTCCCATTTGCCCCGTTTTTTCTTTCATTTCTTTTAAAGCTTCTTCATCTTGGGCTACATTTAAATCTTCATACTCAACATCGTTTTTGTCTAAAAATTTTTTTATAGCCATGCAATAAGTACAAGTTGGAGTACTATATATTTTTACTTTTTTATCAGACATATTATTATTTTTTTAAGTGTTTATTTTAATAAGTTTATTACAAAAAATAGGCTTTATCAAGATTTATCGGAAAAGACTATTTTTTCTAAAAATTTTCTCTGGTCAATTTTTCCTAATGAACCTTTAGC
The DNA here is from genome assembly GCA_964460255.1 of uncultured Candidatus Saccharibacteria bacterium. Lineage (GTDB taxonomy): Bacteria > Patescibacteriota > Minisyncoccia > Minisyncoccales > PWPS01 > PWPS01. The sequence goes on along the minus strand of CAYWPY010000018.1, from coordinate 2,500 downwards.
ACACTGATCTTCGCTGAAGTATTCCGTTTTATCGGAACCGTTTCCTTTTATTAGCAAAGGAATATTATTATCACAATGACTCTTCTGTAAGCAACAAGTCGAGTGATCGGAGGTAACTACAATTTGTCCCCTAAATTCATTAAAAACAGCTAAATTCTTATCAACTCTTTCGATAAATTCTTTCTTTTCCCAATACTTTCCGTCTTCAGCCAAACTATCGGTAGCTTTAATGTGGACAAAAACAAAATTATAATCGGAAAGAATTGCTTCTCGAGCGGTTTTAAATTTGCCCTCCAAATTAGTGTCGGGTAATCCATTAGCCCCCTCAACCTCCAGGAGATCCATGCCTAACAACTTTCCAATCTGTTTATAAAGAACCTTTCCCGCTATGCAAGCAGCTTTTTTGTTGTATCTTTTGTTAAAATCGGGTAAATTAACAACTCCGGAAGCTCCTCTGGTTAAGATATAATTGGCCGGTAATTTTCTATCGGCGTTAAAGGGGTGTTTTTTTAAAATTTTATGAGTTTCTTCTAAATACTTATTCATTACTTGGGCTGTAAATTGAGCTTCTTTTGAATCGTCAAGTGGCGTTATTTTTTTTAGTCCTTCGTCTCCGTCTCCGTAATGAGGATCACCATCAGAAATTTTAGGACTGAGACCTTCTCCTTTTAAAGCGATTCCAACTCGATGCTCTCTGGCTGAACGAACAACAAACTTAATTCGATTAATTCTCATTCCGTCTATTTTATCTATGAGAGGAGAAGGATCCTCTACTCTACCCGCTCGTCTATCAACTAAATCACCATCAAAAACAGTGGCAAAATTACCTCGGAGAGCAACATCTCCTTCATTGAGATCTATTCCCGCTCCACTGGCGGTTACTATTCCTCTGGCTAAACCGTATTCCTCAGTATCATAACCAAAAAGAGAAAAATGACCTTCTTCGGAAGTTGGTAATGCTCCTTTATAAGCCGGTAATAGTAATCCCAATTTGCCTTCTTTTGCCCACTTGTCCAAATTGGGGGTTTTTGCTTTTTCCAAAGGAGTTTTATTTTTAAAGACGGGAATTTTGTCATCCCCTAGCCCATCTAAAACTATAAATAATGTTTTCATTGAATTATTGATTATTTTCTATTGTTTAATTTTACCATAAAAAAGAGAGTTTCAAAAATAGAAAAATAACGATTAATAAAAAATTGAATTGACCGCTTTTTTTTATTTGATATCATAAGTAAAAGTAATAACTATTATTAAATGGTTCCTAATTTTATACACTTCCTATCGGGGATAATAATACTTCTCTCTTTAATAGTCACTTTATTTTTTACTTTCTGGAAATGGAAAGATATATTTTCTTATTTAAAAAAGATTCCAAAATCTCTTTTTATTTTGTCTTCCACTTTTTTGATATGGGGTTTGTTTTTAATTCCACAAAATTTTTCAGGGAGAGGAGGTTTTGGATCTTGGCAAATGTCGGTCGCTAATTATAGTAATTGGAAAGAACTATTAATCAACGTCAGAGATCCTCTCTATTTGTGGAGAATCAAACTTTTTTCCAATTTATTGGGAGGAATAGGTTACGATTTTGTTTCTAATTTAAACTTTATCGGTTTCATAATCGGTGTTTTACTAGTCTATTTAATAATTAAAAACTTAACTGACAATAAAAAGGCAGCTTACGCCGGTTCTTTGCTTTACTTATTTAATCCCATTGTTTTCACTTTCAGTCTAACTGAGGATTATGCCCTACTTGCTCTCTTTTTTATGATCGTTTCTTTTTTCTTCGCCTCTTTATATGTGGACTCAAAAAATAAATTATTTCTAATTCCGGCAATGTCCTCGGTGATACTATCCGCAGGTTCAAGAATAGAGTATATATTTTTTCCCTTTCTCTTTACCCTTTTTTATCTCTGCTTTGTGGATAAAAAAAGATATAAACATTATTATGGATCTTTAATATTATTTTTAGTTTTAATCATTCCCCGAACATTGGCAACTTTGGGAATGTATTTTGAAGCTGCTCAAACCGATGCTGCTTTAACCGTAAAAACTTACCAGTATGAGGGAAAATTAATTCCTTATATTCAAAGCGTTATTGTCGGAGCCTCATCTTTCTTTGTTAAAAACCTAAAAACCGCTTTTGAAGTCTTGACTAACCCTTATAATTTAAACTTATTTCTACTATTAGTCGGCTTAATTACCCTTATTTCTGCTTTTAAAGCAAATAAAAAAATAAAGAAAACAGTTTTCTTTTTTAGTGCTCAATTTGTTTTTTTATTTCTTTACTATAATTATTTTCACTCTGTTGTCGGTATTAACGCTCATCGCTATCAAATAACAATTCTTTTCCCTTTGATTATAATATCTGGTATCGGCTTGGGTTATTTGCTTAAAAACAAAAATTTAATCTACTACTTACTTTTACAATTATTACTTTTCTTTACCTTTTTTACCTTTATATTCCCTTTAACCTTTCAAGCAAATTACTGATTAATTGTTT
>CAYWPY010000017.1:0-13542 GCA_964460255.1 uncultured Candidatus Saccharibacteria bacterium | reverse complement strand
CCGGCCATATTGGTAGCAACCGTTACCGCTCCCAATCGACCGGCTTGAGCAATTATTTCCGCTTCTTTTTCATGATTTTTGGCATTAAGAATTTCATGAGGAACTCCGGTCCTCTTTAACATTTCCCCTACTAATTCGTTCTTTTCAATGGAAACGGTTCCCACTAAGACCGGTTGCCCTTTTTGATGTCTTCTTTTTACTTCTTGAACTACCGCTTTAAATTTTCCGGATTCGGTTCTGAATACTTTATCTTCCAAAGCTTCTCTTTGAAGGGGTTTGTTGGTTGGAATTATAACCACTTGTAAATCATAAACTTTATCAAATTCCTCTTCGGAAGTTTTTGCCGTTCCCGTCATTCCGGAAAGCTTATCATACATTCTGAATAGATTTTGAAAGGTAATTTTAGCCATCGTCTTTGATTCCGCCTGAATCGGCAACCCTTCTTTTGCTTCTATTGCTTGATGAAGACCTCCGGACCACCGTCTACCGGGCATTAATCTACCGGTAAATTCATCAACAATGATTACCTTATCATTTTTAATTACGTAATGAGTATCTTTTTCAAAAAGAGGCTTGCCCGTTTCCGGATTTTTAGCTTGAGCTCTTAAAGATTGCTCCAAATAATGAAGATAATTCATTCCTTTAGATTCATAAATATTATCCACATTTAGTATGTCTTCTACTCTTTCAATTCCTTTCTCAGTCAAAGTGACTGCTCTCTCTTTTTCATGGACCTCATAATCTTCTTTAGGTTTTAATTGTGGAACTATTCGAGCAAAGTCTTTATATCTTTCCGAGCCTTTTTCATCAGGTTGAGAAATTATGAGTGGAGTTCTGGCCTCATCAATTAAAATAGAGTCAATCTCATCAATAATACAATAATTAAAACCTCTTTGGACTTTATTGGAGAATTTTAATTTCATGTTATCACGCAGATAATCAAACCCGAATTGGTTGTTAGTTCCGTAAGTGATATCCGCCTTGTAAGCTTCTTCTCTATTAACCGGTTTTAAAAAATCTTCTTCCACTTTAAAACCGCCCAACTCATCTCTTCTTTTATCTTCTTCTTCGTCCGCTTTAAAGCTTTCATCATAAACAAAAGCTTCATGATCTCCGATACAGCCGGTGGAAAGTCCTAAGTAATCGTAAATTTGCCCCATCCAAACCGTATCTCTTTTTGCTAGATAATCATTAACCGTTACCAAATGTGAACCCTTTCCTTCTAAGGCGTTTAAGTAAAGTGGCATCGTGGAGGTTAGCGTCTTTCCTTCTCCGGTTTTCATTTCGGCTACATCACCGTTATGAAGAGTTATCGCCCCCATTATCTGAACGTCGTAATGTCTCTGCCCAAGTGTTCTCTTAGCCGCTTCTCTAACCAAAGCATAAGCTTCGGGTAATATATCATCCAAACTTTCTCCTTTGGAAAGTCTTTTTTTAAATTCTCTTGTTTTTTCTTTAACCTCTTCCTTTGATAAATCTTCAAACTCCTCTTCTAAAGAATTTATCTTTTCAACCAGTGGTTTTATTTTTTTTAAGTAAGTATTGTTGGGATCTCCGAAAATTTTATTCAAAATAGACATAAGTAATTATCTTCAACTAAATTTACATTCCGTGTTCGCTTGCTTCCATAAGTTCTTCCTCTTCGTCGGTTTCTTCTGCTTTGTCCACTACTTTCTCTCTTATTTTTTTTGCCTCTATCTGACCTTTTCTTTGTAATGTGGCTTGTTTCTGCTTATATTCTTTAACTTGCCTCTGCAATTCGTATCTAACCTCCGAAACAGCCTCTTTCGGCGAAGTGGAAGTATCTTCCGCTCTAAGAGATGTTCCCGGTAAAAACATCTGGGCTTCGACTCTATAAACCGGTCCTTTGTTTTGTCCTTTGGTTATTTTTTCAATTTCCAAATCCATCTCTACTCTTTCTTTGATGCCTTCACCGGCTTTACTTTCATCTTTTTCCTGTTTTTTTAATAGATTGGGAAGAAATTTTTTAACTTTGGTTAATTTATTTTTAGTATACTTCTCCAAATGAGAAGTAAGTTCCATATTTTTGGTTCTGATTCTTATTTCCATATTTTTTTTAATTAAGATTAATTAATGTATCTAATTTCTTCTTCCGGCTTTACTCCAAATTTATTAAATACGTCCTTTTTCACCCTTTTTATTAAATTTATAACATCTTTCGAAGTAGCTTGATTATAATTGATAATGAAATTAGCATGCTTCTCAGAAATCATCGCTCCTCCGCTTTTAAAACCTTTCAGTCCTGATTTTTCAATTAAATATCCGGAAGGAATAACTCCTTTTTCATTGAATTCCTTAAGCAGCGGGTATTGATTCAGTAAATTTTCATCTTTAATTTTGGTTCTGTTATTTTTAAACGTGCTTCCCGCCGAAGGCATGTTCATGGGATGTTTTGCTTCTCTGTATTGTAAATACTTTTTAGTTTTTTCTTCTATTTCTTCTTTGTCTCCTTTTTCTAAATCAAGTAAAGCAGAAAGAATTATTAAGTTTTCTCTTTTGAAGGTGCTGTTTCGGTAAGCAAAGTTAATATCTTTTTTAGCAATTATCTTCTTCTTATTTCCTTTTACAACTTCAACTTGCTTTATTAAATCCGAAGTACAATCTCCGAAGGCTCCGGCATTACCGTAGACCGCTCCTCCAAAAGACCCGGGAACTCCCATCGCCCATTCCAAACCCCGATAGCCGTTTTCTAAAGCGAAACGGGATAATCTGGGAAGTGAAACTCCGGCTTCAACCGATACTAAACCGTTATCATTAACTTTTTTTATCTCTCCACTTCTTAGTTTAATCACCAACCCCTCAACTCCGTCAGAAGAAATAAGAACATTCGAACCGCCTCCCAAAACCGTAATTTTTGTTTTTTGCTTTCTTGCTTCCTTGGTTGCCGTTTCCAGTTGTAGCTTATTATCAACCGCCAAGAAAAATTCCGCCTTTCCTCCGATTTTAATTGTAGTTTCGTCCGCTAAGGGATAATTCTTTTTTATATTCATCACTTTTAAGGATTAACTAACTGCCCAATAAACAAAACAGTGTTGGTATTATTTTCTTCTATCAAAAATAGAAATGGTCTATTAAATTCAATTATTTCCTTTTCTTGAAATGATTCTTGCTTCATTTCAACAGAAGTAGCAGCTGCCGCTTCGGTTCCTTCTTCATCCACTTCTATAAATGAGCTGTGTAAAACCTTATTTATATAAACATTTTCTTTCATCTCTTCCACCATTTTAGAAAAATCAGCTTCACTACTCTCAAATGCTTTCTTGATTCCCAAACTTTTAAGAGTTTCATTTAAATTTAATTTGTCTTCAAGTGTAAATTTGGGCATTCTGAATATGATATCCTTTCTATTCATTCTTTCTTTTAAGTCTTGAAATTTTTCTTTATTAAATTCAGACCGGAAAGCATCTAAATCTTGAGGCATAAAGCCGTAAAACGAATAATTTCCATCTTTGTAATCAATCTTAATTGCTTTTAGATCTTCTTGGTTTAAAACTTGGTACTCTTCTTCAGCTTCCATCATGTCTACATCTTTTTCTTCAACTCCATAAAACTTTTTTTCAGTAGTTTTATCAGCGTCAAACTCTTTATCCCAACCTGCCTTAAAATAAATTGCGTTTATTAAATAAGCTACGGTTAAGTCGCTAATCGGACCGGGATCAACCAATTCGTTTATCTTTCCGTTTGTCTCTTCCGAAACCCAGTTGTTAATATCCTTTCCGGCTGCCGGTAATTGATCAATTTCTGCTTGAAAATAAGTTTTTGCTTTTTCTTCAAAAGTTACTCTAAATGGAATCTCTTTTCGTAAAAATAAACTATTAGCTATATTAACCTCCGTATTTTCGGAAATATGCTCCAAATATTTTTTTAGTTCCAAATTATCTCTTTCAAAATTATCAAGATTTTTTATAAGTAAAACTTCTTCCATTTCCTTTTTTGTTTCTCCATCCGCGCCCAAATAAGCTATTCCCAAAGCACTGTAAATACTATATGGTGATATAAATAAATTTTCTTCAGAACTAACATCAGAACTAACTAGTGATGAAAAAGACTGAAATGAAAAATCAGTTATCTCGTTTGAAATCTCAGTTAATTCTTCCGGATTTCTTAAAACCGGCTCACTCTCCCCAATCGTTAATATATCGGTAGATTCCAATAGAAAAAAGATTGTTAATGCTAAAAGTAGATAAAAAAATATTTTTTTCATGTAATTTTACTAATTTTTTAGGTAGTATTATTATATCATTGACGCCGTCAAATAAAAAGCCCGGTTTCCCGGGCTTTTCACACCCTTTTGGAATGATTACTGAACTTTTTCAAAATTAAAAACGGAAAGCAAGGCGGGAAGATTAAGCTCATTAATTAACTCTTCTCTGGTTATAAAATCAGTCGGTGCTTCAATGTTAAACTGCTCATTAAAGTTTTTATAATAAATGTTGGTCGTAGTTACTACTTCTTCCGGTAGTTCTACATTTTGATTGGCAACCGTTTCCGAATCTACTCCAATAGAAGTTCTGGAAACAGTTTTTGTTTTTACAAAATTTCCACCATCGATCCAAGCGTAAGCCTCCATAGTTTCATAACTTTCTTTCATCTGGTTCTTCATCTCATTTTTTATTTCCGCTATTTCTTCTTCACTCAAATTGGAAAAAAGATCAAAAAATTTATAATCCTCCATTATTTGTAAGTAAATTTCATTAAGTCTTTCTCCATCAAAAGAAAGCGTGTATCTTTTAACCTTTTTACCTTCTATAGTATCATCTTTTACCTCTTCAACAATTACGGCTTCTTGATTGAAAATATCTTCAGAATATTCTTCAATTTCACTGATAATTTCTTCAACGGTTTTGGGTTCTCTTTCCCTACTCTTTAAAAAATCAGCCAGATAATTATTAGTATCTTTAATCAGATTTTCTTTGATCAAGATGTCATTTTCTACGATCAGTTCCACTTGGTTAGCGTCAAGAGGTAAAAACAGATAAGGAAAAGTGTCCACATTTAAATAAAGATCATCATCAAGATAAGTGTAAGAAGCTGCTAACTTGGCGGCTGCTCCCTCGATATTAAAATTAAATTCAGTATTTCCTTGTGCTTTTGCATTTTTTACGTCTACATCACTATTTAATTTAAAATTCATACTGCTTTCGTTATCACCAATCATCTCAGTGTCTATATCCGCCTCTATCGTGTAGGAATCATGCTCTTTAAAGCTTTTACTGGCTTTCATTAACTTTTCTTCCGGAGAAATAAAAAAATCTTGAGCGTAAAGATAAGTTCCCGTAATTGCTAAAATTAAAAGAACTACAATTAATATTATTTTACTATTTTTCGTCATCTTTTTTATTTATTTTTATAACTACTTTTAGTTACTCTATCAATAAAGTTGAAAATTTTCAATTTAAAGAGCTCAAATCCAATTTTAATTCCAAAGACTACACCCAAAAAACAGATTGTAAGATTGGCCGCTCTCCAGATCATGGCCAGTACGGCTCCATTTTCAAATCCCAAATCCAATGTTTTAAAACCAAAAGATATAACAGCTTCCATGCTCCCTAATCCGACCGGTATCGGAATTAAAACTGAAAGATTAACCAACGCCTGAACCGCTAAACTTTTTAAAGGGTAAAAGCTTTCAACTAAAAAGAAGACTATCAATACCGCTTTTAAATATGAAATTACATGCTTTAAAAATCCCAAAAAAATACCTTTCCAAAAAAATAATTTTTTGGGTGAAAAGAACCTTAAAACGTTCCCCTCCACATTAAAAAGAAGTTCTCCGTTTTTAGTTGACTTTACTTTTGACTTTTCTAAATTTAAAAGGTTTAAAAACCAGAGAATTATACTTTTTTTCCCAAAAGCTCGCGAATAAAAAACTGTTAGTATTGCTACCAACCAAAAAACAACAAAAAGGACTAAAAAAAGAATCCAAAAAGTGGGAAAATTTCCAAAAGTGAAAAACACAATTAAACCAAAAACGGCAAATAAAATATGGAAGGTAATATCCAATACTTTATCGATAATTACAGTTGAAAAATTGTTATCCCATTTTAATTTTAATATTTTTTTTGATAAATAAACCTTAACCGCCTCCCCGCCCACTAATGAAACCGGTGTCACGTAAGTAAAAAAATAACTAACCAACCAGACTCTTAATAGTTCAAAAAAACCTTTCTTTTCTCCGTGGCAACTTAATAAAAATTTCCAACGAAAAACGTTAACTATTACACTTAAAAAAGTTACCAGTATTATGGCTAATCCTTTGTATGAAAAAAATAAATTCTGCGCTCGACTGAGACTGGTTACTCCCGCTTTATCAATTACAAAATAAAAAATAATCACCCCTATTACCAGAGCAATTAAAGATTTAATTACCTTTTTCATTTATTTATCGAATGTTATTTATCATTGAAATAGTTCTGGAGCCAACATATCCGGTTCCCTGTTTTAAGTCAAGCGGATTCAATACATAAGAAGCATATTTTTCTTGGAATCTAATGACCGCTTTCTTAGTTAATCTTAAAAAATTGCCGGTTACGTAACCTTCCGGATAGATATCTTCTTGAGTTGATAAAAATAATTGAAGACAAACCACCGATTCGGAATCAGTTATTCCTTCGTAAAGAGGTCCTCGAATAGTACAAGTTTTGGGATTTGATTCTTGCCGGGATATTTTTTCTTTTAACTTTTCTAAAAGTTCTCTTAATCTGCTTAACTTCTGCAGAGTTTCCAACTCAGATTTTTTTTGAGTTAAACGAGCAGTCCATTTAAAAATATAGCTTTCCTGAATCCCATTAAACCCAGCCTTTTTTTCTTCAATCGTGGGCATTATTATTAGCGAATCATAAACATCATCAAACTCTTCAATGGTTAAACTACCTTCTCCATCGTTAGTGTCTATATATCCTATTTCGCAATCAACATCGCTCCCGCAAAGTAAATAAGGAATTGTTATCTTTAAATTATCTTCAACCTTAAAATTTAAATCCAAAGTCCCTCGTCCTCCGGTTATCTTGTGCCAATTTCCGGCCCAATTTTTAGTTCTATAAGTTATAGAAATACTACCATCTTCAGTAAGAGGGACGTAATTAGTAGCCGGCGAAACTTGTAAGTCTTTAAGTTTTTCATTTTTAAAGCAATACCGCTCTCCCAAATCACAATTATTAACTAAAACAGCAATCTTAAACTCATTAAAGACTTCTGAAAAGGTTTTATCGTAACCCTCGTTCTTCAGAGCTTCTTCAATGCTTTCAATTCCCACTTTCTTAGTTTTTAGAGAAGAAGATAAAATATCAACTCCATAATGATCAACCAAGTAATGGATAAAAATATTTACTACTCCATAATCAGCTTTTTGTCCAATCCATTCAGTAAGAGAAATGTCCGGATCTCTTAAAAAAGTTTCTTTTCTTTTTTCCAAATTACTACCTCCCGTATTGCTGTAACCTAAAAATGTTGGCATATATTCGGCTCGCGCTTCATTAAGCCAAGTCTCCTCTCTAACCCCACGTAATCTTTCTTTTTGATTAAAAGTTAAAAGATGCATAAATTCGTGAGCTAAAAAACCTCCCAACTCATCATGCTCCAAAACATCAGTATTTAAATATAAAAGACTCATCTCATTAGAATGAGGATTCTGATATTTAGAATGCTGATCACCGGAATTAAAATAACCACCGGCACTTTCTTTCATTGAGTGAAATAAAATATTAACTTTTTTATCTTGAGTTACCGGATGAATCGGTTTTTTTCCAAAAATATCAACCATCTGATCATGAATATCATTCTCAAATTCAGTTGACAAAGATTTTAATTTATCAATATATCTATCCTGTTGTCGGGAAGTTAAATTACTCCACCATTTTTGGTCAGCATAAAAATCCAACTTATCAGTGGTAGTGATTAAATCCGCTTTTACTTTCGATCTCCTATTTAAGTCATAGGTAGGCTCAATATAAAAATCCTTGTCGACGGTTTCATCAGCCCAAAGTCCTAAAAAAGGAAAAATAATTAATATAACTGTTGTAAGTAAAACTTTTTTCATTAATTTAGTATAGCAAAATTTTAAGTTTAAAAAAACTGTACTTTTAAAGCACAGTAGTCTTATAATTCGAATTCTTCAATATCTCTTTCCAAACTATTAATTTCTTTGTCAATGTTTTCTCCAAAAACTTCAACACTATCATGTAACTTTTCGGATCTATTGTCTTTTTTCTTTTTTTGAGAATTAAAAACGATAACAAAAATTAACGTAACGAAAAAAAATACTGAAACCGATAATAAAGAACTCATCTCTTTTTGTATTAACCTTTACGGAGTTTTGGATACGCTCTCTCTACTTGTTCTTTCCTTGGGATAATACATTTTATTTCCACTACATTATAACTTTTAAAATATTTTAGTCAAAAATACGATAATAAATAATTCCCAGATATTCATAGAAAGCTAAATCGGTCTTCCTTAGATTATTGCTATTAGGAATATAATCTTCTAACCCATAATTAAAATATTTACTTCTAAAATCAATCGGAGCAGGAATAGGGTTTGCTCCTATTTTTTTGAATTCATCAATTGCTCTCCTCATATGATAAGCGGAAGTAACCAAGAAAAATGGACGGTCTTCAATTAACTTAAACACTTGCTCCACATTTTCTTTGGTGTTTTTAGATTGATCGTCAATTATTATATTTTCAGCCGGTACTCCCCTGCTAATAAAAAAATTTTCAATTTGAGAAGTCTCATCTTGGACAGTCAACATTTCAGTTCCGGAGATTATTAATTCCGCCTGATGATTTTTTAAATTTGAAATTCTCAACACTTCCGAGCTTCTTATTAAATCCGTTTTTTCACCTCCGGTTAAAACAACTATCACTTCCGCCTCCCTAATTTTATTTTTGGAGAGTTGCTCAAAATCAGTTTCAAGAAAAGAAATAAAAAAATTAGCTCCGGGTGTTATTGAAAATATATAATAAAGAAATAAGGCAATTGCAAGAATACGATATCCTTTCTTTTTTTTCTTACTGTCTTTTAAAGATAAATAAATAAAACCAATCAAAAACAGAAAAAAACAGAAAGCACTGGGAATTAAAATGCTTTTTAGTAAAAAAATATCCATAGAAGTAATTTCTTTTCTTAATTCTACCTCATTTTTTTATTTTTGTTAAGTAAAAACCGGGTAATTTAAACCCGGTTTAAGATCTTTTGATCTTTTTCTATTAATCCTTCGATTACATTGTTTAATTTTCTATAATTTATTTCTTTTGACTCTTTGCAACGGCAAATAAAAAAGATAAATTTTAAAAATTCAATAGTTTCATGTGCATACAAATTTAAAAATATCATATGCCAGGCAGTGTGAAACTTTTCGGGAATTAGTATAACTTGATCTCTTTTTGAATAATCATCCCTGGTATCTCTGCTTCTGGGCTTTACATGATGCTCATTATAAGCAGTAAGCTTTGTGACATCAAAATAGCCATCACTATTTCTTATTTCGGCTATTTCATAATTATATAATTTTCCACCACCTTTCCGTCTTTCCATTACTTTATTTAAATCTTTTAAAAATCTGATAGCTTCTTTCTCTTTTTTGATCTCTCCAAATATCAAAGAAAAAGCTGAATAAAAACTATCCGGAAATTGAGAGTTATAAAACCTGTCTAAAATTGGAGCCCGCAGATTCTCCGTTTTCCTCCACCTCTTCATTATGACCTCCTCTCAGAGTCAAAAAACAACATAAATAAAAGGAACTATTTAGATTATACAATAAAAAATAAAAATTGCAAACAATATAAAAGTCAGCTAAAATAGTTTTCCCCATTTTATTACACAGGCTCTTTTTTGAACTAAATCACAATTTGTCCTAACTTTGTCCTATTATTTTCCTATCTAATAATTTTAAATAAAAAAACCGGAAAGTTTTCCACAACCGACCTTACTTGACATTTACACAAAAATATTTATAGTAAAAGTAGTTGCACATTAAAAAGGAGGTGGCGAAATTGTTAAGAAGATTAGAAAAAGTCTTGTTGATTAGTTTTTTAGTTGTCGTGCTGGTCACTTTTTCATTCGTAGTAGCCGCCGTATCATATCAAGAAGCCAGAGAAAATGAACTTTTACGGACTGAATACGTCAATAGATTGACAGAAAAATACCCACCACCGAAAGACTCAAATAATATTAAATACACTACTAAGGATAATGAAACAGCCACAATGACAGTATCTTATCGACCCTTTATGATCGGAGATATGGAAATTAAACTGGGCCTTGTTTTAACCGTTTACCCGCAAGCTTTCGAGTGTTATTCTAATGAAGATGACTTTATAAGTACTTTATTTCACGAATATAATCATCTTCGTGCACTCGATCGAAAAGAAGTTGTGGAAGAAAATAATTTTTACATGCCTAAAAGTAATAAATTGTCCTCAGTTATGAACGCTAATTATCTTGATTCCGGACAGAACGATCTAAAAATATACTCGAACATAATAGAAAAGTTAAAATGGGATGATTTATTTATACTTGATTATTATGACTCGAGCCTATTGGATTCCGATGATAAAAACCGTAACCGTCAGATTTTAAATTATTTTATTAGAAACCCGATTATGGAAATGTTAGCGATTGAAGAAGAAATTTATCGCCATAATTTTGGATTAAACCCCTCGTCGGGTTTTAGAAAAGCCCGTTATACAACCTATAGTTTTTATTATCACGCTTTAATGACTAACCTGGAAACGCTTAATGCTGCTCCGAAATTAACAAATACATTAGAAAAATTATTTCACAGAAAATGGATGGAAGTAAAAAAAGAGAAAGCCAAAATCAATTTTATCGACATGGTAAAAAACTCTGACTAAAAAAATAACCGGGTAAAATTACCCGGTTTTTTATTTGTTCTTAATCCTCTTCGATTATTTCAATAAAACCTTCAACTTCTTCTTCTGGAATTACTTCGTCCAAGATACTGACTTTTTGTTTTGCATATCTAATCGTAAAATAAATATCTTTCCGTTCTCTGCCTATTGCCAAAACAAGAAGATCTTCCAGGCTATCTGCGGCCTTACTTAGAAGAGATTCAATCATATCATCCTCTTCATCAATTACTCCTTGCATAGCGTCTTTAAAAGTCCAATCAGTGTAGATTCTATCCAAAACCCACTCCGGAAAAAGTGACTCGTATTTTAGTCTAAGCTTTTTTCCATCTTTTCTGAGAATAATTAATTCAAATTCAATCTTGGATGTCGCATCACTAAGCTGAGATAAAATAAAATAAAATCCTTTCACATGTCTGTTTACTTTTAAATCGTCTCCATCAAAAATAACCTTTTGAAATGCTCCTCGCATTCTTTTCCCTCCTTTTTAGTTTTAAAGAACGGCTTTATTATAATGTTTTAGTTTAAATTGTCAAAAATTTCTTGAGATGGCCTTTTTCATTGCTTTAAAATTATTACAAAGTTAAAACCCCTTCTTTTGAAGGGGTTTTTAATTTAACAGGAGCAATTGCATCTTCCTTGAAGATCTATTTTGCTTCCACAAGAAGGACATGTGCTTTTAACTTCATCCCTTTCGGATGAAAAAGCTTTTGGTGCGCAATTTGGGCAATATCTACCTTCGTAGTGTTTCCCACAGTTATGACACTTTCTTCTTCTCACTTGATTCACCTCCTGGCTTAGCTACTCACAATAGATTATTTCGTGAACAAACCCGTAATGCTTGGCTTGTTCAGCATTTAGCAACGCTCCTTTTGCCATCATCTTCTCTACTTCCATCTTAGTCAATTTAGTCTTTACACTCAAGTTTTTAATGTACCAGTCACGCATATTTTTTCTTTTGATCGGATTTTCATTTTCAGAAAAAATCAATTCATGGATGTAGATATGAGCTTCTTCTTCCATCTGTCTTCTTCTTCCGGTCAATAAAATTGGGATTGCAGCAGAATCAGCTCTCCCGATAACAAGACTGTTAAGGGGAATTCTTCTCATTGTAACTTCTTTTACAAAAGTATAGGCAATGGGAATAAATCCTCCTTGACTATTAACTATTAAAGTAATTGGAAGTCTATCTTCTTTCAAAAATCTTTCAATCTTTTTCATTGTTTCTTCATACTCCATATAACGAACTTCGCCCGCCCACCGCACAACATTATCTATATTCATCTCACTACCTCCTCCCAAGTTGTTTATTATACTATATAATTAAAATCTTAATATGTCAAAGATAATACTTTTTTGAACCTAAATCCTTGACAATTATAAGTAATAATTGTAAAGTTTTTTAAAGGGGGGGTCATTATGAGCTTAATAAATAGACTGGAATTGGAAGAATATCAGAAAAAGCTAAGGACTTTAACAGATTTAAATAAAAACTTAGAAAAAGAATTGTGGGATTGTAGAATTCTATTAGCTAACTTGAAAGAAGATAAAATTGACATTAAAACAAGATTTTTAATGGCTCAACTGGAAGGAGCTGGAGGAAAAGAAGTTTGGATGAAAATAATTGTAGGACTAATCAGATATTTAAGAGTAAATCTTTTAAATTATAGCGATTTAAGTCAAGAAGACTTGGATAGTATGAGAGATAATATAAGGAAGTATTAAACATAAAAAGCCAGCAAAATGCTGGCTTTTTTATTTTCTTCTATTTTTATTTTATATTTTAACTCTCTATGTAATGCCGATATACTTTATATCCAACCAATCCCACTATAGCAATCAAAATTAAAGCCAACACTGAATTTCTTAATCTTTCGGAAAATCCGGGTTCACTGATTGTCCCTACTAAGCCATCCATAATTCCTTCTTTTTCTTCTTTTTCTTCGTTCTCTTCTTTTACTTCCGAATCCCCTTCATTTTCTAGGTCTTGCTCTTCCTCTTCATTTGGATCTTCTTGATTGGTAATTTCTTCATCTCGATCTTGTTGGTTTTCATCTTCCGTAACTTCATTATTTTCAACAATGTATTGAGAAAGATCAACTCGCCCTAAATTCAGGTCCGGACAAACCATTCTATTAATTTGTCTTTTAGTAGTTTTGAAGACATATCCGGTTGGTTCATTCATGCTGTCATGCATTCCAACTTTAACCCATGGTCTAAGAATATCATACTTGTATTCCAATTGAAATCTATTTACAGCTTCTCTGGTTTTTTGTCCGTAAAATCCATCTACATCCAGATCTTCATCCATGTATACGTTTAAGAAAACTTGTAATTTTCTAACTTCTTGAGGGTCGTTATCAGCACCATATTTAATATGATCGTTGAGATATGTTCCACACTCACCACCTTCCCAGCCGGCCATAACTCCGATAACTTCTCCTTCTAATTCTTCTCGTTCTTCCTCTGTTATTTCTTCGGGTTCTTCTTCCTCTTCGGGTTCTTCTTTCGGCTCTTCCTCCTCGGGTTCTTCATCTTCTTCGTCATCTTCATCTCTATAGGTTATTGTTCCGCCACCGCCTCCTCTTCTGGTATCATCGTCGTCATCATCGTCTTGCTCGGACATTTTGAACTCAACATCAATGTCCGA
>CAYWPY010000016.1:13867-16943 GCA_964460255.1 uncultured Candidatus Saccharibacteria bacterium | reverse complement strand
AAAGCCGCCAACAAAGTCGGCATAGATTCAATTGCAGTCAGTTGGGGTTTTGATAGTAAAGAGGCGCTAAAAAAAGAAAGTCCCAGCTTTTTAGTTTCTAATCCAAAAGAAATCTACCAGATTTTAGTTGAAAGTTAGATAGTTATGAATATATATTTGATATTTTTCTAATTTTCGTTAATATTAAAGTAGGTAAAATAATTAAAAATATTATGAATAAAAAATATATAATTCTAATAATTTTAGCTTTAGTAATAAGTTTAGGGATTGTTACTTATTATAATGGAGAAAAAGAAAATAAATATACAAAAGTTAACGAGCAAGGCTTAAATCTAATGGAGGAAGATCAGTTTCTTTCTGACTCTACAGAAGGAATTGCGCTCATGATTGAATTTGGAGATGACCAATTGGGTCTTACTAATTACGTTGATAATCTTAAAAAAAGAGATATCCCTTCTGTTTTACTTGTTTCTCCTGATTATATAGAAAATAATTGTGAAACGATAAATAAGTTAACGGACTTGGGGGTTGAGCTTGGTGCGGGAATAAACAGTAAGCCTTTCTGGGATGTTCCTTATGACGAGCAATATGACTTGATGAAAGAAACCGTTGAAAGTGTAAAAGATTGTACCGGTCAAGATTTAAAATTATTCAATTCACGTTACTTCGCATATGATGAAAATACTTTGAAAGCAGCAGAAGAACTTGGAATAGAATATGTTTTTGCGCGAGGAACAACCGGCCAAAGAGCAACTATTTACAAGCCGGAAGAATATGATGTAAAGATCTTTTCAGTTTCCAATATTGATTCTTCAGAGTATGGAACCGGCAGTCTTTGTGATTACAGCTATTGGGCTCGGTCAGGAACTCCGGATGAGTTTAAAAGTCAATTATTTGATTCTTTAAAGTTCGATAAGATTTCTCCAACTTCTCATACTTATATTGGAGGACTGAAAAAGAGCTGGAATGATGCTTATCTTAACTTTTTTGATAATGCTGATATTGACTGGAAAACTTTAGAAGAGTTTGCCGGGGACCCGGATTTAACTTTACCTTTTGATGAGATTCCTCAAAATAGAGAAGTAGAGTACGTAGAACCTAAACCAAATACACCTTTAGAAGATGAGCAAGATGTTGATAACCCTTGTGCGGCGGAAGATCTAACTAGAAATGATAATAAAGAAAGCGAAGAATCTGAAACTCAAAACAATAGTGAACCTATTGTCTTTCACAATAATCAAGGAGAAATGTGTAAAGAGATGCTAGATTTCTTTGAAGAAAATAATTATCAATTTAGGGAATATTTGACTACCGATGAAGGATTTAGTGAAAAATTAAATGAATATAAAAGTGAATCTAGTAAGAGTGAAGGAGTATCCTCTTCTTTTGGATATTACCCGATAATTTTTATTGAAAACAAAGCCTTCTCCGGATTCAACCCTGATATTGCAGCAGAAATTAAAGATTTAATTAACTAAAATGAAATCTCATAACGTATCATTAGTAAGCGTTTTAACCAATATTGGATTATCTGTTTCCCAGATAACAGCGGGAATTGTTTTTAGCAGTGTTTCTTTAGTAGCGGACGGAATTCATTCCGGGATGGATATATTCAGTTCTTTTGTTACTTATTTAGGAACAAAAATTGCAACTAAGAAAAAGGATGAAAATCATCCCTATGGCTACTATAAAAGTGAAAATTTAGCGGGATTAGTAGTAACTTTTCTTCTCTTCTTTTCCGGTTTAGTTATCCTTCATGAAGCTTACAAAGTATTTACTAGCGAGTCTTCTTTAATTGAAGTTAGTCCGATTGCAATTACGGTTGCAATTTTTTCTATTCTATTTACGGAAGGATTAGCTCGATTTAAATTTTACTTTGGAGAAAAAAATAGATCTTTAGCTCTTATTGCTGATGCAGAACACTCCCGAGCAGACGCCTTATCTTCAGTTGGTGTTTTAGTGGGTCTTTTTGCCAGTAATTACTTTCCGTTGGCTGATGGTTTTATTGCCGCTGGAATTGGTATCTATATTCTTCATGAAGCTTATGAATTAGGTAAAGAGGTAACTGACTCTCTTTTGGATGTAGCTAACAAAGATTTGGAAAAAAAGATTGAAGATATAGCCAATAATCAAAATATTGATATTTCTAAGATGAGAACCAGGAAAATAGGATCTTACAACTCTGCAGAGATAAAGATTAAATTGGCTCCGAAATTAAAAATGGAAGAAGTCGAAGGAATAATAAATAATTTTGAAGATAAATTAAAATCATCAATTGATGAACTACAATATACCTCAATAGAGGTTGAAAGTTATGATATGGAAAGAAGCTCCGTTAACTCTTCGATGGGAAGTAAAACAACATCTAAGGGTTTTGATAAAATCGGTCCCGAAAAGGAAGGGAAAAGAATAATCATCCCAATTAAAAATAAAGAGGGAAAGGAAGTTGCTAAAAAATTTGGAGGAGAATATTATTTATCCGTTGATTTTAAAGAAAGTGAAATTATTAAAAAGGAAGTAATTAAAAACCCTTATTTTGAGAAGAAAACTCCACATGGAACCAAATTTATTAAAGCAATAAGAGCAGATGAATTGGTTTCTTCTTGTATAGGGGAAAGTGCTAAAAATAGTTTGGAAGCTTTAGGGATAGAAGTTAAGGTAATAGAAAAAGAAAAGACAGAAGAAATAATTAAAGAATTTATAAAATGCCTAGACCAAGAAAAAAAAGAAGAATAAACTTTAATCCTAACGTTACTTATTTTAAACCGAGAGGAGTTCCAATGAAATCTCTGGAAGAGGTGTCTCTAAGTCATGGAGAAGCGGAAGCATTACGCCTTTATGATCAATTGGATTTTAGTCAGACTGAAGCAGCAAAAAAGATGGATCTTTCTCAGAGCACTTTCCAGAGAATAATTAAAAGTGCTCATAAAAAAGTAGCACAGGGGCTTATAGAAGGAAAAGCGATTAAAATAAATTTAGATCAATAAAATATGATTTAAATAAAAAATTAAAGTAGATAAATTATCATGAGTGATGGTTAGAGAATTGGCTCTGTGATCCATCCGGCAACCGTTAA
>CAYWPY010000016.1:0-13767 GCA_964460255.1 uncultured Candidatus Saccharibacteria bacterium | reverse complement strand
CTCAAAGCAATGAAATTGCAAATGGAGTTGATGCCGGTGGAGCCGGGGATCAAGGAATTATGATTGGTTATGCTTGTAATGAAAACAAGGCGATGCTTCCTCAAGAAACTTATTTGGCAAAAGATTTATGTAAATATATTTATGATAGGCACCCTGTAGACGGAAAAACCCAAATTACAATCAATGAAAAACAAAAAATTACTGATCTTGTTGCCAGCTTTATGAATATTTCTAGTAAAAAACTAGAAAAAATTGTTAGCAATTGGCTTGAAGACAAAAATATAATTAAGAACCTGAAGAAGCATATTAATCCAGCCGGTGACTGGTCAATAGGAGGTTTCGATGCCGATTCGGGACTTACGGGAAGAAAAATAGTTATTGACGGCTACGGACCACAAATACCGGTTGGAGGAGGAGCTTTTTCAGGAAAAGATGCAACTAAAGTAGACAGAAGTGGGGCTTACAAGGCAAGACAGAAAGCAATTCAACTTTTAAGAGAAAATGATGCCAATAAAGTTTTAGTGAAAGTAGCTTATGCAATTGGCAAGGCGGAACCGGTTATGCTTTCGGCAAAAATTGATGACCGATTAGTTGATTTAAAAAGCGCTAAAAAAGAATTTATTCCTCAGAAAATTATTACCGATCTACAATTAAAAGAACCTATTTTTGAAGAAACCGCTAAATGGGGTCCTTTTGGTAATGGGTTTATTTGGGACAATTAGTTAAAAAGTTGACACAACTATTTGTGAGTTATATAATAATTAACTATATTACTATAAAGTGATATAGAGGAGGACTATAGAGGAGGTTGTCTAGATTAGTTGTCTAGATTTTGCTCATTAAAAATTAATTCAAAGGAGGTAAGTAGAGATGAGTAGAAACGGAATTGATTTTGATGAAATTGTTCGGAAGGAAAAGGAGAGAAAAGAAGAGGTTAGTGGAGTTATCACTTTGAAGGAATATTTAGAAGTTGTCAGAAACAATCCGAAGGTTGAGCAATCAGCTTCGGCTCGCTTGTGGGAAATCTTTAAAAAGAAAGGAAGAGAGAAAATAAGTAATAAGGATAAAGAGATACTACAGGCTGATTATCGTTATCATTTGATAAGTGATCATCTATACGGAGTAGAACGGGCGGTTGAAGAAATAGCTGAATATTTTAAAGCGGGAGCTAAGCGAGCTTCCACAGCTAAGCAAGTTCTACTTTTGGTTGGACCACCGGCATCAGGTAAGTCAAGTTTTGTGCGCATATTGATTAATGCACTAGAAACTTATAATGAAAACCCTAATTATAGAATCAAGGGTTGCCCGATGAACGAAAGTCCAATGCATCTTATTCCCCGATTCTTAAGAAAAAATCACTGGGATCCGGAAAGAGCTTCTCGCTTAGGTCTTGAAAGACCAATCGAAGAAGATCTCGGAATTCCACCGATTAAAGGGGATCTTTGTCCACATTGTCAAATGAAGTTTTTTGATGAAGAGTTTGGTGAATACTTAAGTGAAGAAGGAAAGAAGCTTTGGTGGAAGGTAGAAGTGGAACCATTTCGCTTTTCTACCCAAATGCAAAACGGAATTGGTTCGTTTGAGCCATCCGATGAAAAAACTCAAGATGTTGGTGACCTTATTGGTCATGAAAATTTAGGTGTTACTAATAATCCTCGTTATGGACGGCAGCATCCGGATGCATTTTGGCTCGATGGAGCTTTAGAAAACGGAAATCGAGGACTTACCGAAGGACGTGAGTTTTTAAAGAAAGGAATTGACGAACGTTTATTATGGACTTTTATTAATGTTGCTGAAGAACAAGAGATAAAAATTCACGGAAGTAGCTTTCCTCACGTTAGTGTAGATACGGTAGTTGTAGGACATTGTAATTTAACCGGTTATAAAGATTTTGCCGGTGACAGTGCTCACGAAGCACTTCATGATCGTATTTACAGTATCCCTTTTCCTTATCCATTAAGAGTTAAGGATGAGATTAAGGTTTACAAAAAACTAATTGAGGAAGAATCCGAATTTGATTTTGACCAAATTCATATTGCTCCCGAGGCTCTAAAGTTAGCAGCTATTTTTGCTGTTTTAACTAGATTAAAAGAATCCGATATGGGAGTAGATAAGATGACCAAACTGGAAGCTTACAATGGTGAAGTTGTTGGAATAACCGACAATAATCAGCAACCGGTTGATCTAAGAGAACTTATTCGTGAAGGTCAAGAAAGTGATGATATTGAAGAAAGAGAAGGAATGTTTGGAATATCTTCTCGTGATGTTTTAGCTGCTCTTAATCAGGCTTTAGCCAAGATTGATGATGAAGGTTGTCTTACTCACCTAAAGACTATAAAGGCTCTTAAGGATGTCTTTAGAAACCGAATGGGTTATGAAGCAGAAGAAATTGATGAATTCTTAGAGAATTTAACTTCTGGTGAAGGTTCGACCGTAATGCAAAAATTTGAAGAAATCATAATGAATGAAGTTTCCAAGGCTTATCTTGAAACTTACGGTGATTTAATTGATGATCTTTTTCAAAAATATTTGCAAGAAGCCGAGTATTCCAGAAGCCTGAATAGAAAATACGTTAAAGGCTATAATAGTTTCAAGAGAGATCCAGTTAGTGATGAGATAATTCAACCGGATGAGGTTTTTCTACGTTCAGTAGAAAAATTTATGCAGATAACGGAAAAAGAAGCACAAAGATTCAGATCTGAAATTCTTGAATCCGTCTATCCGCGAGAAGACTTTAATCCTGATGATTATCCACCACTACGTAAGGCTATTGAAGAGAAAGTATTAGAAAATGCCAGAAGCAATCTCAGTCTTATCTTAAGTACTGACAAAATGAAAGAAGAGTCAGAGAAGAAAAAGGGAGATCAAATTCTCCAAAACCTCATTGAAGAACGCGGTTTTTGCCCACGTTGTGCTGAAGAAGCGATTAAAAAGGCGACAGAAATCTTAAACAGATAAAATCCAAGAGGCGGAAAACCCGCCTCTTTTTTTCTACAACTTTAAAAAAGGAGGTTTTAATTATGTCCGTTAGACGAGTAGCAGAGGATCGAAAGAAAGGTAAAAGAGATGCTAAAAGACACAGAGAAAAACAAAAGGAAATTGTAAAGAAAAACATGAAGAAAATAATCTCCAACACCCCGATCATCACCAAAAAGAAAGGAAAAAAAGTCAAGATCCCAATTAAGGGATTAGTTATTCCTCGGTTCAGACCGGGAAGAAGAAATAAAGGAAAAGGTGATGGTCAAGGAGGAGAAGCCGGATTAGGTCAAGGAAAAGGTAAAAAAGGTGATTTAATTGGAAAAAGAAAAGGTCAAGGAAAAGGTAAAGGAGAAGGTAAACCGGGAAACGCACCCGGAGAAGATTATATTGAAAGTGAAGTAGAAATTGCCGAATTAATTGAAATGATGCTTGAAGACTTGGGACTTCCCAATTTGGATAAAAAAGAGAATTGTGCTCAATTGGAAACTGTTGAAGGTTATAAGATAAGTGGAATCAAGAAAACCGGACCTAAAGTTTTACTTGAAAATAAGCAAACTGCCAGACAAGGTTTAGGAAGATTCTATGCCTTTTTAGCTACTCTTCAAGATGAAACCGGTGAAAATGAGGTTGCTTGCTATAACGCTTTAGTTCAAGCTGATGGTAATTTGGGATTAGCACTTGATTATTTGGAAGAAGGTGTAGAAATTACTGAAAAACATGTTGATCCTTTCCCTATAATATTCAATGAAGACACCAGATACATGAATATTAAAGAGGATGTAAATCATCACTCTAACGCAGTTATCTTTGCGATGATGGATGTTTCCGGTTCAATGACCGAAAATAAAAAGTACTTGGCTCGTTCAATGCTTTTCTGGATTAATGAATTTCTAAATCAAACTTATGAGGAAGTCGAGGTTAGATTTATAATTCATCACACTAAAGCAAAATTGGTTAATGAAGAAAACTTCTTCAAAACCGGAGAGTCGGGTGGAACCAAGTGTGTTGAAGCATACAGATTAGCCCGCAATATTATTGAATCCCAATATCCAACCTCACAATGGAACGTTTATGTTTTTCATTTTTCTGATGGAGAGGACTGGAATGCAGCGGCGACAGTTAAAGAAGCCAAAAGATTAATTCAAGAAACTAAAGTAAATATGCTTGGCTATGGAGAAATAAGATTGGACGGAAGACCTTTTTCTTCCGGACTTAGAAATCAATTTGAAAAGGAGTTGGATGTTAAAGGGATTACACGTGATGATTTGAAATTAATTATCGGTAAGAAATCACATCCTTTTTTAGGAATGATAATTAAAGATAAAAATCACATTTTACCTGCCATTCAAGAATTTTTGAAGAAAGAGAGGTGGAAAAAATGAATGAACAAGAAATAAAAAGACTTAATCGGGTTGAAAAGGAAATTAAAAAAGAAGCCGAAGAGATGGGTCTTTCAACACGAGAGATATTATTTCAAATTGTTTCTTCAAGAAAAATGATTGAGGCAATGGCTTATCATTTTCCAACCAACTACTCACATTGGAGCTTTGGAAGAGACTATGATCGAATACGAACCATTTATGAACACAAGGGAGTTGGAATTCCTTATGAAGTAGTTTGGAATTTTAATCCCCCGAAGGCTTTTTTAGTTGAAACTAATTCTGTAGCTTTAAATATTCTGGTTATTGCTCACGTTTACGGTCATGTTGATTTCAATATTGAAAACAAATTACTTCGTCACGCCGGCGACAGTATTGATCTAGCAAGAGAAGCTCGGTCCGCAGAAAAGAGATTTAAAGCTTATGAAAGAAAATATGGATTTGAAAAAGTAGAAAAGACTATAGAGGCAGCAAAAAGCCTTATTGATCAACAAGATCCGGATTTACTTTCAGAAAAGAAAAGTGATAATGAGATCCGTAAAAATTTAATTAAAATGAAAACGGATCGAATTATAGATTTGCAGAGGCAAGAATTTCATAAGGATAATAGTACTGAAATAAAAAAATTAAAGAAAGAAATTCAAGAATTAAAGAGTAAAAACCCGCCTAAACCTCGATATGATGTTTTGCAATTTATTTTGGAAAATTCATCAAAGATAAAGGGCTGGCAGGAAGACATCTTGTCTGTAATTGCAAATCAATGGCATTTTTTAGCTCATCAGAGAAGAACTAAAGTGGTGAATGAAGGTTGGGCTACTTTTGTCCATAGTCACATTATGAGACGACTGGCAAAGAGAGGTGTTATAACTCCTAATGAACATCAGGAATTTTCGAAGCATAACGCCGGAATTACCAGAGCGGGTAGAGTTAAAATTAATCCATATCATTTAGGGTTAAGTTTATATGAGGATATTGTTTACAGATGGAGCAGAGGAATGCATGGAAGAGGGTTTTTAGAAGATCATAATCCTTATAAATTTAGCGAATGGGATGGAAATGTAGATCAAGAAAAAGGATTAAAAAAAGCACTGCAAGTTAGAAAGAATTATACTGACCGAATGGCTGTTGAACACTTTTTTAACGCTGACTTTATCAGAGATAATCAGCTTTATATTTGGGGAACCCGAGAAGATCCAAGAACGGGAGAGATTAAATATGTCATTACTGAAGACGATCCAGAAGTAATCAGAAGGATTTTGCTTAGAAGTTATAGTTTATACGGAACACCGATTATTAAAGTAACTGATTCTAATTATTCCGGAAACGGTGAACTTTATTTGAAGCATGAGTTCAGTGGTTTTGAAATTAATCTTGAACATGAGGCCGGAGCCTTAGAAAATATCTATTATTTATGGGGTCGTCCGGTTCATTTGGAAACGGTTGAATTTATAAGAAAGAAAGATAAAGTTGTTGGATCCAGACGAGTATTACACTCCTTTGATGGAACAGAGCATAAAATAAAAAAAGACTAGTAAAGTAGGTCACCAAAAGGTGACCTCTTTTTTTTGAAAAATATTAAAAATTAATCTATTGTTAAGTAAAGATAGTTACTATTAATTTTTCATAATTATGAACCAATATTGTTTTATAAACGGCGAATACAAGTTAATAAATAAAGTTGGGGTAAGCCCAAGAAATATCGGTTTACTCAGGGGTTACGGAATATTTGAAGTTTTTAGAAGTTACAATAAAAAGTTTTTTCGTTTTAATCAGCACATGGAAAGATTTTTTAATTCTGCAGAAACGATGAATCTGGAAGTGCCTTATAATCGAGAAGAAATTAAAGAAATAAGTAAAAAATTAATAGAAAAAAATAATCTCCGCGAGGGTTATATGCGGATTTTGATGACCGGAGGGGAGGCGGAAAACGGAATAAATTACAATTCTGAAAAACCGACCTTTATAATTTTAGCTCGTAATCCCAAACCTTTCCCCGAAGAGTATTATGAAAAAGGAGTAGAGTTGCTTACTTTGGAGCATAAGAGAATAATTCCCGAAGTTAAATATACTAATTATATCTTACCTTTATCTAAAAAAGATGAGCTTAAAGAGAGAGACAAATTTGATTTTTTATATACTTGGCAAGGTAAAGTTTTAGAAAGTGTAACCGCCAGCTTTTTCATGGTTAAAAATAATAAGCTGATAACCCCCAAAGAGGATGTGTTGGCGGGAACTACCCGGGAATTTGTTATAGAAATCACAGAAGATAAATTTAAGACGGAAAGAAGAGAGATAAGATTGGAAGAATTAAAGGATGCTGATGAAGCTTTTATCACCTCTACCAATAAAGAAGTTTTACCGGTAGTAAAGGTGAATGATATTGAGATTAGTAATGGGGTCGGTCCGAAAACCAAAGAGATAATGAGTATTTTTAAAGAAAAGGTAGATAATTTTTAGAAATTAATAGTAAATAAAATGAAAAACAGCAATAAGCAGAATTATAATTGGGATTTTTCGTTGCTACTAAAAAGCGACAACCTAAAAGATTTAGAAGGAGAAAAGAAAGAAATAAAAAAAGAAGTTGATAGTTTCGTTCAGAAATGGAGAGGAAAAGACTTTTTAAAAGATGCGAAAACTTTAAAAAAAGCTTTGGATGATTACGAAAGCTTACGAGCTACTTATGGAACTTCCGGAAAACAAGGCTATTATTATTTTTTAAAAAGCTCTTTAGATCAGAGCAATCCAAAACTAAAAGCAAAAGTTAAAAAGATAGAGGAATTTTCTAAAAAACAGGAGGATAAAATTAGATTTTTTAATCTTAAGATAAGTAAAGCGCCAAAAGAAAAGCAAAAAATATTTTTAGAAAGTGAGATTTTATCCGAGTACAGAAATTATTTAAAAACTTCTTTTCGAGAAGGAAGATATTTATTAACTGAAAAAGAGGAAAGGATTTTAAGCTTAAAAAACGGTCCGGCCTATGATAATTGGGTAGAAATGACAGAGGACTTCTTATCCAGAGAAAGTGGAGAGCTTATTAATAAGAAAGGTAAAAAAGAAGAAAAGTCTTTTTCTGAAATTGTTTCTCTTTTGCGTAGTAAAGATAAAAAAGTCAGAGATAAGGCGGCAGAAATATTTAATCATATTTTAGATAAAAATGTGGATGTCGCCGAAATTGAATTCA
Source organism: uncultured Candidatus Saccharibacteria bacterium (assembly GCA_964460255.1). GTDB lineage: Bacteria > Patescibacteriota > Minisyncoccia > Minisyncoccales > PWPS01 > PWPS01. The sequence continues at coordinate 6,228 of CAYWPY010000016.1, read as the reverse complement.
ACTCCGTTTTGGAAAATAAAAAGATAAATGATCATTTAAGGGGATTTGATCGTCCTGATCAAGCTCGTTTTATTAGCGATGACGTAGAAGTGGAAACGGTTGATATTTTAGTAAAAACGGTTACTGATAATTTTGATATTGCTCGCGAGTATTACAAATTAAAAGCTACCCTTTTTAATGTAAAAAAACTTAAGTATCATGAGAGATCGGTTCCCTATCAGACAATCGATAAAGAGTATTCTTTTGAAGATGCTTGCCAAATTGTTAAAGAAACACTTTCCGATTTGGATCCTGAATTTGAAGATATCTTCCATAAATTTGTAGAGGAAGGTCATCTTGACGCTTTCCCCAAAAAAGGAAAGAGAGGAGGAGCTTTTTGCATTCATAATCTTATTGATCAACCTGTCTATATTCTTCTTAACTACAATCGAAAGTTTGAAGATTTAGTTACCTTTATTCATGAATCGGGACACGGAATAAACAACGAAATAATGAGAAAAAAGCAAAATTCATTAAACTTCGGAATTTCTACCTTTACTGCCGAAGTAGCCAGCACTTTTTTTGAGGACTTTGTTTCTCAAAAATTAATGGCTGGAGAAGATAAAGATATGAAATTGGCACTGATTATGCAAAAGTTGGACCGAGATATAGCTACGATTTACAGACAAATTGCGGCAGTTAATTTTGAGAGAGAAGTGCATAATAAGTACAGAGAAAAAGGCTACCTGTCAAAAGATGATATCGGTAATTTATTTAGAAAGCATATGAAGGCTTACATGGGTGATTATGTTGAACAATCTCCCGGTTCGGAAAATTGGTGGGTTTATTGGTCACATTTAAGAAGATTTTTTTATAATTATTCTTATGCCGGTGGTTTGCTTATATCCAAAGCACTACAGAGAAAAGTTAAAAGAAACCCTGAATTTATAGAAGAAATAAAGAAATTTTTGGAAGCGGGTACTTCAAAATCCCCAAAAGAAATTTTTAAAGAAATGAATATAGATATCCAAAATAAAGAATTTTGGCTAAAAGGAATTAAGGAAACTAAAGACTTACTAAAAACTGCTAAAAAATTATCCGATAACTGACATGGCTAATACTTTAAGAAAAGAAATAAAAGAAATATTGCAAGAAAAAAAGGATATATCGGTAAAAGACTTCGTTTCTGAAATAGGGTTGAAAGGTTACGGGTTATTGTTTTTAATTTTATCGATACCTTCGGCAATGCCGGTTCCGGCCGCTGGATATTCTACCTTTTTTAGTTTAATAATGATCTCTCTCGGGTTTTGTATGTTTTTTAAAAAGAAACCTTACGTACCCAAATTTTTAGAAGAAAAAAAGATAAAAAAAGAGACAATAGAAAAAATGGCTGATTTTTCCGATATTTATCTAAAACATTTGGATAAAATCACTAAACCGAGGTGGGAATTTTTAGTAAATGAGAAACCTATAGCAGCTTTGATAATTGTAATGTCTTCATTTATGATAATTCCTTACCCCTTAACTAACACGGCGCCGTCCATTTCAATATTTATTTTGGCATTTTCGTTAATTAATAAGGATGGAGTGATAACTGTTTTAGGCATTCTAGCCGGCTTAGCGGGGGCGGTCATAGCCGTTCTTTCTCTTACTTTGGGGTATCTCTTTATAGAAGAGGTTATCAAACAGATTTTTACTTTACTCTAAATTATAGCGTTTTTTTGACTGCTATCCTTATAGCCTAAGTTTACTATTATTTACACTGTTTTTACTTGACATTAATAATAATATGTTTTACTATTGATAGCGATAAAGTATTCAAAACACAAAAAATCGAAAGGATGATTGTTTATGCCAGTAAGTTTTGTTGATTTGGAAGAGTGGAGAAAGTATCGTCTTTGGGGCAAAGAAGTAGACCGCAAGATTGATGTCGGTTTAGCATTTAATGAAGAAAGAGAAAATCCAGCCTTAGCAGTTCATATAATTAAAGGAGATTGCCATTACCCTCATTTATTGGGTAATATTGTTTCTGATCACAAATACGGATTTGAAAAAGAAGAATTGCAAAGAAAAATTAGAGAGCTTTTAGATTAATTGTTTTGAATATTTACAGAGACGTCCAAAAGGGCGTCTTTTTTATTTTTACTTCAAGCCCTTTACAAATTATAAATAATTTGTATAATGCTTGCGTTCTTTACAATACAAGAAGGAGGAATAAGAAATGGATGATTATGTTTTAGCTTTCGTTATGGCAGGTGGTCGTGGAAGTAGACTTAAGATCTTGACTAAGCACAGAACAAAACCGGCGGTGAGTATGTTGGGCCAATACAGAATCTTTGATTTTGTCGGTACCAACGTGGCCAATAGTGGAATTCCGGCGATGATAATCGCTGCTCAATTCAAGCCCCGTTCTCTATTGAATCATATTGGAAACGGAAACGTTTGGGGATTTGATGGAATTGACAAAAAGATTGAAATTACCCATCCCCGGGAAGAAGATGGAAAAATAGTCAGATTTAAAGGAACAGCTGATTCGGTTAGAAAAAGCATGAGACAGATCAATAGTCATAATCCCAGAATAGTTTTGGTATTGGGCGGTGATCATGTTTACGCGATGGATTACAGAGATACCATTAAGCAACACACCAGAAACAATGCCGATGTAACTATTATGGCCAGCGCGATAACGGAAAAAAAGGTTAGTGATTTTGGATTAATGAAAGTTGATGAAACCGGAAAAATTTTGGATTTTACCGAAAAACCAACTGATCCGGAAGTAATCGAGAAGTTTAGATTATCGGATAGAATTAAGAAAAGTTTGGGGATTGATGAGGAATATGAATTTTTGGCTTCAATGGGTAATTATGTCTTTTTTAGAGATAGGCTGGAAAAGTTTTTAAACTACAAAGGTCTTGATTTTGGACATAATATTATTCCTAAAATAAAAGAAGAAGGCGGAGATTTATACGCTTATCCTTTTAACGGTTACTGGAAAGATGTTGGAAAAGTAGGCGACTACTTTGATTGTAATATGGATTTTGTTTCTAAAAATACCCCGATTAATTTAGTTAAGTATAGAATGAGAACCAGAATGAGACATCTACCTTCTCCCCGAGTGGCTAGTGGTGCTCAGGTAGAGGCAAGTATATTATCCGGTGGTAATGAAATATCGACCGGCAGTAAGTTAAAAAATTGCGTTTTAGGCTATCAAGTTGTAATTGGTGAGAATGTGAAGCTTAATGATTGTATTCTTCTTGGTGCCGATCGAAATCAGTATTATGAAAATAAACTAAGAAAATACAATACGACTTTTGTTGATGATAACACTTCTTTAGAAAAGGTTATTTTTGATAAGAACGTTAAAATTGGGAATAATGTCCAAATTTCTCCAAAATTCGGAAGTCCTACAGAAAGGGCAAAACGATTTAAGGAGATTGGATTAAAGCCATACACTGAAAAAGATGGAAATATTGAAGGAGACTTTTTCATCGATGAAGAAAGAAATATTCTTGTATTGGGAAAGAGAGTCAGAGATAAAAAAGAAAAACTGACAATACCTGATGGATTTCAGGGTTAAAAAAAGCAATCCGCAGCAAAAGCTGCGGATTTTTATTTGCTTTGTAGGATTATTTATTTTATAGTAAATGAGAATAGTTTCAATTTTTTGAACATTAAAAATCTAATGAGGAGGGTTAAAATGAGCTTGAAGATGTTTACTGTTGGAGTTCAGCATTTTTTAGCTATGTTTGGAGCAACTGTGTTGGTTCCGATTCTTACCGGTCTACCGGTTAGTATGGCGCTTTTTGCCAGTGGAGTAGGTACTCTGATTTTTCATTTGGTAACAAAAGGGAAAGTTCCTGCCTATCTTGGATCGAGTTTTGCTTTTATTCCCCCAATAGCACTTGCTGTCGGTAGTTACGGCGGAGTTTCGGGAGCAATGGGTGGAATTATCGTTGCCGGTTTGATTTATGTTCTGATCGGTTTATTGATTAAGAAATTCAGTTCCGATTATTTGCTTACTTTTTTCCCGGCGGTAGTTACCGGTCCGATCATTATTGTTATTGGCTTGACTTTAGCGCCGGTTGCCATTGATCAGATTTCGGAAGGCGTTTTTCTGGGGATTGCAACTATGCTCTTGGTAACGGTTTGCTCTGTATTTTTCTTTGGATTTATAAAAATGGTTCCAATAATAATTGGTTTACTCGGTGGTTACTTAATTGCATTGGTAGTGGGATTGGTTGATTTAACACCTGTATTTGAAGCCAGTCTCTTTGGATTGCCTGATTTTCACACGCCCAGTTTTAATATTTCGGCGATTACACTTATTGCTCCCGTTGCCTTAGTAACCATGATTGAACATGTTGGAGATATTTTAGCTATATCGAACACGATCGGAAAAGGAAAAGGATTAATAGATGATCCCGGACTTGGATCTACTCTTTTAGGTGATGGATTGGCTACAACTTTTGCCGGATTAGTAGGAGGACCACCAAACACTACTTATAGTGAAAATACAGGAGTATTGGCTTTGACTAAGATTTACGACAGTAAGGTGATGCGTATTGGAGCCGTTATTGCTATCTTGGTTTCTTTTTCACCTAAGTTTTCTGCTCTTATTCAGACAATACCACAAGGAGTAGTTGGAGGAATATCGATAATTCTTTTTGGCATGATTGCCGGAGTAGGACTTAGAACTTTAGTTGAAAACCAAGTTGACTTTAAGAAAAGTAGGAATCTAATTATTGTTGGAGTTACTTTAATAGTCGGTATTGGAGGAGCCGTACTAAAAGTAGGAGTTTTGGAGTTTTCCGGATTGGCGATTGCCGCAATCTTGGCAATTACATTAAATAAATTACTTCCGGATGATTTGGAAGCAGTGAAGTAAATATAATCCGACCCCAAAAGGGTCGGTCTTTTTTTTAACTAAAATTTTATGGTATAATTTAGCAATTATTTAAATCCAAGTGTTTTTATATAAATTTATGAACAAAAAAGCTTTCACCCCAGTGAAATGCAATCAAAGATTGCTTTTCAGCAAAGCTAAAAATTTCACGGGGTTTACCCTTATAGAACTCCTTATAGTAATCGGAATAATAGCAATACTTGCCGCCGGAGTAATTGTTGCTATTAACCCCGGTAGGCAATTCGCCCAAGCCAGAGATGCCACCAGAGAATCACATATCAATACCTTACACAACGGACTTATATCATACCAAGTATCAAACAATGGAAATCTCTCTGGACTTCCAATAACAACTGAAACTACTGAAATATGTAATACTAATTTGGAAAGTTATGACTGCACAGGATTTATAGATCTTTCAACTTTGGTAACCGACGGACATATAAATCAATTACCCGTAGATCCCCAAGCCACCGGTGACGGCACCGGCTATAGCTATGAAGTAGCGGAGGGAAGTATAATTTTAGTAGCTCCATTAGCGGAAACAAGGTTTATTGGAATTGGAATAACAGAAACCGAATACACTGGAGGAGGAGGTGGAGAAGCTTGTAGCGGCTTTACTTACTCTCCAACCGGTTCTTGGGGTTCTAAGATTGATACTACTGTTCGCGACTACTATACGGTAGATAATTCAGATGCAACAGTGGAAAAGGTTATATATTGTGATGATGAAAATTGTATCTTTTTAACAAACGGAGCAACCGCTCCCAGTGGAGATATTTGCGTAGCAGAGAGTGAAGGGGTTTATCTTAGCCTTTTATGGGATAAGACAGATGTTGGAGAATATGAATATGGACAACACGGAGACACACTCTCTAGCCTTAGCGTAGTTGGCGGTGTTCATGATAGTAGCCTTGCAATAGGAGTTGATAACGCAACCGAACCGGCCGGCAATGATTGGCTTGATGCAAATTATGACACTACTAGCTACACTTTTCCGGCAATGGACGCTTGTACTAGTAAAGGAGAAGGTTGGCGACTACCTAATCTTCGTGAATTAGATTCAATTCGAGATCAATCAAACTCCTCCTCTCCTTATACCGATTTACCCGGTATAACCTCCTGGGGCTACTGGTCATCTTCCGAGTTCGAAAACTATTATGCTTATTATCTGGACTTCGGCTATGGTTTTGAGTACGGTAATCGTAAGGACTACAATGAATACGTGCGGTGTGTTCGTGATCAATAATTATTTTTCCTAAAAAATTCTGTTAACGGTTAACAGTAAAAGGTTAATAGTAAATAGTCAAGGGTTAACAGTTAATTTCATTGACACATATAATCTT
>CAYWPY010000015.1:16072-17250 GCA_964460255.1 uncultured Candidatus Saccharibacteria bacterium | reverse complement strand
AGACGTCGTTAATTTCTTTTGGAGATAATTCCGAATATGTGTTTGCACCTTTTAGTTCCGGATGGCCGTTAAAGACCGTTATTTGAGGAGCGTCTACTTTGTATTGTTTTATTTTGTGTTCTAAAAATCTTCTATTATCCCGAACGATAATTCCTACTTCGTGATCCAGTCCAACCAACTCTTCCACTAAACTCCTAAGATAAACACCCGAGCCGTTACCCCAAAGAGGAAAGTCGTATAAAAATAAAATTTTCATAAAAATCTATCTATGCTCTTTTAAAAACTAAAATTAAGTTTTATTTAAGCAAAATGATGTTTGTGGTAAAAATTTTAGTGGAATAATCCCCCCTTGTCAACAATCGGAGTTAAATTTTTAAAAAAATTAAATCTCATAAAAAAATGACCGGTTAATTAGTTTACAGTCTTTTTTTACTATGGTAAACTTAGTTAAAATAGTTAGTGGAATTTAAACCACCTTTTGCTTTCAAATATGTTGCTTTTGTCGCCTTACTACTTCTCAATTGAAAAAGCGGCCCGAATAACCGGGTCTTCTTTGGATGAAATCAAAGAATTGGTTGAAAATAATAAGATTAGGGCAAAAAAGAGGCCGGTTATCTTCGGTAAAAACAAAGGCTTACGCACTTTTATCCATATCGGAGATCTCTTCGACTGTGCGACGATCGGAAAGCCGATCAGAAAAGTGGAAAGGGAAAGAATTATAAATAATCAAAAAAAGAAAATTGCCAAAAGTTTAGCAACCACCGGTTTGGTGGTTTTATTTTTTATAATCAGTGGTTTTTTTGCTAAACCGATAGACAGAATTTTGTTGGCTCTTTCAACTGAAGACCCAATCTCGATTCCCGCTCAAAAATGTGAAGGAGAGTGGGAATTTAATGAAAACGCCGAAGGATTACCTCAACTTTCAGAAAAAGCAACTTTGGAAGAATTCAATTCTGAAAATTCGGCAATTTACAAAGGAGGAAAAAAATCAATTTATTGTAATCAATTTACAGTTGAGTTTGAAGAAAAAACAACGGAAGATCAAAAAGATAAAACGGAAGAAGAGAATGAAGAAGATGAAAGTTCTCAAAACAAAGAAGAAGAAAGTGAAAAAGAAAGCGACGAAAGCAAAGATCAGGATCAAAAAGATGAGAGTAGCACTAATTCTCAAGAAGATG
>CAYWPY010000015.1:9500-15972 GCA_964460255.1 uncultured Candidatus Saccharibacteria bacterium | reverse complement strand
AGAAAGCGGTAATCAAAGTGAAGAACAAGATCAGGAAGATAATAGTCAAACTGATAACACGGATCAAGACGAAGAAAATCAAGAAAGTGAAAATGAAGCCGATCAAAATAATAGCGAAGAAGATAAAAATAAATCTAAAAATTTAAGCGATAAAAAATTAGTTCAAGCGACTATTAACCTCTCTTTTTCCGCTCAAAATGAAAAAGAAAAAGAGGAAAAAGAAGAAGAAAGCTCTAAAGATACAGAAAAGAGGAAAGAAAATGAAGAGTCGGAGGAAGAAAAGATTAGCCTTTTTAAAAACATATCCGACTTTTTTGGAATGAGAAACATTTTTGCTCAAGACGATGATCAAAAAGAGACTACCGATGGAAATGATGACACCTCAGAAGAAACTACTACTGACAATCAAACTGATGACTCCAATCAAAACGAAGACACTACCGATCAAAGTAGTGATAATGATCAAGAAGATGATTCTGATGATAACAGTGTTGATAATGAGGTTCAAAATGATAATGAAACCGAAGGTAAGGATCTTGAAGAGAAATCAACCGATACGGAAACGGAAACTACTACAAAAGATGAAGAAGAAGATACGGGCAACACCCAAGAAACTACTGATGAAAATAATGAAGAAAAAGAGGCTGTCAATGAAGAAGAAAGTGATGAAAGCAAAGATCAGGATCAAAAAGATGAGAGTAGCACTAATTCTCAAGAAGATGAAAATGAAAACCAAGACGATAGCGAAGAAACAGAGACGGATGAAACGAGCCAATCTGAAAACGAAGAGCAAGCGGAAAATAAAGATGAAGAAGACGACAATCAAGAAAGCGTATCTGATGACAATGAAGAAAACCAAACGACTGAAGAAAAATCAGAAGAAGAGGACACGGGGCAAAACGGTAATGACAACGATGAAGAAAACCAAACGGAAGAGAATGAAGAAAGCGGTAATCAAAGTGAAGAACAAGATCAGGAAGATAATAGTCAAACTGATGAAAAAGACGATAATGAACAAGATTCTACGGAAGATGATAAACAAAAAGGAGAAGTAGCCGGTAAAGAGGATGAAAACGAAACCGGTGAAAACGATAAACAAACCGAAGAGGATAAAGATGATAAAAAAGAAGAAAAAGAAAAAGATAAAAATAACCCGGACACAAAAGTAATTGTTTATTACCGAGTAGATGGAGGAGAATGGTCTCTTTTGGACACCATTAACGCTAAAGAATATTCCAATAAAAAAAATGGAGGCTATTTTGAATATGAAGCTCCTTTAATAGAAACTTGGGAGGATATAGAAAATTTGGAGATAAGTTTGGAAGGAGTTTCAGAAGACGAATTCAACTTCTCATTGGACAGTCTTTGGGTTGATGCCGAGTATCAGCAAATTGAAAATGAATTTGTTCTGATGAGTGATAAAGACAGTTGGGAAGCCAATGAAACTCCATCTTTTTATATCGAAAAAAGAGAAAAAAATAATATTAGTAATTTAGTAAAAGGAAGTCTCTCCGGAAGTGAATCGGAATCGGAAGTCGATTTGGAATTAACGATTTCCAATGTTAAAGGTAAAAACCAAAAAAAGACGAAGAAAATAAAGGTTAGAAAAGGAGAGAAGTCGACCATTCAAGTTGACCCTAAAAATTTAACTCCGGGGAAAAACAAACTGAAAGTTACAGTAAAAGAAGACGGAAAAACCTACGAAATGGAAGAGGAATTTACCTGGGGAGTATTGGGAATTAACTTCAATAAATCAATTTATAGTTCCAACGACAATCAGGCTCATATTCAAATGGGTGTTCTTGATGATCAAGGGCATACCATTTGTGATGCTGATTTGGAGATGACAATTACCAGTCAAGAGTTGGGAATTGAAGATGAATTATCAACCGATGACGGAACGATAAGATACAGTGATCAGTGTGACGGTAACACTTATGTCGAAGTTCCCGATTATTACAGCTTTTACCAATTACCAAAAATAGATCAAGACGCCGTTTTTGAAGTAGAGTTAACCGCTCACACGGAAAACGGCACCCGAACAATAACCGATTCTTTTTCCGCTCAAAAGGAAGTTCCCTTTTCGATTGAAAGAAAAGGACCAACCAGAATATTTCCACCTGCCGATTATCAAGTTGACTTAATTGTTAACGCAAACAGTGATTTTCAAGGATTAGTTAAAGAAACGGTTCCTCTTGATTTTGAAATTAATAACGCCAAAAAGGCACAAATAAATGAAAATGAAAAAGAGAAAGAGATTACTTGGGATGTGGATTGGAAAAAAGGAGAGTCCTATCAACTCGGTTATAAGTTTAACGCTCCCAACATCAGTCCTTATTTTTACTTTATTGGTCCTTTAGAAGTTGGAGATCAATTTGAAGAATCAAGAAAATGGCAGATAGTTTCCGATGATCCCACCTACGACTTAACCACCGATTCAACTACGGGTGGTTCGGTTACCGACCCCGGAGAAGACAGCTACACCTACAGCGACGGAGAAACGGTTACTCTGGAAGCAACTCCCGACAGTGGTTATGAGTTTACCGGTTGGACGGGTGACACGACCAATATTGATGACACCTCCTCCAGCTCAACCACAGTTACCATGGATGATAATTATTCGATTACCGCTGAGTTTGCTCCCACCTACGACTTAACCACCGATTCAACTACGGGTGGTTCGGTTACCGACCCCGGAGAAGACAGCTACACCTACAGCGACGGAGAAACGGTTACTCTGGAAGCAACTCCCGACAGTGGTTATGAGTTTACCGGTTGGACGGGTGACACGACCAATATTGATGACACCTCCTCCAGCTCAACCACAGTTACCATGGATGATAATTATTCGATTACCGCTGAGTTTGCGACCACTCCCGACCCTCCAACCGACTTAACCGCTACTACCTACGATTATCAAAGAATTGATCTTTCTTGGAACGAACCCACTTATAATGGAGACGGAACCATAATCGGTTACAAAATAGAAAGAGAGAGTCCGGTTGATGACGGTTGGTCAACTTTGGTTGCCGACACCGGCAGTCAAGAAACTACTTACAGCGATAGTAATCTTTCTTCGGAAACCGAATATAATTACCGAGTAAGTGCAATTAATAAAGCCGACACCTCCGATCCTTCCAATGAGGATAGCGCCACTACCGATAGAGAGCCTATTACCATCTCCGGAACAGCTTACAGCGATCAAGGAACAACCGCTTTCGGATCGGGAAAGACGGTAGCTTTACTTATTAATGGTAGTTTAGCGGACACAACTCAGACCGAGTCGGACGGCAGTTACCAATTTAATGACGACTATTTTGATCCCGAGGATAAATTAACGGTTTATCTTTCTTCGGAATCCGAAAAGGCGACTACGGTTTTAAAAACTGACGGAAGCGAGGTTACCGACCTTGATCTTTATACGGATCATCTTATCTTAAGAAGCAAGGAGCAAAAATTAACCAATACCGACCTGTCAACGGCAACCGATGAAAATAGTGACATTCTCTATAGCTTATCAGATGGAGAACTGCAAAGTGGTCAGCTAAGTATTTTAATCTCGGAAGGAATATTTCAACCCGGGGATTTGGTTAACGCACAAAAAAGTCTTTTTATTGAATCCGGTGAAGAGTTAGACATGGAATCCTACGGATTGGAGATTGCCGGAGGGTATGAAAACGCCGGAACTTTTTCTAAAACTGAGGGGCAAGAAACAACCTTTACAGCTACTACTTCTGAAGAAATTTACTCGGGAACAAGTGATTTTGAAGACTTAACCTTTGACGGTAACGGCAGTTGGATTTTTCAAGAGTCGGCAACCATTGATGGTGACTTTACAATTTTAAATGGAGAAGTAACCGCTCCTTCCAATATTACCGTTTCCGGTAGTTGGTCAAATGAGGGAATTTTTAATCATAATAATGGACAAGTTACTTTTAATTCCTCCGGGTCGGAAACTATAACCGACGGAGATTCTCCCTTCTACGATCTTTTATTTGATGGCACGGGAAGTTGGCTTTACCGGGACGGCTCTACAACCGCTCCCAATTCAACTACGGTAAGTAGTGGAGAAGCAACCTTTTTAAATGCTAAAAGAGGAACCGAAACGGTAAACGGTGGCTCTCTTTTAGTTGATTGGTATTTAAATGCTCATTTGGTATCCGCCTCTGTTGAGAGTCACAACATAGAAGCCGAAGCGGACAGTGTCCACGTTACTGAAAATTCATCAACTCCGGCTTCAACCGTATTTGTTTACGACGGTAATCAATGGACGGAATCAACCACGGCAACGACTACTACCGGAGAAGACGGAATAACTCCACTTCCCGATCAAGACGGAGCAATAAGAATAAGAGAATACGAAAAGACATCGTCGACAACTGAAACTTATCTCTACAACTTGGAAATTGATCAGCAACCGGGCTTTGTTTCTTACGACTATTATCTTGATCACGGTGGAAATTATTTAACTTCTCAGCTCGGAGACACCAGTCACGATGATGTTATATCCACTGATTGGTATCGTTCTGATCCTTCTCAACTTAATGGAGAAGCTCCTTATTCGGGATTAAATGATCCTCCTGAGGAAGGTAGCTGGCACGTAGGAATGAATAGTGATTTTGTCTTTGAGATAGATAGTTATTTCGTTGATATTGGAAGTCTTGATGATTTTAACGACTGGACCAACAGCGGCCAATCGGCAATTACCGTCACTACCTCTTACTCTGACGGTTACACCGTTCGTGCTCATGCAAACAATAATGGAGAAATGATTTTGGATGAAAATAATTACATAGAAAAATGGCCCGCCGATAATGACAGCCCCACGGAGTGGAACGGAACATGTAAAGATAACGATCAGTGCGGATTCGGATATACTACCGATGACACGGATTTGACCGGAGGAACGGCAGACAGATTTTCCGGTCAGTTTTATGCCGGCTTTCCCGGTAGTTCTGAGGAAAATGTTCCTGTTGCGGATAGTTCGGGACCGGTTTCAGAAGGAGATCAGACTACCATAACCTATAAAGTTTCAGTACCGTCAACCACTAAGCCCGGAGATTACGAAACTTCAATATATTATATATCCAATGTTAATTACTGATAAAAATAGTCATAAAAAATATTTTAAGGGATTCTTTTTTGCCTCTTTCTTTCTTTTTCTTTTTGGACCGCTTTTTAGTTATGGTCAGGTCGGTATTTCGGTCAGTCCTCAAAAATTTGATCTTACCGTTTTTCCGGGAACCACTCAAAACGTTCAACTGAGAGTTAGAAATGATAGTCAGGAAGTTTTACCGATTACCGCCAGTGCGGTTCCTTTTGGTGCTAAAAAGGAGAGTGGTCAAATGAAATTTGAAGAAAAAACACCGACCGGCCCGCAAACCTGGGTCTCTTTTGAAGAGGATAATTTCATTTTAAAACCCAATGAAGAAAAGAGAGTAAACGTTCAAGTTAAAGTCCCCAAAACGGTTAATCCCGGTGGTTATTATCTTTTTGTCTATTTTGAACCACGAGTAGCTTCTTATAAAAAGGGAAGCACCGGTCCACGAGTAGTGCCGATCATTGGAGTTCCTTTCCTGATTTCCACTACCGAGCTGAGTTTGGAAGACAGTTTAAAAAAAGAAGCTAAACCGGCCGAAGTTACTCACTTTTCGGTGGATAAAAAAAGCAGAAATTCTTTTTTAGAGCGCCAGGTTAATAAGTTTATTGCTTTTGCCGCCGATGAACCCGACTTTTACGTCACTAAAAAGATGCCCGGTAAATTTTTGGTAACCGTTAAAAACAATGATCTTTATCATATTGTTCCCGAAGGAAACCTTACCATCTACAACGAAGAAGAAAAAGTTGGCAGTGGAAAGCTGGTTGGAGAAACTATTTTACCCGGAAATAGTAGGCAATTTGAGGTTGAGCTGGATGAAAAAGAAGACGGTTTTTGGACCACCGGTAACTATAGCGCCGTTTTGGACCTACAGGCGGGAAGCCCGGTCAGAAAAGAAGTGATTAGCAAAAACTCTTCCACTCTTTCTTTTTTTAACTTTCCGCATTACTTTTGGATTACCGGTTTTGCGGTTTTTCTGCTTTTAATCTTTTTTCTGAGTAAAATTAAATTAATTTTTAAGTGGATAAATCCTATTGGACAAAATTCTTGACACTGATAAATAATTAAAATATACTTATTTAATCGCATTTTAAATAAAAGAGAGGAAAATAAAAAGGTCAAAAAAATATAAAAAAGGTCAATTTAATAAGATAAAAAAAACAAATGGAAGAAAAAATATTAAAGTATAGAAAACAAATAATCGGAGCTATTGCTTTTAGTTTAATAGCGGTAATGATTATTGCAATTGCGCCCGTTAGCTTTTTAACGGTTGACGCCCAAGAGAGTGGTGATGATGTTTCCGTTAGTGCCGGAGTTGCTGCTTGGCTTAATTTTACAGTTGGAACCACTCTTAACATGGGAGATTTAGTGGAT
>CAYWPY010000015.1:0-9400 GCA_964460255.1 uncultured Candidatus Saccharibacteria bacterium | reverse complement strand
GATGCTACAGAAATAGTAAATTGTGACTTACCACATGAAGAAACTCCGGTTGCCAACTTTCACGTTCGAGCTGCAGCCACAAGTATGACTCCGTCTGATGATTATACGGACACGATTACTCTTACCGCTATGGGAGGAGTGTAGAAAGATTATTTATAACTCAAAAATTTAGACATTTTTAAAACATGAAGAAATTTTCAGCGGCTAAGTTATCGCTAGTGGTTCTGTTTACACTTTTTTTCGGGTTTACGATTACATTTGCTCAGAGCCAGGGATTATCAATTACTCCCTTAAGTTTTGAGCTGGAAGGAGAAAATGGCGATTTGATAGAAGAAAAGGTTAAAGTGAAAAACCCCTCTCAGGAAAACAGTTTGAATGTTGAAATGCAAACTGAAGATATGATTCCTCAAGGAGAAGAAGGAAGAGTTTCTTTAAGAAGAAATGATCCCGAAGAAGAAATAACCGAAGAGATGCGGGTTGTCTCTATGGCTCAGTGGGTTGAGTTTGAACCTAAAGAATTTGAACTTGACCCGGGAGAAGAAAAAGAGATTGTCTTCACAATAAACGTTCCCGAGAACGCCTCTCCCGGTGGTCACTACGCGGGAATAATTGCCGGAGTTCCCTCTCCAGAAATTGAAGGAGGCGGAGTCGGCATTACTCATCGAATTGCGGCCACCGCTCTTTTGACTATTGACGGTGAGATGGTTGAAGAATTATCGATTGACAGCTTTAAGCTTATTAAAAATTATTTTGACACTTCAACCGATAAAGGAGATGCGGATATGGTTTTTGAGTCCCGGTTTAAAAATACCGGAACGGTTCATTTAACCCCCGAAGCAGCGATAACGATTACCGATCTTAAAGGTAAAGAAGTTGCAAAACTGGATTTAAAAGAAAGTGTTGTTTTACCCAATGCGGTCAGAAAAGTAACTACCGAATGGGATTCCGGGCGTCTTTGGGGTGGAAAGTACACTGCTAAACTGGAAGGGGTTTACGGAAAAGATAATCAAACTTTAGAAACCAAAGAAATTAGCTTTTATGCCTTTCCTTGGAAAATAACTTTAGCCGGAATACTGCTTATTATCTTCTTTATTTTAACCAGAAAGCGTTGGTACACGATTATAAAGATTTTAGTTAAAGGAGAAGCTGCTCTAAAAGAAAAAGAAGAATAGGTAAGTTTTTTAACTTATAAAAATACTAATTAAAACCATTTTACACTCTGGTTCTATTTTCAATACTTAAACTAAAAAGATAAAAAAATGATAAAAAAAGGAGGGTCATTTTTCCAAAAATATTTTCTAAAAAGGAGGGAATTTCTGGTTGGCTTGTTAATAATTTCTTTTTTACTGCCTTACTTTTCTTTAGCCGCTACTCTCAGACTTTCCCCGTCTTCCGGAAGTTATGACGTTGGACGCACTTTTACCGTCAATTTGCTTGTTGATAGCAGTGAACCGATGAATACGGCCGGAGCTGCATTAGAATACGACCCTTCCAAAATTAGGGTTAGTAATGTTTCAAAAAGCGACTCTCTCTTTAGTATGTGGCCGGAAGAACCGGATTATTCCAACAGTGCGGGAACAATTAATTTTGGTGGTGGAATGCCCGGTGATCAATTTGAAGGAAACGGGGGGAATATAATTTCAATAACTTTCCGAGCAGAAAGCGAGGGAGAGGCCTCGGTTTCTTTTAGTAATGGACAAGTTATTTTTGCCGGAAATGATATTACTGATGATTTACAAGGAGCTACCTACAGCTTTACCGATTCTACTCCCGATCCGGAGCCGGAACCCGATCCGGAACCCGATCCGGAGCCGACCCCGACCGATTCCGATATTGATGCTCCCAAAATAAACTCCTCAACTCATAAAGAAGATCAGTGGGTAGCTGATAGCAACCCGGTTTTTGACTGGGATGTTCCTTCTACGGCTGATGCGGTCAGGATTCAAGTTGGACGAGAAGACACAACCCCGACCGTAGTTTACGACGATCCGATAATTGAAGAGAGAGAACTGGAAGATCTTGACGATGGAGTTTGGTACTTTACTGCTCAATTTAGAGAAGGAGATTCTTGGGGAGAAATTGGCAGTTTTAAGTTTAAAATAGATACTGAACCTCCAAGAGAGTTTGATTTGGAAGTTGACGACGGAGGTGACTCCACTAATCCGACTCCCCGATTTTTGTTTGAGTCCAGTGATCAGACCTCGGGGATAGCGGATTACGAAATAAAACTTAATGATGAGCTTTACGACTCGGTAAGCCCCGATGATTTAAACGATGGATACGTCCCTTCCGTTCTTGATCCCGGGGATTATTATTTAACGGTTGATGCTTATGACATGGCCGGAAATTCCACCTCTGATTCTTTGATATTTACCGTTAAACCTTTGGAATTAAGCTTGGAAGATTATCCGACTATTCTGGAAGAAGGAGAAAAGCTGGTAATCAGTGGTAAAACTATCCCCGAAGCGACCGTAAAAATATACATGGAGAAAGGAGAAGAAGAAACAATAGAAGAAGTTATTGCCGATAAAGAAGGAAAGTTCAGCTTTAAAAAAGAGTTACCCAACGGAAAGCATCGTATTTGGGTTCAAGCTGAAGATGAGCGGGGAGCAAAAAGCTTAGCCACCGAAAAGAAGACCGTTGAAGTTAATCCCGACCGTCTGGTCGTTATTTTAACCGTAGTTTTGACGATTCTTATTCTGGCCGGTTTGGGAATTATTTACTACCTGAAAAAGAAAATTGCCGAAGAACAGAGAAAATTGGAAGAAGAAAACAACAAAGAAACCATAGAAGTTAAAAGAGAAGCTTACAATCTTTTGGAAAAGAGAATTAGAGAGCAAGTTGAACAATTGGAAGAAAAGGTTGATTTGAGTAGAAGTGAAAGTAAACTTTTAGAGGATTTGAGAGAGTCTTTAAAAGTCTCCAAAGAAGCAAGAACCGAAGACCAAAATGAAGAAGATAATAATTAAAATATATGATTAATCAAACGACAATTATTATTGCTTTAGCTTTAATTCTTGTTATCTATATCTGGAATAGGATTTACTTTTGGAAAAAGAGAGTTCAAATTGAAACTAAAGAGGCGGAGGAAATAGTTACTCATTCTTTTAAAAATATGCGAGAGAGAATTGAAAAGCAGGTTGAAATGCTTGATAATACACCCGGACTTACTCAAGAAGAGAAAGAGATCAGGGATCGGCTTCAAGAAGCTCTGGATAATTCGGAAAAGGCGATCAGTAAGGAGATTAAGGATATTAAAAAGGAATTAGAGTAAATTAATGAAAAATTCTTTAAAAATAACGGTAGCTTTTCTTTTCGGATCTTTAATACTTATTCCTTTCGGTCTTACTCACAGCCAAGAAGAAATCTTTTCTCAGACCGCCCACCAGTATAAGCTCAGTGAAGAAGTTCAAGTTGGAGATCTGATAGTTGAAAATGAAGGTCAATTAGTTAGAGCTGCTCAGCGTTACGACAAAAATCTTTTTGGAGTGGTTGTTGAGAAGGCGATCATTACTTTCGGAAAACCGGAAGATGACAGTTACCCGTTAGTTACCTCCGGACCGGCCCTGGTTAGAGTTAATGCCGATTACGAAGAAATTGAAAAAGGAGATTATATAACTTCATCCGAAAACGAGGGAATAGGGCAAAAAGCAACCGCCTCCGGATTCGTTATCGGGCGAGCTTTGGAAAGCATTGCAGAGGGAGAAGATTTGATTAAAGTAATGGTAAATCCTCACGAGGCGACGATTGATGCTGAAGAAAATTGGGAAGAAATAACTCTTTGGGAAGCAGTGGGTAGAATCTTTACCGTTATCGAGCGAGACGTCCCCGAGGTGCTCCGTTACGTATTGGCAATTATTTTAGTGATCGGTAGTTTAACTTTTGGATTTAAGTCTTTCGTTAAGGCGCTCAGAGAGGGAGTAGCCGGAATTAGTCGTAATCCACTCGCCAAAGGAAGTATTCGCTTTGCAATGATTCTTAATTTGGTTGGAATTTTAATTTTAACTTTGGCCGGTTTGGGACTTTCCATTTTAGTAATTTTATTATAATTAAGTAAGGATAATTTAAGAGTTATGAGTTACATTATACCAATCGCTCTTCTCGTAATATTTTTAATAATAGTTGATGTAATTATCAAACTGCTTTTTGTTAAAAAACGAAGGGCTATGTTCGGTGATCTCAAAGACAGGTTACCCGGAGAGACCGATACTGATTTAAAAAAAGAAGAAAAACCTCTTAAAGAAAAAAAGGAAGAAGTGGAAGAAGATAAAAAAAAGAAAGATAATTACGGTGAAGAAAAAGAGATAACGGTAAAAGTTAAAGAAGAAGAAAAGGAAGAAAAAGAACAAAACCAAGAGGAAAAAACAAAAAAACCCGATCCGGAAATTAATGATGATTTTTCTAACTTTCAAGAAGAGATTTCCACCGCTTCGGAAGCGATTATTAACCGGTATAAAGAAAAGATGAACTCCTTTGAAAATAACTTTAATGAAGCTCATCAAAGACTAATAGAAGAAGTCAACAAAAAAAATGAAGAAATAAAAAAAGAGCTTAGCGAAGTAGTAAAAGAAGATTTAAATCAATATAAGCAAAAAAACGAGGAGATTAGGGAAAACCTACTAAAAGAAGCGGAGAAAAAGGCGGAAGCCGCTTTAAGTGAAATGGATCAAAAGTTGGATCAGGCTTATCAGCCTTTGGAAGAGATGGTTGCGGAAAAAATTAAAAAAGCGGAAGAGCGGATTGAAGAGCATAAAAAAGAAAGAATGAAGCAAGTTGATGAAAAGATAAGCGAGATAATAAAAAAAGTTACCGAAGAAGTTCTCCAAGATTCTTTGAATGTTTCCGAGCATCAGGATTTGATTATAAATTCTTTGGAAAAAGCGAAAAAAGAACATTTTTTTGAGGATTTAAATAATCAAAACCAAGAAGAAAACCGGTAAATTACTTGCTTATGGATAATCTTTTTTCTGCTTTGGATCAAAAAGTGAAAACTAAAGAGGATTTGAACCTTTACTTGGAAGGGGTTTCTTTACTTAAAGAAGCTGCTCATAATCGCAATCTTGATGATTTTGAAGATCTTGATCCCAGATTAAAAGAAAAGATTGATAATCTTTTACCTTACTTAAAAAATAAAGAAGAAAGACTGGCTGAAGAAAAGAAAAATAAAGAAGAAAAGAAAAATAGCTTGATTGAAGAAGAAAAAAAATGGAGAGAAAAGAAGCGACAACTGAATGAAATAATTCAAAATGAAGAAGACGCGGAAAATAAAAATGAGTTTCAAAAAGAAAAAAGAGAAGCGGAAAAAAGAAGAAGAGAGAAAGAAGAAGAAATTTGGGAGCTCGAGGATCAAATTCTTCAACTTGAAAATGAATTTCGACAACTAAAAAATGGTGACCGAGGTAACGAATATAAAGAAACTGAAGAACAATTATCTCTACTTCAAAAAATTGAAGATTACCTCTTCTCTTTACCTGAATTACGGCTGGAACTAGCTCAAGAACCGACCGAAGAAACTATAAATCTGATAAGAGAGTGGTTTAAAAATAATTTTGGAGTTGCTATTGTCTTATCAATTAAAATAAATTCAGAGCTGGTTGCCGGCTCAATAGTTGAGTATGAAGGAAAATGGGCTGATTTTTCCCTGGCAAAAAAGATGAAGCAGATTGAATATGACAAACTATTTGAAGAAGAATTATGAGTGATAAAAATTTTGAAAAATACCTGGAAGAAACCGGAGAAGTGGGCCGTATCGTAGAGTCCAAGTCTTCGATTATTTCCGTTTCCGGACTCCCTTCCTTAAGGTCAAAAGAAACCATAGTAACCGAAGATGGAGAAACCGGAATGGTTTATGTAGCCGGTGAAAAATCAAAGATTTTAATGTTTGAAAATGAAAGTGCCGAGGTTGGTAAAAGAGTTGCTCGCACCGGTAATTTGTTTAGTGTTCCGGTCTCCGACGGTCTCTTGGGACGAATAGTTGATCCGCTTTGCAATCCGGTTGACGGCCAAGGACAAATAGAAGGAGAAAAAGAAAAAATAAGAGTTGAGAAGGAGGCTCCGGGGATAATGAAAAGAATAGAGATTAATCGGCCTTTGGAAACCGGAGTTTCAATTATTGACTTAATGGTTCCTATCGGATACGGTCAAAGAGAAATGGTTGTCGGTGATGCTAAAACGGGAAAAACAACTTTTTTACTCCAAGCGATATCCAATCAAGCCAAGAAAGGGGTAAATTGTGTTTATGTCGGAGTGGGAAAAGAAATTGCCGCCCTCAAAGAAGTGGAACAATATCTTAAAAATATGGAAGTTTTTGATAAAGTATCAATGGTTATCACTACTTCCAACCAACCACCGACTCTTCATTATTTGGCCCCTTTTTCCGGAATGACTATTGCCGAGTATTTTAGGGACAAGGGAAAAGATGTTCTTATCGTTTTTGATGATTTAAGCAAGCATTCCAAAGCTTATCGAGAAATATCACTTCTTCTTAAAAATCCACCGGGAAGAGAGGCTTATCCCGGAGATATATTTTATTTACACGCCGCTTTGGTGGAAAGAGCGGGAAATATAAAGCTGGAAAATGGAAAGGAAGTAAGCATTACCGCTATACCGGTTGCCGAAACGATGGAAAACGATATCTCCGGATTTATCCAAACCAATCTTCTATCGATGACTGACGGACATATCTTTTTTGATATAAATGAACTTAGAAAAGGACGAAAGCCGGCCGTCAGCACCTCTCTTTCGGTTTCCAGGGCCGGTAATCAAACTAGAGACTCGATTGATAAGGACTTAGCCGGTAAAATAAGGGATCGACTTGTCGGATATAGAAAGGTTTTGGAAGTTACTCAATTCGGAGCCGAGCTTTCCGACGATAACCAGCGAGTGTTGGATTTTGGTAAAAAGTTAATGACTCTTTTTAACCAAGATTTGGATAGACTGGTTCCCCGTACTTCTCAATTTGTTCTTTTCGGACTTCTTTTTTCCGGATTTTGGAAAGGAGTTCCTCAAAGAACTATGGAAAGTGAAATAGAGATAATTTTGGATAATTTGGAAGCGGGAAAAATAATATCCGAAGAAGAACTGAATACTAAGATTGATCAAATGGATAATGCCGAAGATTTGAAAGACTTTTGCGAAGATTTAGCACCTGAAGTGGAGAAGTTGGTTTAAGTTTTAAAGTGACAAAAAGATAATAGCCTCTATAATAAGTAAATGTCCACTTTTAAAGAAATAGAAGACAATCTGGAAGCGGTTTCGGCAATAAAAACCATTGCCACTACCTACCAAGAAATATCTCAGAAAGAGATGAGTAAAATCAGAGAAAAAGCTCTGAAAAACAGAAAGTTTATTGGCAGACTAGGTAAGATTTATACCAAAACCAAACAGGAGCATCAAAAGAAAGAAGACCAAGAATTACCAATTGATAAAAAAACGGGAAAAGTAGCCGTTTTCCTATCCGCCAACGCTCGTTTTTATGGGTCTTTGTTATGGGAGGTTTGGAGTCAGATAAAAAAATATTTGGAAGAAAACGATGCTGATTTGGTAGTGATTGCTGAAAATGGTAAATTTTTTGCTCAAAACAGTCCTTTTGGAAAAGACTTTACTTATTTTGATCTTGACGATGAAAACCCGGAAGAAGAGCAAATTAAAGAAATTATTGATTTTATAAAGCAATATAAGAAAATATCGATTTTTCACGGACATTTTGAAAATATTTTAAAGCAAAATTCAACCCGAACGGAAATTCCGGGGAAATTGCCGGATAAAAAGCTTGAAGACAGTGATAGCTACCTATTTGAGCCTTCTACTGAAAAAGTACTCGAATTTTTTGAAACCGAACTTTTGACCGCTTTTTTCAACCAAACTTTTCTGGAACATCGTCTTTCTCGACACGCCACCCGAGTGGTAGCCATGCACCAGGCCGGAGAGAACGCCAAGGAAAGAAAAGAGAACTTAAAAATGACTATCAAAAGGTTGAAGCGTAAAGAGATGGATAAAAAACAATTCGATATTACCGGACCACTTCAATTATGGGATTAGATGATAAAAATAAAAAAAGAGCCGACGGTTATGTTCGCCAAATACAAGGTGAAGTAGTTAAAGTGGAGATGTATGAAGAACCTCCTTTTTTGGGTGAGGTTTTGCAATTGCAAGGGAATCCGAATTCTTTTATGGAAGTATATGAAGTTTCGGGCGGAAAAACTTTTAATTGTACTTGCATTGCTCTTTCTGAGTTTGAAAAAGTTGCCAAAGGATCGAAGATCGTAAAAACAAATGAGCCTCTGAAAATTCCCGTCGGAGAAGAACTTTTGGGAAGAGTTATTGACGCCTTCGGCAATCCCAGAGATGGAAGAGGACCGATTGAAACCGATAAAAAATGGTCTATTCATCAAAGCCCTTCTTATCAGGAAGCTACGGAAGATAGAGAAATTATTGAAACGGGAATAAAAGCGATTGATTTTTTTGCTCCCCTTCTTCAAGGTGGAAAGTTAGGACTTTTCGGTGGTGCCGGAGTGGGAAAGACGGTTCTTTTGGTTGAACTTATGTATAATGTTGTTTTTCATCAAGAAAAGCTTTTGGTTTATGCCGGTCTTGGAGAAAGAATTAGAGAAGGACACGAATTACATAAAACTCTGGAAGATGTTGGAGTTTTATCTTCGGCAGCTTTAGTTTACGGGCAAATGAATGAAGTGGCTCCGATCAGAGTCAACGTCGGTCACGTTGCCGCCACCATTGCTGAATATTTTCGTGATTCACGAGGGCAGGACGCTTTTGTTTTTATCGATAACATTTTTAGATTTTTACAAGCCGGTAATGAATTATCAATGACCTTGGGACAAATTCCTTCCGAAGGGGGGTATCAGCCCACTATGCAGAGTGAAATAGGTCAGTTGGAGGAAAGGTTTATCTCTACCGAAAAAGGGGGGATAACCAGTCTGCAGGCGGTTTACGTACCCGCTGATGACATTACCGACCCGGCAGTGCAAGCAATCTTGCCTTATTTTGATTCTTCAGCTGTTTTATCCAGAGATATTTATCAAGAAGGAAGATATCCGGCTCTTGACGCTTTGGCTTCTTCTTCTACCGCCGTTGACCCCGAAGTGGTCGGGAAAAAGCATTATGAATTATTCCAAGAGGCAAAAAAAATATTAGAACAGCACAAAAATCTTCAACAAATAGTTTCTATAGTCGGGGAGTCGGAGCTTTCCGCCGATAACAGAAAAATTTATCATCGAGCTCAAAAATTATTGAATTTTATGACTCAATACTTTGAAGTGGTTTCTGATCAAATAGGAAAACCGGGACAATACGTAGAAAAGAAAAAAGCGGTTGAAGGAGTGGACGCAATTCTTTCCGGAAAATTGGATCATATCGATCCGGAAAGATTTCTTTACATCGA
>CAYWPY010000014.1:7041-17483 GCA_964460255.1 uncultured Candidatus Saccharibacteria bacterium | reverse complement strand
TAATATTTTCGCTATCAATATTTTTTCCAGCTTTTTTTAATATAGATTCATACCTTGAATTAATGTTGCTCTTATCATCTTTACTTAACCAACGTATTAAATTTATCTTTTTGGGATTTTTTGTATTGTTAATCCAATCTTTAATAACTTCTTTAAAGTACTTCTTAGTAAGGGGGTATTTTTCAATATTTTTAAAGACCTCTTTCTTTAAGTTTTCTTTTTTCTGTTGATTCATAACCACTTCCCCTTAATCTTTATTATATTATTTTATAATAATTAAAAATTAATGATTAACGATTAACAATTAACAATCAACAATTATAAATTAAATAGCGCCAGCTCAGATATTTAAAATTCTCTCCTCGGCATCAGAAAGCTCATCAAAGCAATTAATTAATTCATCTTTTTGATTTGGATCGGACTTTAAAATCTCTTTTAGTGATTTTTTAATAATCTTTATCGATTTTCTTAATACATAATTAGTGTATTTATAATCAATAAAATTATTCTTTTCCCCTTTATCTATAAGATAGCGATTGCAAAGCTGACGATAAATTTTTGCACTTAAAACATTTATATACCAAAAAAGATCAGCCGCCTCCTCGGTAAAAATCCAAAACTCATCCCTCTTTTTTGATTCCTCGGCCAAGCTGATCACAAATTCCATCCAGCCTCGAATTTCTTCGTAAAACGGAAACTCTTCCGGTTTGGGCAGATTATCCTTATTGTCTTCATTTTGTCCGGCTAATTCAATAAGAAGTTCTCCTCTCTCAAATAAATTAGAGACTTGATCCATTTCTTTAAGTCGGCTACAAATGGGACAATCATCGCTTCCACAAGGAATCCTTTTCCAAGTGCAATCCATCCATTCCGGCATTCCCGCATTTTTTTTATAAGTTTGCTTATCGTTTTTACCCGGGTTCATTATTTTTGAAAGTAGTATTTCCAAACTCTTATACTTACAAGCCGGAATCTCTTTAATGCTCGCATATTCCTCATATTTAGAATCATAATAAGTTTCCAGAAGAATTAAAACTTCATCAATAAATTCAGTAAAAACTTGCTTCTCTTTTTTTGACAAATCTTCACTATCAATAACCATTGAATTTATTAAGGAATCGGTCAATCGTATAACCGCCTGTCGTACATTTCCGGAATCACTTTGGATATTTTTAGTAATAAAAGCAGTGAAAAGAGGAAAATATTCTTTCCCTCTATTTTTAGCAGCCAAACTAAGTCCGTAAATAAAAGCAATCTTATTTTTCTCTTTATCGATAAAATAAAAATCATCCAAATTACTTATTATTAAATTAAAGGCCGCTTTCTTTTTTTTATTAAAAGCAACCTCCAAATCTTTTTTGGCTTTATCCACCTCTTTAGAGTTTCCGTTAATTAGATTTTCAAATGATTTTTCTAAATTCATTAGTTTTCTTCTGAATATTGTTTTTTTATTTCTTCAAATTTATTTTTACTTTTTTCCAGTCTTTTTTTACATTTTTCAATTAGCTCCATTCCTTTTTCGTATTTGGAAAGAGCTTCTTCCAGATCAATCTCTTCTTTTTGGAACCATTGATTTATCTCTTCTATCTCTTTATAAGCTTCACTAAAATCAAATTTTTCTTTATTGGACATATTTTTATTGGTTATTATTTTTATCTTCTACTATTGATTTTATAACCCCCTGACTCAATCTCGTTTCTATTAAGTCACCTTTCTTTACCTGTTTGCTTGATTTAATTAATTTATTTTTAACTTTGGTGATCGAATACCCTTGCTTTAATTTTAGAACCGGACTGGATAAAAACAACTTACTTTTTTCCGCTTTTACTTTTTCATTCAGACTTTTCTGCCACCTTTCTTTATTTGTTTCCAAATCGGTAGTTAAGCCGGATAATTCTTTCTTCTCAATGTTTATTTTAGTTTTTATTTTATACTTTTGGGATCTTAATTCTTTTTCCAGGGAGTAAAATTTCTCAATTCTGTTTTTTAATTTATCCGTTATTCCGGTCAAAAGATAATTTAGATTTCTTTCTTTCTCTTTTATCTTTGCTTTTACCTTTCTTTCTATATTATTTTTATAGTCATAAAACCTTCTTTCCGTATCCCTAATTATTCTTTTAGTCGCCACGGAAATATTTTTCTGTGATTCCTTTATATATTTTTCTCCGTCTTTCCAAGCTTTAGATAAAAACTTACCCGCATCGGTAGGAGTAGAAACCCGTTTGTCAGCAACTAAATCAAGCAAAGTAATATCATTTTCATGCCCTACTCCCGAAATTATCGGTATTTTGGATGAGAAGGCAGCTTTAACCAGTTCTTCACTATTAAAAGCTTTTAGTGATTCCCAACTTCCTCCTCCTCTGGTTATCACAATCGCCTCCAATTCCGGAAACTCCCTATTTAAAACTTTAATTCCGGTTAATAAATCATCAAGTGCCGAATCACCTTCCACCCTGCTATTATAAGTTTTAACTTCAAATCCATAATTATCAAGATGAGTAAAGAAATCTTTTTCGGCATCACTTCCTTTAGAAGTTATTAAACCTATTTTTTGAGCAAAGTCGGGAATTTTCTGCTTTTTTTGAGGATCAAAATAACCTGCTTCTTCTAATTTGTTTTTTAGAATTTCAAATTGCTTTTTAAGATCTCCCTCTCCAACCAATCCGACCCGGGTAATTTGAAAACTAAAACGACCCTTGTTTTTTAACACTTTCGGATAACCGGTAATCTTAATTTCCATTCCCGGTTCGGGACTGACTCCCATTCTGTCAATAACATAAGAAGGAGCAAAACAATTGAGTTGAGAGCCTTCTTCATCAACCAAATTAATAATCATCCAACCACGCTTTTTATTCTTATAAATATCTTCTCCAATCTCTCCTTTTACCGTAACTTTACAAATTTTGAGCGGTTCTAATAATCCATTAACAAAATCAACAAATTCAGAAACGGTAAAGGTTCTTTCTTCCAAAAACGGTTTCAGTTTTTTAGCAAAATTTTTAGAATAAGCGCTCATTTTTATTAAAATAATTACAATTTCCTTTACACTTTCTAATGCTTACACTTTTAAAAAAATTTTCATATTTTCTTCTGACCCAATAAGAAATTTCAGTAATATTTCCGGTTTCAGTGTAAAATAACCAGGACATCAAGTGAGCTAAAGGAATTCCGGAAGCTTTTTGGGGAAGTTCTTTGGGGCAAAACTTATTAATTTCCGCCTCTTTGGTTAAATAATCATCCACTCCTTTGTTCTTATTGAAAATATCTTTTAATTTCCAATCACTTTGCTTTAAGGCGTCTGTAATCTCTTTTTTTAGTCTACTGTCCATCTGTTCAGCTCTCTTTATCATTTTCTTGTAAAGAGTAAACAAATTGGAGGCGTCTTCCATCGCCCGGTGAGCATCATAAGTTACTCCACATATTTTTTTTAAAAGATATTCTTGAGTATGCTTTCCTTCTAAAGGATAAAGCATACAAGCTAAATCCAAACTATCCAAAAAAATTCCTTCCAAACCACTTTTTTTTAAAAAAGCGCTGTCGAAATCCATATTGTGAGCAAGTAAAGGATAACCATCTATAAAGTCATCCAATTCGGAAATAACTTTTTCATTTTGAGGAGCATCTTTTAAATCTTGATCCATTATTCCGGTAATATTGGTTATTTCATTACTTAACTTTTGATTTGGATTTACAAAACTGGAATATTCATCGACAATCTTTAAATTTTTTATCTTAATTGCTCCAACTTCGATTATTTTATCGTACTGAGGATTAGTTCCCGTTGTTTCTAGGTCAATTAAAACTAAATTTTTCATTTTGCTGATATTAAAATTATATCCTATCTATTATCACCATTACCTTTTAATTTATCTCTTTTTTTTCTTGATGATAATTTATTTAAGTTATTTTTAGCCACTTCCTCCAGCTCCAAGTCTAGCTCAGTACTTATCTGTGAAATATACCAAAGAACATCACCCAATTCTTTTTTAATTTCTTGTTTATCCATCTTATTTATTTCCCCGTTTTTGTCACGAATTATCTTTTTAAATTTTTCCGCTACTTCTCCCGCTTCTCCCGCTAAACCGAGAGGTAAATAAGCAAATTTTTCAGCCGGTGGATAAATGGCGGTTTTTTTAGTTTCACTTTGATACTTTTTGAAATCCATATTCATTATTATTATTTAATAATCGCAAATTAAAAAGTGTCTTTTAAAAGCTGAAAAGAGACAATTATTATTTTATCAAGTCAAAACTGACTAGATAAAAAATCAAAATACTTAACGCTCTTGCTTTATTAATCTTTAAATTCCTCAACCGCTAAAGTTAACAATTCAGTAATTAAGTCAGTATAGCTAAGCCCCGTTTCCTCCCAAAGTTTGGGATACATACTTATCCTGGTAAAGCCCGGAATCGTATTCACTTCATTAATGTAAATTTCGTCCTCGGTGACTAAAAAGTCGACTCGGGCCATTCCTTGACATTCCAATATTTTAAAAACTTCGATCGCTTTCTTTCTTATTTTTTCTTCCAGATCGGAATCAATTTCGGCGGGAATAATTAATTCCGTACTACTTTTATCGCTATACTTTTCCTTATATGAATAAAAATCTTTTGGTTTTATTTCCCCTACTCTTGAAGCTCTTACTTTTTTAGTCCCCAAAACTGAACATTCTATTTCTCTTCCTTTTATAAATTCTTCCACTAAAATTTTTTTATCGTATTTAAAAGCTTCTTTAACTGCTCTTTTTAATTCCTTTCTATCTCTTACTTTGGAAACTCCCACGGAAGATCCCAAATTAGCCGGTTTGACAAATAGCGGATATTGAAATTTTTTTCAATTAAATCAAAATCAACTTCACCTCTGAAAGATAAATAGTTAGCAACTTTTAAACCTTTATCTTTAAGGAGTACTTTGCTAATAACTTTATCCATTGCCATTGCTGAAGATAAAACTCCTGGTCCGACATAAGGCACTCCTACCATTTCAAATAGCCCTTGAATCGTTCCGTCTTCTCCATTCGGACCATGTAAAACCGGAAAAGCAACATCAATTTCGGGTACATTCTTATTTTTTAGTGATAAAAATTGATTTCCCGCACCCGGTGTTACTTTGATTAAATTAGAATTTTCAACGACTTGTTTTTTGAGAATTTGGTCATATAAAAACCATCTCCCGTTTTTAGAGATTCCGATTAAAACAGGAGTGAATTTATCTTTATCCAAAGCCTCTACGATATTTCTTGCAGAACGTAAAGAAATTTCATGTTCGGCGGATTTTCCGCCAAAAAGTAGAGCGACATTCATTTTTTTAAAGGGGTTGATTTAAAAAAATTATAACTTATTTATAACTTTTTTAAAACCTTTAAAAATAAAAAATGCTTTTAAAAAAGAGGTTCGCTTATCCCTTTAAATCTATTTTTCTAATCCTAATATTTTTTGGAGTAATTTCCACTAATTCGTCATCTCCTATATACTGAAGAGCCGCTTCCAAATCCATTGTTCGAGGTACGTTAAAGTATTCTGCTTTTCCGTCTCCTTTTGATCTCATATTACTCGATTCCTTAGCCTTACGAACATTAACTCGAAGATCTCCCTGTTTAGCATTTTGTCCAACAACTTGTCCTTCATAAACTTCAATTCCGGGTCCTAAAAATAAAATTCCTCTTTTTTGAATTTTTCTTAACCCGTACAAATTAGTTTTTCCTCTACAAATTGAAACCAAAGAACCCTGTTTTCTTTCCGGCCAATTTTGAGCATCTTTAGCATAACCGTCAAAAGTACTGGTCATAATTCCCAACCCTTTAGTATCGGTTAAAAATTCACGACGATAACCAAAAAACCCTCTGGTCGGGATTCTGAATTCCATAATGGAGATATTGCCTCTACTGCTCATCTTCTGCATTACCCCCTTTCTATTTCCTAATTTTTCAATTACCGTTCCGGAAAACTCTTCCGGGACTTCTATCTTTACCAATTCGTAAGGAACTAAAGTTTTTCCGTCCTTTTCCTTGGTGATAACCTCCGGCTTACCCACCTGTAACTCATATCCTTCTCTTCTCATTCGCTCAATTAATATTGACAAATGCAACTCTCCTCTTCCGGAAACTCTCCAACTATCTCCACTCAATTCTTCAATGTGTAGAGCGACATCGGTTTCTAATTCTCTGTACAATCTTTCCCTGAGTTGTCGGGAGGTGTTATAATCGCCTTCTTTACCAAAAAAGGGAGAATTATTAATTAAAAATTTCATTTTCACGGTCGGCTGATCTATTTCTAAAACGGGTAAGGATCGTGGTTTATCCGGATCGGCAATAGTTTCTCCGATTGTAATATCGGGAATTCCGGCAACGGCTACTATATCTCCCGCCTCTGCTTTTTCCACTTCTTTTCTATTGAGACCAATGAAAGTCATCAAGGATGATATATCTACAATTTCCATTTCTCCGTCTCTTCCAATATGAGCTACTTTTTGAGCCTTTCTTATAACCCCATTCTCTATTTTTCCAATTCCCAATTTGCCCTTAAATTCATTTTTAGCCAAAGTGGTTATCCTTAATTGTAACGGCTTCTCAACTGATCCTTTCGGAGCCGGAATTTCATCAATTATCATATCCAAAAGCGGCTTTATATCTTCCATTTTTTCCAAGTCGGGTTCCAACCCGGCCTTTCCTTTTAAAGAACTGGCGTAAATTATCGGAAAATCTAAAATCTCATTACTTGCTCCCAGCTCCATAAAAAGTTCAAAAGTTTCATCCAAAGCTTTTTCCGGATCCGCTTCCGGCTTATCAATTTTATTTATTACTACGATAATCGGTATATCCAAAAGTAATGCTTTTTTTAAAACAAACCTGGTTTGAGGCATTGGTCCTTCTTTAGCATCTACCAGTAAAAGGCAACCGTCGGCCATAGAAAGTACTCTTTCCACTTCTCCTCCAAAATCAGCATGACCGGGAGTGTCAATAATATTTATCTTTATATTATCCCCCCAGATTATAGAAGCATTTTTAGAAAAAATAGTAATCCCTCTCTCTTTTTCTAAATCGTTGGAATCCATTATTAATTCTTTACCCTGCATGCTTCTGGATAACTCCGCTTGAGCTTGAGATAATAAGCTGTCAACAAGAGTAGTCTTGCCGTGATCAATGTGAGCGATAATTGCTATATTTCTAAGTTTCATAACTTTATAATAATTTAACTAAACAGCTAATAATAATATAAATTAACCTTTCAGTCAATTAATTGAATTTATTTTAAATAAAAAACCCGCAAAAAGCGGGTTAGTTTATAGTTTTTCTATATCTAATTAATTAACCGAAGAAAAGATTACCGACGCATCTCCGTTGATAATATCCTCATTAAGAGTAATGGTTAAAGTATCTTCTTCAAAAAGATAATCATCAGCCGTATTTAAAACTTTAACAAACTCATCCTCCAAAGAATCCTCACAATACATCTTTGTCATTATCGGATTGGAAAACTCTATCATATTTCCCGCCGCTCTAAAATTACCCGATATATTATTACAATCGGTCGTGGCCGTCATTGAACCGTCTTCACTCAAAGTAAGAATAAAATCATCTTCGGAAGGTGTTATTTCTTCCCCGTTGGAGTAAATCGTCTTTTCCCATTTCCACTTCCCAATCAAGTTATCATCAACCTGGTAATTATCTTCTTCTATTTCTTTTTCTTGAATTGAGCAATTATTAAGTAAAGCATTACCGTCTTCCTCTAGGAAAGCTTTTTCTCCTTGAATCCAAAAAATAATTCCTTCTTCGCTTTCGTATCTTTTTTCACCATCAATTTCAACTTGATCCCCAATCACCTCTTTTTCGTCTCCCCATGATAATTCCACATACTCTTCATCATTATTAAAAACAGCTTTCAAATTCTCATCTTCACACTGAAAATAATTCTCAACCACTCCGTCGGTTTTTATTTCTTCTTCAGGCTGGTCGACTGTTTGACTAATGTTAAAAATAAAAAACCCACTGATTAAAGCGACAACGACTAAAATTAAAATTTCTTTTTTCATTGTTTTTTTTGTTGATTTTATTAAATATTATAAATTTATTGAAAAGCTGTCAATTTTCTTTTAAAAAATTTCTTAAACTCTCCCTTTTCGAACCACTAAAAGCTCCGTGATAATCAGAATCAATAAATTCTACTTTTAAATCTTCATTATCGCTCATTGTATTTTTTAATTCCCGCCCGTGATTAATAGGAATTATCGGATCATTAATTGAATGTAGAAGGTAAACCGGAACTTCTATATCTCTTGCCATTTTATTGGGAGAAACCTCTTCTAGATTAACATCAACTAAAATTTTAGCCCAAAACCTAATAAATGGTTTAAAGCTCTTAAAAGTTAAAGAACCGGGAAAAAGGTCTCTTAAACTTTTTTCCATACTTGCAAAAGAAGAATCGGAAACAACCGCCACAACCTCTTTACTTTTGGGAGTAACTTGCAAAGCAGTACCGGCTCCCATTGAAAAACCCCAAAGATGAACATTATTTACCTCTTTTTCTTCTTTTAAGTAGTTGATAGCTCCCTGTAAATCATTTACTTCTTTAGCACCTAAAGTAGTCGCCCCTTCACTTTGCCCTAATCCTCTAAAATCAAACATAAATACATTAAAATCCCTAACTAAAAAACTGGCCTCCGTTAACATATCTCCACTCTCCGCCGGATATCCATGCATTAATATTATGGTTGGCGCGTTTTCTTGGAAAGAATTAAGAAACCATCCACTCAAATTGACTCCATCACTCGATTTAAAATTAATCTCTTCGTAATTTAAATTATAATCATCGGGAGTTTTTCCCGATTTTATTTCTGTTGGATTTATCATTCTGTAAACCATTGTGAACGAAATCACTATATAGATGATAAAAATATAAGCTACGATTCTTAAAGCTAATTTTAGTTTATTGTTCATTTTCTTTTTTTATTTTTTTAGCAAAATTTTTTGCCTCTTCTTTATCTTTTTGATTTGGCCTTCCTTTATTCACTCCTCCGAAAAGTTTAAGTGGACCGTAACTGTCGTAACCCAAACAATTGAATTCATCTACAAGGTGAAAACCTTTATTTTTTAAAATCTTCTTTATTGATTTATGACCCCGGTTAAAAAATATATTTATATTCATTCCGGAGGTGGAAAAGATAAAAACTTTTTTGTTATTCATCTTTGGAAGAGATTTTAAAAAATCAAGTAAATCCTTGTTAAACTTTGTCATGTAGATCCCGGACCCGAAGCCGATTAAATCAGCTTTAGCAACATCTTTTTCTGTTGCTTTTTGAAAAGGAATTAGTTTTGCATTCAATTCTTGACCGATAACTTTGGCAATTTCTTTAGTGTTTTCGTGATGAGTTGAGGCGTATATTATTAAATTTTTCATTTATTTCCTTGATTAAAAATTACTCTTATTCCTAAAAGTCGAATTGGTTTTGCCTTTTTAGCTATTAATTTAAGCATTAATCTTACTCCCTTTTTATATATGAACTCCTTATCCGGCTTTCGGGGATCAAAAGAAGTCTGTCTGTTGTAAGTTTCAAACCCCTCGAATCTACAAGTTACCACTACGGTTTTGATCAACTCTCCTTCATCTATTGCCAAGTCGGCAACTTCTTTCGAGATATTTTTGAAAGTAGAAATTATTTTTTCCGGATCACTGCTGTTTCTTTCAAAAGTTATTTCTCTGCCAAGTGACTTAGTTTTTACTTTAGGACTAACTCTCGAATCATCCTCTCCTCTTACTCTTTTATAAATATCAGACCCTCTTTTACCCAACTGGGAAACTAATTGATTTTCAGACAAACCTCTGACCTCTTTTATATTTAAATCTTTTTTACTTAGCAATTTCTCAATTTTACTTTCCGTCTTCGGTCCAATCCCGGGAACTTCTCTTATTGATTTGTTGGATATAAAAGATAAAGTTTCCTTGGGACGAATAACGGTTAAACCATCCGGTTTATCCATTTCGGAGGCCATTTTAGCAATCATTTTATTTTTACCGATACCAACACTGCAGGTAAGGTCCTCTTTTTTTAATATCATTTCTTTCAATTGTCTACCAATCTTTTCCGCTTGTTTGTAATTATTAACTACTCCCGAAAGATTCAAATAAGCTTCATCAAACGAGACTCTTTCACAATTTTTAGTAACTCCTTCCATTATTTTAAAAATACTTTCCGATACTTTGGAATATAGCTCCTTATTAACCGGTAAATATATAGCTTGAGGACACGATTGATAAGCTTTTGAAATTGCCATTCCCGAGCCAATTCCGTACTTTCTAGCTTCATAGTTGCAAGTAGAGACTACCCCTCTGGCCTTTCCCTCTTTGGGGTCGGCTCCAACCACTACCGGTTTTCCTTTAAATCTGGGGTTTTCTCGCTCTTCCACTTGAGCGAAGAAATAATCCATGTCCAGGTGTAAAATCATA
>CAYWPY010000014.1:0-6941 GCA_964460255.1 uncultured Candidatus Saccharibacteria bacterium | reverse complement strand
AGAGCAACAGAAAGTTTTTTGGATTCCGGCCAAATTAAAACTATTAAAGCAATAATAGTTAAATTTAAAATTATAATATGGATTAAAGAAGTAAATAATAAATTAAAGTCAAAAAACAACATGGACCAAGTTGCGTTTAAAATAGCATTAAGAATAAAAAGCCCAATAATAACCTTAAAATGTTTCGCTCTTTTAAACTTATTCCAAAAAATCAAAACCACGCCGGTTACTAACATGTAGAGAAAAGTCCACATTCCCCCTATAAACCCACCGGAAGGAGTCCACTGAGGCTTAATTAATTGATCATACCAACCATTTAAACCTTGAGCAGTAAAATAATTACCAAAAAAAGCTACTAAAATTGTCACTAAGGGAATTACAAGGTAGTTTAATTTAATTTTTTTCATATCTTTTTAATTTAATTTTAATTCCCACAATCCGTGTATATTACAGTAAATTCTAATCGATTCTATATCATCTCTGGTCTGAAAAACTGCTTGCGGTTTATCGGTTGGATTTAAAAACTTTTTTCCCGCTTTTCCATCTTTAGTATTTATTTCTATCCATTCAATATAATGATCTTTTTCCATTGGGTGGGTTACTTCTCCAACTTTAACTAAATATCCGTCTTTTTGATTGCAAACTTTAGCCGGAAGCTCTTCTATTACCGGAAGATGCTTTTCATTTCCTTTATCTTCAATTTTAGCAGTTAATAATTCCATTTCTTCTTTACAGCAAATGAGATTATCTCCTTCACCTTTTAATATTTCAACTACCGTATCGCATTTTGTACATCGATATATTTCTTTTTTATTCATTTTTATTTATATTGACTTAATAAATCTTCCTCAAACTCTTTGATTGATTTTACTTTATTTTTAGGATACTCTTTTTCAATTGAGAAATTTAAATTTTTAATTCTTTTTCCCACTATTTCTATTAATTTTTTCACTCTTTGAGTCTCCTCTTTTTTAATTTCCAATGGTAAAGTAATAATATTTTTTTCTTTATCCGGTTCAATAAATTCCAAGTATCCTCTTTCAACTTGACAATTCGAAAAATCTCGCGAATTTTCAATTAAAAGTTTATAGAAAATTAATTGATTTTTATACTTCCAAGACTTTAACTTACTATACTTACTGCCCTTATTCCATTTGGCTAACGGTTTTCCGGTTTTAAAATCAACAACTTCAATTTTATTTTTTTCTTTTCTAATTTTATCTATTTTTCCCGTTAATTTAACTTGATTAATTACTACTCCCTGATTTCTAAAATTTTTCTCAGTTAGATCTTCAGCTCTAAATTCTTCTTTTTTTTCTTGATAAAAAGCTTTTAAACTATCTTTTCCTCTTTTGAGATATTTTTTAAAATCAGTTTTTCCCAGTCTTTCTTTTTGTAAATATTTTTCAAAAGTTTCTAAAACCTTCGATTCAACAGGTAATTTTCCAGTTTCTTTTAATTGATTATATATAAAATTTACCGTTTTATGGATAGCGGTTCCGTATGAAGCCGCCAAATGTTTTTTGGAAGGAAATCTAAGTAAGGTGTCTTCTAAAAAAGTCTGCGGTCCTTCGTCAAAAACGTTTAGATATTTATTGAATCCGGTAGCACTAAGCATATATTCATCAGCCAGCGGTTTTAACAATTGTTTTTCTTTAACTTCAAACGGAGGAGAATAATACCCCTTTCGTGAAGACTCCAATTCTTGATAAGTAACTTTCACCGCTTCTTCTTTCGGATCAAAATGATCTATAAATTCAAGTGGAGTATAGCTTTTACCGTTTTCTTTTTTCTTGTGACTGGTAAGGGATAAAAATTTTTTAGCTCTGGTTAAAGTAACATAAAAAAGTCTTAATTGGTCATCTCTGGTTTCCCCACTTCTTTCTAAAGGAGTATTGGAAGGAAAAGAGATTTTGCTCGCTCTCCCCTTTTTACCCCAAATTTCATGCTGGCAACTGAGAACGAAAACAGCTTCAAATTCCCTACCTTTGGCGCTATGAGAAGTGATCAAGGAAACAGCGTTAGAATCGGTTATAAGCGGACTGTTGTCATTTATGCTTATATTATTATCATTATGCCGATCAACAAACTCTAATAAATCTTCAGTTTTTAAAAATTGACCGCTTTTATACTTTTTTAGTGCTCCGGTAAAGCGCTTCAAAGCCGATAAAAATTTAAAATATTTGGTAGAATCTTTTTTTAAGGCTTCTTTACTGAAATAATGAGATTTAAGCGGGCTTAAAATTTCTCCTTTTTTATTACCGATGATTAAATCAATAATCTCCTCTACCGGTTTATATTTACTTTTTTTAGATATGTCAATCAAAAAATCAGCTATAACACTTAGATCTTTATCCCCTTGCATCTCTTCTAACCAGGAAGACCTATTTTTATAACTTTTTCTAGCCACCTTCCAAACTTTATCTCTATCTATTTCCCAAAAGGGATAACTCAATATCTCAGGAAGAAATTCCTCCGCTTTACTTTTATCTCCATCCAGAAGTGTATTGCAAAATCTTAAAATTTTAATTATTTGAATTACGACTTCGTTTTCCAAAACGTTAACTTTTCTTTCCGCATAAACCGGAATTCCTTTATCTTGAAAATAAGGAGCGATCTCCTTTAAGATTTTATGCTTTCTTCCCATTACTGCTATCTCTTCCGGATTAACTCCATTTTTTATAAGATCATTAACTTTATCGGCAACATGAGAATATTCTTCTTGCTTGGTTTTAAATCTTTTTGCCTTAATCTCAGCACTCTTTTTTTTATCGGCAGCAATTAAATTTTTATCCACCTCTTCTATTTTACGTTCTAATCGCTCTTCTCCTTTAGAAATAAGATCGCCGGCCATGTCAATTATTTTTTGTGCTGAACGATAATTCTTTTTTAAAGTTATAATCTCTACTTGTGAATAAGAATCTTTAAAATTTAAAATATTTGAAATTTCCGCACCTTGAAATCTATATATCGCCTGATCATCATCCCCGACTACGCAAATATTAGGCTGGTCGTGGGGCTCGTCTTTAGTTATATTTTTAAGAAGCCTCATTTGAACTCCGCTGGTGTCTTGAAATTCATCAACCATA
The DNA here is from genome assembly GCA_964460255.1 of uncultured Candidatus Saccharibacteria bacterium. Taxonomy (GTDB): domain Bacteria; phylum Patescibacteriota; class Minisyncoccia; order Minisyncoccales; family PWPS01; genus PWPS01. The sequence goes on along the minus strand of CAYWPY010000014.1, from coordinate 3,852 downwards.
ATATATAAATACTTCTCTTCCAAATCATACCTTAGTGAATCATTTCTTTCCAACTCTTTAATTACGTCCAAAATCATATCCGAAAAATCGTAAAGACCCCGCTGAAACATCTCATTTTCATATTTAGAATAAACTGAGGCTAAGCTTTTTTGCTTTTCTAAATAAAACTGATCCCTTAAAATATTTTCACTTCCTTTTTTCTTAGTCCATTTATTTTTCCAAGCAGTAATTTTTTTAGTCCCATCTCCCTCTAAAGCAACTTCCAGAGAATCGATTATTTTTTTTGTCAGTGGTTTGAATTGACTTCCTGGAAAATCAACTTTAACTTCTTTCAATTCAGTCAATAATTTTTCTACTTCCGGAATTATGGACTTAGAAACCCGTTGACTGAAAACATCTCTTACCAATGGATTTATTTTTGCAAGTAATTCTTGATTAGCTTTCAATATTTCTTTAAATTCATCTGGAGTGACCCCACCTTCTTTTAAATCCGATATAGCTCTTTTTATATCGTATAAATAAACGTAACCCATCTTGGAATGCTTACTGCTTAAAGGATTATCGTAATCCATCTTTTTCAGTATTTCTTCTATAATTTCAGTTTTCGTTACTTCATCAGCTAAATCAAAATCAGCTCCTTTGTAAAAATATTCCGGGTTATCATCGATAATATCCTTGCAGAAACTGTGAAAAGTCATGGTTGGAATCTTATAACCATCTTCTCCGATTAACTCCACTAATCTTTCTTTCATGTTTAAAGCCGCTGCATCAGTAAAAGTTAAGCAAAGTAGACTACTAGCCGGAATGTCTTTCTTTTTTATTATATTAGCCGCTCTAACGGAGAGAAGCTCCGTTTTTCCCGATCCCGGACCGGCCACAATCATTAAAGGGCCGTCTATATTATCAACAGCTCTTTTTTGCTCCTCATTTAATCTATTGTATTTTTTTTGAAAATTTTTCATTACTTTTTTGACGCATTTTTTTTATTTCCTCTTCAGAAAAAAGACGTCCGTTCTTTCCTTGAGTCATAACATAATTATGCTTTTCAGTATGCCCGAGACCTAATAGATGTCCTATTTCATGAGCTAAAGTTCTATAGTCTTTACCGGTTGTATAATCAGCAATCATAGTTACTCCCTGATTTGGATAAGCAACTCCATTTAAGCCATCCAGTCTTCTCATTAAAATAAGATTAAATTTTCGGTTATCATATTCCAAAAGATTAAAATCTCCGTTCAAAATAAGTTCAATTTCATCTTCATTTAAATTTCTTTCCTGAACCTCTTCAACTTCTAAATTAATCCCGGCCTGATTTAATATTTTTGAAGTGTTTTCAATTAAAGAATTAACGCTTTCCATGCTTCGGTTTGTTCCGTAGATCGGTCCGTTGATAATAAAAATATCAACCGGAAGATCCAACTCTTCCACTTCTTCACCTTGAATTGAATTAATTTCTTCGTCCGGAGATGTTTTGGAAAAGAAAAAATATTCCCGGAATCCGGAAAAATATATAAAACTAAAAAGGAGAAGTAAGGCAACAACTATTCTTGCTATTTTAAAAAATAAACTTTTTTCCTTCTCTTCCTCTTTAATCTCTTCTTCTTTAATTTTTATTTCTTCTTCATTCATATTAAAATCTAATTTTCCATTTCGGTTTAAATTTTACGTCCGTGGATCGGGCTTCTCTTATTTTCCCCAATATGAAAGAATGAGGTTTTTCATCGTTTGATCCGACCGTGTATGCATTCAATATATGTCCCGGCCTTATTTGATCCTTATCATAAATTAAATATTCTCCTTCCGGTAATAAATCTGTAGTTAAACTGTAAGGCTCAATTTTTCTCCATCCTTCTTGATGAGTTTTAGTCTTCGGATAATAAATTTCTACAATTTCACTACTCTTCGCTCCTTCTCCGATTATATTTAATGTTTTTTTAAATCTCATAATCATATTTTAATTATAACAGAAAGTGGATAATAATAAATAAAAATCCCGGAAATTCCGGGAAAGATCAACATATAATTGAAATAAAATTATTGACCGAATTCCTCTTTGATTACTTTCTTTAACTCGGAAAAAAATAAGTTGATTAATTTTTTCTTTTGATTTAAAAAATCAAACGTCAAACTGGGCCAATTATCTACACATTGAACACTAATTTGGTGATTTGAAACTTCAACAGTCATCTTTTTATAAGCTCCGTTGGGAAGAAAATGAAATTTAAATAATGAATATCTGGGAATAGCCTGAACAGTCCATTTCCTAACTTCTTCTTTTTCGTAATTTTCTATTTTCCAACCTTCTTCCTCCGCTAATTTTTCAAGCGTTCTTTCGGTTGCTTGGAACAACTCATTAAAAAAGAATTCTTCAAAAATTTCAGTTTTTTTAACCATAAATCAGCACTCTTGTTTTTTTAATTTAATCACAACAGTTAATCACTGTCAATTATTTCCGGCTTTTTAATTATTTTATATTCGGTTCTGAACAACTTTTTATCTCTCTTTTTTTTATAAAACTCAATCATTTTCTTATTTTCATAAGTAGCCATTTTTTTACCATTAGCTGCCCTACTTAACCCTTCTTTTCTTTTTTTAACTACTTCTTTATTTGTCGGTATCGGTTGACCTCCACCACCGATACATCCGCCAGGACAAGCCATCATTTCTAAATAATCATACTTATTTGGATTATCTTTTAACGCTTCTAAAGTTTTAATAATTTCACTTATTCCACTTATTCGTTTTGTTTTTACTTTTTTATTCTTAAAATTAACCGTTAATTCTGAAGAATCAAATTCACTTTCATCCAGCTCTTGATTAGATTTATTCAAAATTTCTTTTAAAGCCGCTCGCATTACTCCTCCACTGGATCCGTAACCGACTCCATCCCCGGAAGCTAAACCAAAAGGATCATCAAATTCAGTTTCTGATAATTTTTTAAAATTAATATTCTTATTCCGAAATAACCTCCCTACTTCTCGCACTGTTAAGACGTAATCAACCGGTTTTTTATTTTTTAGCCATAATTCTTCTCTACTTATTTCATATTTTTTTGCTACGCAAGGCATAACTGAAACCACCACTGTTTCATCCCAATTATTTTTATCTTTTATCAGTCCACCCAAAATAATATGTGGAGAACGAACAGTTGTTAAATTATCTATAAATTGAGGATAATAAAATTCTACGAATCTAACCCAAGCAGGACAGCAAGAAGTAAACATCGGTAAATTCTCTTCTTCAAATCTTTCCATAAATTCATTAACTTCTTCCATTGTGGTTAAATCGGCCCCTACCGCCACATCATAAACCCGATCAACCCCTATCTTTTTTAAACCGGTTATAAGCTTACCGGTAGAAACGGTTCCCGGCTTGAGTCCAAATTCTTCACTGATAGAAATCCGAGCTGCCGGAGCAATTTGAAAAACAATTTTTTTGTTTTTATCTTTAAAAGCATCAGAAACTCCTTCAAACTCTCCAACTGATTCAAAAGCACCGGCCGGACAATGAGTTATGCATTGCCCGCAATATATACAAACACGTTCCCGAGCGGGAACGACTTCAAATTTATGACCCTTTCCTTTCATCTTCAGAAATTCACTTTCCAATTTACACATCTCAACACAATTTCTACAATCAATACATTTTGAGCTGTCGAAATCGATAATCCCTCCAAAATTCAAATTGGGATAATCTTTCTTTCGATCCAAAAAACGATTAATATTTACTTTATACTCCCGAGCTAAAGACAAAAGTTGACAGCCCGGATTCCAAACACAATCATCACATTCTTCTTTATGTTGGGCAAAAAGAAGTTCTAAATTTATCTTTCTGACCTTTCTTATCTCCGGA
>CAYWPY010000013.1:13999-18810 GCA_964460255.1 uncultured Candidatus Saccharibacteria bacterium | reverse complement strand
TAAAAAAAGAAGAGTAATCATTTTGATTACTCTTTTAGTCTAAACCTCTTAATACCATTGCAGTTAAAGGAGGTACTCTTACATTGTCGGCTTTAAATTTGTTGAAAATCTTAGTTCCGGCTCTTTTGTCATCAACGACAATTCCAAATCTTTTCTTTTTATCAAATCCAAACTTAACCCAGTCACTTTGAAAGTTATAGAAGACATAAATATCTTTCCAACTATCATCGTTAGCAAAACCGGTTATTTTAAAACCGACTCCTCCGTAAGGCGCTTCAAAGAATTCTAGATACTCTTTGATTTGTTTTGCACTTTTCATTCTAAAAGCGGGGTGCTTTTTCCGTAATTCAATTAATCCCTTGTAATAATTAAAGGTGTCTTTATACTTACTTTTTCTTTCCCATTTCAATTGATTGTAATAATCTCCAGCATTGTAGCTATTATGATTAAAGTATTTAGTTCTTAGAAATTCTTCTCCTCCGTGTATGAACGGAATACCTTGCGAAGTAAGTATTACTGCTTGCGCTAATCTATCCATTTTAATTCGTTTTTCTTCTGAAAAATCAGAGTAGAAAACAGAAATTTGATCCCACAAACTCAAACCGTCATGACAACTAACATAATTAATTGTTTCTTGCGGAGAAGCAGTAAAATCTTTTATTGATTGGTTATACTCAATTGACCCCACTACTCCTCTTTTGATTTTAAATCTCTTGTCTTTCTTTTTTAAAATCATATCCTTTATCGCTTCTCTAAAATTATCATTAAAGAGAGCAATATTGGTTCCTTTTTGAGCTCCTTTCTTCATCTGCTTACTCCAATCCAGTTGAGGATCCAAAGCGGACCACGGTTCTCCATAAATCAATATTGAAGAATCAATGGAATGAAGCTCTTTTTCAATTTCTATCATTGTTGTTTTGTCAATTGCTCCCATTAAATCAAATCTAAAACCGTCAACATGATATTCTTTAGCCCAATAACAGACGGAATCAACGATAAACTTTCTAACCATCGGTCTTTCAGTAGCTATTTCATTACCACATCCGGATCCATTGGCAAAATAGTCATCAACAAAGCGATAAAAATAATTAGGAGCAATCTTCTGAAAAGCAGAATTATTACAATCATAAGTATGATTATAAACAACATCCATAATAACTCCGATATTATTCTTATGCAGGGCCATTACTAATTCCTTAAACTCTTTAATCCTACTTTCATTAGTCGGATCACTACAATAAGAACCTTCGGGAACATTCCAAAAATAAGGATCATAGCCCCAATTATAATTTCTTTTCCTATCACAAGCACTGGCAAAATCAAAAACGGGTAAAAGATGAACATGGGTAATTCCCAACTCTTTTAAATGTTCTATTCCTATTTTTTCTCCTTGAGGATTAACAATTCCTTCTTCAGTAAAAGCTAAATAACTGTTCTTATTTTCTATCCCTGAGTGTAATGATGATGAAAAATCACGAATATGAAGTTCATAAATTATTGCATCGGTTGGGTTATCTATTCTTTTTCTTTTATCCTTACTCCATCCTTTAGGGTTGGTCTCTTCAAGATTAACAATTAAGCCTTTCTCACTATTTGCTCCTACCGCCCTAGCATAAGGATCAATAGTCTTTTTTATCTTTTCTCCATAATGAATATTGAAAAGATAATAATATCCGGACCAGTCACCGTTTAGTTCTTGTTTCCAAGTCCCTTTTATGTCTTTTTCTAATCTTACCTTTTTATAATAGTCATTATCATCATCATTGATAAAAAATAAAACTTCTACTTGATCAGCAATCGGAGCCCAGATCCTAACTAAGGTTTTTTCTTTGGAATAATTAATTCCTAAATCATTTTTTTGATAAAAACATTCATCACCAACACAACGAGCGTCAATCAATTCTGAGCGTCTCATTAAAATTACCTCCTTTCTCTTTTTAGTTTTTAAAGAACATGCGGGGTAAAATAAAAACCCCTTAACTTAAAGGGGTTATATCTCTTTTTATCTCCGAAATAGCCAATTCAATCAATTCTCTGTCAGTTCCAGCGTAGCCTCTCCTTCTAATGCAATCCATCTTTCTTCTTAACTTGATCACTGATTTTTTTACTTGGTCAAAACCAACATCACATTTTTTTGCAATCGACAAAGCCATTCTCTTATCAATATATGGATTATCTCTCAAACCCTCTTCAATCAAATCAAATAATTTCACTTTCTGGTTACCGGTTTTAAGCATTATAACCCCTCCTTCTTTTGATGTTTTTATAATATCACAAACTTTTAATATGTCAAATAATTACTTGCAATTTAAATCTTTCTTCTACCTCCCAACTAATTCTCATAAACTTCGTATCCCTCTCTTACCTTTTCTTCTACTTTTACTCCAACTTGCTGGCCTGAACCGGCCTTTTCTATTTTTTCGTGATCAATTTCCATTCCCTCCACCTTTTGGCTAAAATCAGTGTCTTCACCACCAATTACTCTTATCTCATCACCTACTTTCAGTGGCTTTAATAATTTAATAATAGCTACATTCAACTCACTAAAATAATGAGTTATATCGCCAATTTTTTCTAATTTTTTATTAGTCATAATTATTTTATTTAATTTAATGACCTTTCAAAATAATTATATTACAAATAAAACTATTCTTCCAATGCCTCTTCCGCTTTTTTGTTTACTGAGTTTTCTAGTTGAAGTATTACTTTTTGATATTCATTTTCAGAACTCAAAATTGACTTTTCTTCAAAGTTTAAAACTTGATCAGCAATTTGACTGGGAAATACAGCCCGAATACTGTCTTCATATTCAGATCCATTCGCCGGTTTTATATGATCAATAACCTTTCCCTCCTCAAATTTTATAGCTATAGGCAAAGAGATATTTTCTTCTTGAGTAAACTCCCCTTCTTCCAAATTAAAGCTGGCAATATAAGCCCACAGATAAACATTATCCAAATCTCTTCCAAATTCATGATAATTAGCAAAAGTGTTTTCAGAATCGATAAATTCTTCTTCTAAATAATCAATAATTTCACCTTCATCAGGAACTCTTTCTTCTTTAATTATTTGATGAGCTTCATTAACATCTTTAAAACCGGTTTGATCGTTAGTGTGAATATTTACATTGGCGATTGGCCCTATTCCTCTAAATGTCAAAATTAATAAAATTGGCAAAAGAAATAAAATAATAAGTAGAATAATAATCCAAAACCACCATTTTTTCCAAGCCGGGGTTTCTGCATCCATTTTGATTTGTTCTTCAGTCTTAGGAACTATCAAAGCTGCTAACACATAAACTATAATAAAGGGAAATAAACCGGTTACTATAAAAACCAAAAGCCCAATCAGTCTTAAAATTGTGGGATCTACATCCATATATTCTCCTAAACCACCAAAAATACCGGCAATAACTTTATTTTTACTACTTCTTTTTAATTTTTTCATTTTTTTTATTTTTATTTTATACCAATATCATTTTAACAACTTTATTAAAATTAGCAACAAAAAAGCATTCCTTTTAGGAATGCTTTATAATAATTTACAGCTTTAAAAATAAATTTTTCAAGCAGTAATAATTTTCGATTTTATTTTCTTTAATTAAAGAAAGACATTTAATGGTAAGTTTTTTAAAAAGCGCATTAGTTAAAGCAATTTTCATCTTCCTACTCTTTAATTTACTTGCCTCTATCAGTTTAATTCTAGCCGCTTTTAAATCAATACTATTAACGTCTACATTTCTAAATATCATTGCTCCAAAATTTCCTTTTATTTTTATATCCGTCTCTTCGTTTATAAGATTATTAACAATCATCAGTCTACTAACTTTTCCATCTATTTCTAATTGATCAGAATTTACATCAAGTAAAATAAGATTTTTTACTTCGGAACTAATCTTTATTTTTTTAGCTTTTAAGTTGAAAATAGAAATCGTATTTTTTACTAAACAGGCGGTTATTCTTAATTCTTCAATTTGCTGATTATGACCATTAATTGTTAAATCATTATCAATTACTCCCCGATCAAAAATAATTACTGAGTCCGGATTGAATTCATTTTCTAAAACGTTTAACTCAATACCCGGTGAATTAAAATCATCGTGAACAAATTTTCCAATTTTAGAATCATTAACTAAAGGTTTTAATTTACTTGCCACCTTCATTAAAATCGCCTCCTTTTTTTAAAGAGCTCATCGAGTAGCTCTCTTATATAATTTTTTTTAAGTATTGTCAAATAAAAAGCACTCTTTTTAGAGTGCTTTTTTAACTTCTACAGTCGTAAAGAACTATTTACCAAATGAGAAAGGCCTTTTCCGGGATCATCTTTAAAATAAAAATGATCAGCGGTTAAATTATCAAATTCTATATCTATGTTTGTATAATTTACAAAAATCTTATCTACTTCTACTAACTTTCCTTTTATTCTTTCACAATCAATCCTCTTCATATCCAACAAATTAATATGGATATTTACTGCCAACACTTCTTTCGCAAACCCATTAATCTCTACATCTCCTTCTGAATTTTCTATATTTTTAACTATTACTGAATCTTTCACTTCCCCGCAAATATGGATATCTTTAGCAACCACATTTTCTAAAACAACATTTTCTGCATTCCCGATTATTTCAACTTTATCAGCTCTTAAATTAATAACTTTAATCTTTCTCGAAACGGAGCAATTACGAATTAAGAGCTCCCTAATTTTATTATTTGCTCCATCAATTACTAAATCTCCGTCAATATCTCCATCAGTTAAAGCTATTAATGCTTTTTGCTTAAGGCTGTCTTTATCCAAAACAAGAAATTTAA